>PLXL01000118.1 GCA_003153215.1 Candidatus Dormiibacterota bacterium
CGCAGCGGCTGCGACGGGGTGGAAACAACCCGCAAGGCGCGATCGCCCGGCCGCGTTCTATCGGCGGCTCAGGCGGCTGCGCCGGCCTCCACGCGGGGCGGCTCCTGGGCGACGGCGAGCACGTCGTCGACGCGGCTCGCCAGGTGGAACTTCATGGCCGTGCGGACGCTCTCGGGCACGTCGTCGAGGTCCTTCTCGTTGCGCCGTGGCAGGATCACCTCCGTGAGCCCCATGCGGTGGGCGGCGAGCACCTTCTGCTTGACCCCGCCGATGGGCAGCACCAGCCCCTGCAGGGTGACCTCGCCGGTCATCCCCACGGTGCTCCGCACCGGGCGCCCGGTGAGCAGGCTGACGATCGCCGTGGTCATGGTCACCCCGGCCGAGGGGCCATCCTTGGGCACCGCCCCCTCGGGGACGTGGATGTGGAAGCCCTTGGCCGCGGCCTCGGCGCTGACCCCCAGGCGCTCGGCGTGGGAACGGACGTAGGAGAGCGCGATCTGCGCGGACTCCTTCATCACGTCACCCAGCTGCCCGGTCAAGGTCAGGTTGCCATCGGAACCGCTGGCGGCCGCCTCAACGAAGAGCACGTCGCCGCCTGCCCCGGTGACGGCCAGCCCGGTGGCCACCCCCGGAACCGCGGTCCTCTCCTCCACCTCATTGTCGAACTTGGGCCTGCCGAGATAGTCCCTGATCTGGTCAGATCCGACCTTAACTGGCGTGTCCACGGCGCCGGTGGCGATCCGGGTGGCCAGCTTGCGGGTGATCCGGCCCAGCTCGCGCTCCAGATTGCGGACCCCCGCCTCGCGGGTGTGGTCGGTGACCACCTTGAGGATGGCGTCGTCGCCGACCTCGATCTCCTCCGGTCGCAGCCCGGCCTGAGCGACCTGGCGCGGGAGCAGATGGTCGCGGGCGATGGCCAGCTTCTCCTGCTCGGTGTAACCGTCGAGCCGGATCAGCTCCATCCGGTCGAGGAGCGGCGCGGGGATGGTCTCCGAGACGTTGGCGGTGGGGATGAAGAGCACCTCGGAGAGGTCGAGGTCGACCTCCAGGTAGTGGTCCCGGAAGGTGTTGTTCTGGGCCGGGTCCAGCACCTCGAGGAGCGCCGCCGAGGGGTCGCCGCGCCAGTCGGCGCCGACCTTGTCGATCTCGTCCAGCATGATGACCGGGTTCTTGGTGCCCGCCTCCTTGAGGGCACGGACGATGCGACCCGGCTGGGCGCCCACGTAGGTTCGGCGGAAGCCGCGGACGTCGGCCTCGTCGCGGATGCCGCCGAGGGACACCCGGGCGAACTTGCGCCCCAGGGCGCGCGCCACCGACTCGCCGAGCGAGGTCTTGCCCACGCCGGGCGGGCCGACCAGCGTGATGATCGCGCCCGAGCCCCGCCCGCCGATCACCTCCAGCCCGCGCTCCTGGCGCAGCTTGCGGACCGCGAGGAACTCGATGATCCGGTCCTTCACATCCTCGAGGCCGGTGTGGTCCACGTCCAGCACCTGGCGAGCCGCCCTGAGGTCGAAGTTGTCGTCGGAGCGGACGTTCCACGGGAGGTCGAGCATCCAGTCCAGGTAGGTGCGGATCCAGCCGTGCTCGGGGCTCTGCTCGCTGGTGCGCTCCAGCCGGTCGATCTCGTGCTCCACCTCGGCCGCCACCTTCTCCGGCATGCCGGCGTCGGCGAGCCGCTTGCGATAGGTGGAGACGACGTCGTCGCCGCCCTCGCCCAGTTCCTTCTTGATGGTCTCGAGCTGCTGGCGCAGGATGAACTCGCGCTGAGTCTTCTGCATCCCCTCGGCCACCTCGGTGCGGATGCGGTCCTTGAGGTCGGCCTCGCCGAGCGCCTCCTTGGTCCAGGCGATGACGAGGGTGAGCCGCTTCTCGACGTCGAGGGCTTCCAGGATCTCCAGCTTCTGGGCCAGGCTGAAGTCGGGGGAGTATCCCGAGAGATCGGCCAGGTGTCCGGGGGCGCGGGCTTCGCGGAGGAACTGGATGGCACCGCTGGCACCGCGGATCTCCAGCAGGCTCTCGACCAGCGCGCGATACTCGCGCGCCAATTCGACCACAGCCTCGGAGGGGGTCTCGTCGTCCGGAGCGGGGTCGACCTGCACCCAGAGCGCGCCGCCCACGTCTGCCTGCCCGGCGCCGAGGCGGGCGCGGTACTGCCCGGTGAGGATCGAGACCTCGGCCCCGGTGGGCAGCTTGCCCGATTCCTGCACGCGCGCGACGGTGCCGATGCTGCCGAACTTGCCCTCGATGCGCGGGACCAGCAGGACGAGGCGGTTGCCCTGGTTGGCCGCCTCGATCGCGGCGCGCTGGGCCTCCCCCTGGACCGCGACGGTCACGGTCATGTGGGGCAGGACGACGACCTCGTCAAGAGGAAGGATCGGAAGAAGCTCGGCGCTGTGCTCGGTCATCGGGACATTTGTACCCGCTCGCCAGGATCCCACACCTCCCGCGAGCGCGCCGCGGCTGGCGGATGGCCTGCGCCACTGCCGCTCCCCGCATGAGGCCCGCTCTCTCAGTCCGGAACCAGGACTGCGGTCCCCCGGACCCGACCCGTCCGGACCAGTTCCAGGGCCCGGTCCGCCTGGGCCAGGGGGAGCACCTCGGTCAGGACCTCGATCCGCACCTCCCCCGCCAGCGCCATGAACTCGGCGCCGTCCTTCCGCGTGAGATTCGCCACGGAGCGGAGCGAGCGCTCCCCCCAGAGCAGCGAGTAGGGGAAACCGGGGATGTCGCTCATATGGATGCCGGCGCAGACCACGGTGCCCCCGGGTCGCACCGCCTTCAGCGCGAGCGGAACCAGTTCGCCGGCCGGGGCGAAGATGATCGCGGCGTCGAGTGGCGCGGGAGCAGGGCCGGTGCTGTCCCCCGCCCACGTCGCCCCCAGGCTGCGGGCAACCTCCTGGCCGGCGAGATCCCCGGCCCGCGTGAAGGCGTACACGGCGGCTTCACGGTGGCGGGCCACCTGCGCGATCAGGTGCGCGGCGCTGCCGAAGCCGTACAGCCCCAACCGCGAAGCATGGCCCGCCATCCGGAGCGCTCGGAAGCCGATGAGACCGGCGCAGAGCAGCGGCGCCGACTGGACGTCCGAGTACCCGCCGGGCAGGCGGAGGCAGAAGCGGGAGTCGGCCAGGGTGAGCTCGGCGAAACCACCGTCGACATCACAGCCCGTGAAGCTGGCAGAGGCGCAGAGGTTCTCGCGACCGGCGGCACACATCTCGCAGCTTCCGCAGGCCGAGGCCAGCCACGGCACGCCGACCCGCTCTCCCACCTGCAGGGCGGAATCCGGGCCGGCCGACACCACCCTGCCCACCACCTGATGCCCGAGCACGATGGGGAGGAGACCGCGGTCCAGCTCGCCGTCCACGACGTGGAGATCTGTGCGGCAGACGGCGCAGGCCGCCATCCGCAGCACCACCTGGTGGCCCCGGGGCTCGGGCACGCGACGCTCCTCCACGGCGAGCGGGGCGCCTCGCTCGCGGAGAACCATCGCCCGATAGGTGGGGGCGCGAACTTCCGGCATCAGCGTCGATGATGCACCCGCTCACCCGGCATGTAACCTTCTGCCGTGACTGCAGTGCCCGAGCCCGCCGCCAGGCGCCGGCCCGAGGTGGTCATCCGCCGCCTCGACGCCCTCTCCGCCCGGCGTCACCTCGACGACCTCGCCGACCTGCTGGTCGACTCCGTGGAGGGAGGCGCGTCGGTGAGCTTCGTCGCTCCGCTCGCTCACTACGAGGCCCGGGACTGGTTCGCCGGCGTGCTCAACGAGATGGATCTGGGTCGCCGGGTCGTGCTCGCAGCCTTCCTCGAGGACCGGCTGGTGGGCTGCGTGCAGCTGGTGCTCTCCTGGCAATCCAACGCCACCCACCGCGCCGAGGTGCAGAAGATGCTGGTCCATCGCTCCGCGCGGCGGCTGGGCGTGGGCGCGCGCCTCATGAAGCAACTGGAGACCGAAGCCCGGGCCCTGGGGCGCACGCTGCTGATCCTCGACACCGAGACGGGCAGCGACGCCGAGCACCTCTACGCCCACATGGGATGGGTCAAGGTGGGGGTGATTCCCGACTACGCCATGCGGCCTGACCGCTCCAGGCTGCGTCCAACCTCACTCTGGTACCGCCAGCTCGATTGACGGGAGAGGACTGCTTGCGCGCGGCGCAACGGTCGCGTCTCATGTGGGTGGGACGCGGCGGGGAGCCGAGCGCTGAGAGCCTCCACACACAGCGAGCCGCGGTCTGCGGTCGCGGCGCGTGCGGTGTCAGGTGCCACGCGCCGACCCACGCCGCACGCATGCGAGCCGCGTCAGCGCGTCTGTCATCGCGTCACCGACGTCGCGTAACACGGCGGACTGCACCGGTTGGAAGGCACCCGCGAGCACCTTTGCGGTGGTAACGATCGCCCTCGCACGTTGACATCTGTGTATGTAGGCTGCATGCTATATGACGATCCTGACGGGGGCGATTATCCGCTCCCTGTCCAAAACGCAGGACTGGCAGCCGGCAGACCGCTGGCTGTCACCACCAACGGAGGCTCTCAGCATATGGCCAGGACCAGACGAAGCAAGGGCGGCACCGCAAAGCGAGGCGTCAAAGCCACGGTTCGCCGGGCACGCGCGGCGGCACCGCGCAGGGGCGCCGGTGCAGATCTCCTCAAGGCGGTTCAGGGTCTCGTCAAGGCACTGCCCGTCGGCGAGCTGGAGAAGAGACTCGCGGGCCTCGAGAAGTCGGTCGAGAAGATCGACAGCGAGTTGCGCAAGGCGATTGGAAAAGTCTCCTCGGCAGTGCGCGGTGGCACTGCGAAGCGTGCGTCGGCCAAACGTACCGCGAAGCGGCGTGTTGCCAAGCGGGCAACGGCGGCCAAGCCGGCTGCCAAGCGCGCCGTCGCGAAGCGCGCACCCGCTGCCAAGCGGGCACCGGCAGCCAAGCGCACCGGGGCCAAGCGCACCGCAGCCAAGCGCACCGCGGCCAAGCGCACCGCAGCCAAGCGCACCGGAGCCAAGCGCACCGTCGCCAAGCGGGCACCGGCAGCCAAGCGCACCGTCGCCAAGCGGGCACCGGCAGCCAAGCGGGCACCGGCAGTCAAGCGCACCGTCGCCAAGCGCACCGTCAAGCGCGCGGTGAAGCGCGTCGCCCCGGTGGCTGCTCCCGCGGCACCGGCGGCACCGCCGGCACCCTGAGGGATCTGATCCCAGCATCTGAGGCCCCCGGGAGCGCTGCTCCCGGGGGCCTTTCTCATGCCCGGAGTGAACTGGACAGACCGGGTCCGAAGCTCCGCCGCTCCTGATACGCTCCATCAGTGCCGCTCGTCCTGATCAGCTTCCTGGATGGAGAGATCGTCCACGCCGAGGTCAGCGATCTGAGCTTTGACCGCCCGCTGGTCGAGGCCGAGGTCCGCGGCGCCGATCCGAACAACGAGCGGGCGCTCTTCCCCCTCACCGCGATCCGGCAGCTCGTGGTGGGTCAGCCCGCGCCGGCACCCGAGGACCTCGCGGGGTGGGACCGGGCCGCCTTCCACTTCGTCGACGGCCAGGTGCTGCGCGCCTCGGTCGCCCCCGATTCCCTGCTCGGACGCTTCGGCGGCCTCTGGAGGGCGGTGGAGCCCGGAGCCCCCGAGGTGCGGACGCTGGGCATTCCCTACTCGTCTCTCAAGGGCGTCTTCAAGCTGCGCCAGTGGGACAGCCGGCCCGTCGGGGCTCGTTCCGGTGCGGACACCCACCTCGACCAGATGGCACGCATCCTGGCGGAACGAGATGCGGGCGGGATGGCGTCCTCCCCCGCCCATCGGCAGCCGCTGATCAGCCGCGTCAAGCACTGATACCCCCTCCGGCGCGATCGTGCCGCAGCGGCGTAACCAGCCTGTCAGGGACGTCGTGCTAGGGTGCGTGCCACCGTGAGCGGAGCCACGCCTGCGGCCGACGAGCTGGGAGGCGAGACGCCTCCGGCCCTTGGCGGCCGCTTCCTGACCAAGCGAACCCTGATCTCGATCGCTGCCGCGATCCTCATCGTGGGGGTGGTCGTGTGGCGCGCGGACATCCCCTGGGGGGAGGCCTGGGACAAGATACGGACCGCCAACCTCTCCCTGTACCTCCTCGCCATCGTCGTCTACTACCTCTCCTTCGTCGCTCGCGGCCTCCGCTGGCAGGTGCTTCTCGCCAACGCCGGTGAGGTGCGCAAGGCCCGCAGGCTGACCCCGCTCGTCCTGGCGTCGTTCTTCGTCAACTGCGTCGTCCCGGCCAAGATGGGGGACGTCTATCGCGCCTATCTCGGCCGGGTCCGGGAGCGCATCCCCGGCAGCAAGGCATTCGGGACCGTGGTCAGTGAGCGCCTCCTCGACCTCTGCGTGGTGGTGGCACTGCTCCTGGTGTCCGGGGCTTACATCTTCCACAAGAAGGACTCGGGGGCCCTGGTCCCCTACGTCATCATCGGCGGACTCCTCTGCGCGTTCGGCATCGGGGTCATCGTGCTGATGCGAGCCGGCCGGGGGACGCGCCTCCTCCGGCTGCTGCCCAATGCGATATTCCGCCGCTACGAATCGTTCCGCAGCGGCGCGGTGACCTCGCTGCGCCGCTGGCCGACCCTGATCGGGCTGACCCTGGCCGTCTGGGCCTGCGAGTCGGGTCGTCTCGGGCTGGTCATCGCCGCCCTCGGGTTGAGCAGCCAGGTGGGACCGTCGCAGTTCGTCCTCGTCGCCCTGGTGGCGGCGCTGCTGACCACGGTCCCCTTCACCCCCGGCGGGGTGGGCCTGGTCCAGGCCGGCGTGGCGACCGCCCTCGTCATCGTGGCCGGCCTCACCAAGACCCTGGCGATCTCGATCGCCCTCCTCGACGGCAGCATCACCTGGGGCAGCCTGCTCATCATCGGGTTCATCGTCTTCGCCTTGGTCCACCTCTGGATCTCTCGGGAAGCCGACGCGCAGGGAAAGGCGCAGCCGGGAGGCCGGGCGGTGCGGGACGAGGCCCGCCCCGTGACGCCCTCCGTGGTGTGAGAGCGCTGGTCACCGGGGGGGCGGGCTTCATCGGCTCGCACCTCTCCGAAGCCCTGCTCGCGGCCGGTCACGAGGTCACCGTCGTCGACGACCTCTCACGGGGGCGGCGCTCCCAGGTGCCGACCGCCGCACGTTTCGTCCAGGCGGACGTGACCGAGGATCTGGGCGGCATCCTCGGCGAGGTCCGCCCCGAGATCGTGTTCCACGAGGCAGCCCAGATCGATGTCCGGCGCTCGCTGGCAGACCCGCTGCTCGACACCAGGATCAATGTGCTGGGCACCGTCAACCTCCTCCAGGCCTGCGCTGCCGCAGGGGTGCGCCGCGTCGTCTTCGCGAGCAGCGGAGGCGCGCTCTACGGCGACACCGCGGCGATCCCGACGCCGGAGAGCCATCCGCAGCGGCCGGCCTCGAACTACGGCGCCGCCAAGGCCGCGGCGGAGATGTATGGCGGCGTCTATGGCCAGGTCTACGGCGTCGAGTTCGTCGCGCTCCGCTACGGCAACGTCTACGGACCGCGCCAGGACCCGCACAGCGAGGCGGGAGTGGTGGCCATCTTCACCGAGCGGATGCTCAAGGGCGAGGTTCCGACCATCAACGGGGACGGCACGCAGACCCGGGACTACGTCTACGTTGCCGATGTGGTCGCGGCCAACCTGGCGGCGATCGCCGCGCCGCCCGGCGCCTACAACGTGGGCACCGGCACCGAGTGCGACGTGAACGAGCTCCACCGGCGGCTGGCTCGCATCCTTGGAGTCTCGACCCCCGCTGCCCACGGACCGGGCAAGCCCGGGGAGCAGCAGCGCTCCTGCCTGGACGCGTCACTGGCGGCGTCCCGGCTGGGCTGGCGCCCCAGCTTCTCTCTGGACGCCGGCCTCGAGGCTACGATCGCCTACTTCCGCGACCGCGGGCCCGGCTACTTGTAGCGGAAGGTGATCCGTCCCCGGCTCAGGTCGTAAGGGCTCAGCTCCACCCTCACCTGATCGCCGATCAGGATGCGGATGTAGA
>PLXL01000069.1 GCA_003153215.1 Candidatus Dormiibacterota bacterium
GGCTGCCGTCGCAGGCGGTAAGACCTCCGTGACCGAGCTGCACGCCGAGCGGAACCCCGGCTTCGGCGGCATGCACCCCGAGCCCATTGGCAAGTACATGCCCGAGGCCATGGCAAAGATGGCAGCAGGCGGATTCGACCTCTGCATCGCCAACGACGGCGACTCGGACCGGGTGGGGATCATCGACGAGACTGGCCGTTTCATCACCCAGCTCGAGGTGATGGCGCTGCTCGCCATGTACCTTCTGGAGAAGCGAGGACTGCGGGGGCATCTGATCCGGTCGCTCACCAGCGGCGTGATGCTGGACCGGCTCGGCGAGCGCTTCGGCGTTCCGGTCATCGAGACCCCGGTCGGCTTCAAGTACATCGGACCGAAGATGATCGAGACCGACGCACTCCTCGCCGGCGAGGAGTCGGGTGGTTTCGCCTTCCGGGGCCACATCCCCGAGCGCGATGGGATCGTCGCCGGTCTCACCATCGCCGAGATGGTCGTTGCGTATGCCATGCCGCTCTCCGGCGTGCTCCACCATCTCTTCGATCTGGTCGGCCCCCACAGCTACGCTCGGCACGACATCCGCTTCGAGCGGGCGGACTACGAGGAGCGCAAGCACCAGGTCGAGGAGCGGATGCGCGGGCAGCAACCGAAGGAGATTGCCGGTGTTGCCGTGGTCGGGACCCGCAGCGACGATGGCTTCAAGTTTCTCCTCGCTGACACCAGCTGGGTGTTGGTGCGCATGAGCGGAACCGAGCCGCTGATGAGGGTGTACGCCGAAGCGGCCACCCCGGAGCGGGTCGAGGAGCTGCTCACGGCCATGGAGCGGATGGTCGGGATCGGGGCACCCCAGCCGGGCGCGGCAGCCCGATGAGCTAGGTGCCCCTCCCCGCCGACGTCCACGCTGCCGGTCACGGGCGGGTCGACAAGCCCTGGGGATACGAGCTGCGCTGGGCGGTCACCGACCGCTACCTCGGCAAGCTCCTCCACATCGGGAGTGGCCAGGCTCTTTCCCTGCAGTACCACGTCCAGAAGGACGAATCCATCTTTGTGCTCTCGGGCCTTATCGACCTGGTGCTCGAGAGCGCCGACGGCACCCTCGAGACCCACCGTCTCGCCCCCGGCATGAGCGCGCGCGTCCGTGCGGGCCGCCGCCATCGCTTCGTCGCCGTGGAAGAGGCCGATCTCTTCGAGGCCTCCTCACCAGAGATCGACGACATCGTCAGACTCGAGGATCGATATGGCCGCGAGGGCTCCTCTGCCCCCTGAGCATCCGAGGCGCGATGGCGGACACACGGTGCGGCGAGTCGCGGGCGACACTCCACCGCGGAGCCGGGCGGCGGCGAGACCGCCCGACGATGGGATGCCCACGCGTGCCGCCGTGCGGGGTCACGCCTACTACGCCGATCAGGCGCGCCGGGCTCTCGGGATCTCCGCCGAGCCACGCCTGGCCGAGGTGCCTTTCCCGATCATCCACGCCGCGCTCGGGGTGGCAGCCTGTGCGGTCGCGGTCGCGCTCCGCCCCGGCGCGGTCGGGCTCGCCGGCTCGGTGGTCGGGGTCACCGCGCTCTGTTTCGTCACCGGCCTCGTCCTGGCCGCCTACGACCGGTTCGTCTACCCGGCGGAGCACCGGCCGGCGGTGGAGGCGATCGCCCTTCCGGTGGCGGCCCTCGGCGCCTTCTCCCTGATCCTCGCCGGCACCGTCGACATCCGGACCCGGCTGGTCGCCGCGGCCGTCACCGTCGCCGTCTGCGGGGGGTTGCCCCACCTCGGTGGGCTGCGGGCGAGCGGCAGAGAGGGCTGGGGGGGTCGCTTCCTCCGCGACGCCGCCGCCATCGCGGTGCTGGTGCCCGTGCTCCTCGCCTCGGCCAGCGGGAACCTGCCGCTCGGCCTCCGGGTCGCCGTCGCCCTGGTGGGGGTCGGCCTCGTCACCCTGGACGGGCTCCGAACCGAGGAGACGCGCCTCCGTCACACGGCCGCGCTAGCGGCGCTCACCGCCGTGGTCGTGACCGGGGCGATGGTCGCGGTCGACCGGGCGGTGGCCACCCCGGGCGCCGCGGCCGCAGTGACCCTCGTGATCTGGTACGGGGTGCGCGGCATGGTGGCCGGCGCCGTGATCCCCCCGCGACGCCTCTCAAGCGTCGCCGAGCACCTCGCGGTGGTCGCGATCGCGCTCTTTGGCCTGTACTGGGTGACCCGCTGAAAAATTGCCGCTTGGCGGCGAGGCGAAAGGGGACTAAGTTTTTACCACAGTGCCTAGCCTCCTGCCTAGACGCAAACGTCCCGCAGAAACGGGACATCGGGGAGTTCCCGGGGAGCCCTCTGGTAGCGCAGGCTCTCCATGCGTCGGGAAAAGCCCCGGCGCGGAGGTGCACCAGGTGACCAGTGGGATCATCCCGCGACCACGGGTGGGTCGAGCACCCCGCGTCCTCGTCGTCGAGGACCATCGCTACCTCGGCGGCCTGCTCCGCGACGTCCTCCCCCAGGGGGGCTTCGAGGTGAGCCTCGTCACCGACACCAACGGCCTCGAGACGGTGCTCGAAACATTCGAGCCTGACGTGATCCTCGCCGACTTCCGGCTTCGGGGGGAGGACGGGCTGGACCTCTGCCGGAAGGTGCGCAGCAACCCGCTCTGCGGGGACGTGCCGGTGATCCTCCACACGGCCATCGACCCCCGCAACCTGCGGCTCCAGGAGGCGCTGACCCTCCCCAGGGTGACCCTCCTCCTCAAGCCTGCCGACTTCCAGACCATGGTCTCGCTGCTCCGGGAGCAGATCTCTCGCGAACCTGGCGCCGCCGAGGCCAGCCACATCACCATGTAGACCCCGGCTCGTGCCCGTCGTCAATTCCGGGCCGGGTGGCCGTCCCGCTCCTCGCCCGGGTTGGACAGCTGATCCTCAGGCCTAGGCCCGGAGCACCTCGCGTCGGGCGTAGAGGGCCTGGTCGGCGCGGTCGACGAGGGTGGCGGCGGTGTCACCGCTCTCCAGCGAAGCCAGGCCGCTGCTCACCGAGCGGCCCGAGGTCCGGTCGCGAACATGCTGCTCGATGTCGGCGAGGGTCCGCTCCCCCTCTTCGCGGGTGGCATCGGGGAGGACACAGACGAACTCGTCCCCGCCCCAGCGGATCACCAGGTCATAGGCGCGCAACCGTTCGCGGATGGCAGCCACCACATCGGCGAGCAGGGTGTCTCCGGCAGCGTGACCCTCGCTGTCATTGATGCGTTTGAGGCCGTCGACGTCGATGAAGATCGTGGCCACGCCCTTGCCCCCGAATCGGTGGAAGCGCGCGATCTCCCGGGTCAACGCCTGGAGGCCGGCACCCCGGCGGAGCGCTCCGGTGAGGTCGTCGACCGCGGCCGCCGCGGAGAGGCGCTGGATCTGGCGAACCAGGGCGCGGAGTCGCTCCAGCCCGGCGGCGATGTCGGTGTCGCTCAGTCCGGCGAGCTGTGTCGACCGGATACCGAGTGCCGTCGACAGAAGCTCCCGGGCCAGCTCAGGGCTGACCGGCTCCTCCGCCGTGAGGCGATGGCCTGTCGCCCATCCGACCAGGTCGACCGGCAGGTCGCTGGACTCGTCGGGTGCGCGTTCGGGGTCGACCGGGTCGGGCATGGTGGATACGCTTGGTGAGTTGAATTCAGGAATGGACGTTCCCAGGATACGCCGCCTCACTCGGTTGCTAGGCATCCGCCCCCGAAACCCCTCTCATCCCGTCGCAGATCNNTGAGCCTCGCGTTTGCCCTTGTCGTGGCCGCCCGGTGGTGGAGGAGCCATCGGCCCTCCTTCGCGTGCTGGACCCTCGGCCTGCTCATCTTCGCCGCGGCGGCGGCGGCCCAATCGCTGGGGGAGACCCAGGGTTTCCAGGACCACGTCCTCCTCTTCCGGCTCTTCTACCTCCTGGGCGGAGCCCTCGGCGTGATCTACCTCGCGCTCGGCACCCTCTACCTGCTCGTCCCGCGCCGCGTGGCGGACGTCAGTGCCCTGGTCCTTGCCGTCCTCACCGCGGTGGTGGCGGTCGACGCTTTCGTCGCCCCCGTCGACACCGCCAGCCTGGCGACGCCCTGCGGCCTCTTCGGTGGGGCCTTCAGCTCGGTGGCCCCGGTCGCGCTCGCTGCAGTGATCTTCAACATCGTCGGCACCGTGGTCTTCGTGGGTGGCGCCGCCTGGTCGGGGTGGCGTTTCCTCCGCGAGCGTACCCACCTCGACCGGATNNAAGGTCAGCACCGCCACCGGCCACTGCACGCTCAGCTCCGCGGACTATCTCGGTGGCTACGAGGCCGTCGGGATGGCGGTGATGTTCGCCGGCTTCCTCTCCCTCGGCCGGCTCCGCCTGCACTCCCCGGGGAGGAGTAACCTGCCCCGCGAAGGCGTCAGCGCGCCCTGAGCCGCCGTCGTGGTCCCGTCACCTTGGAGCTTGGTTCGTTGAATCGCTCGATCGTCGATAGCCGCCTATCCGTCGCCACCCTCCTGGAGAAGGATCGCGAGCTGATCTCGCCGGCCATGGGCCGGTATAGCGACCTCGTCGTGGACACGGCCGAAGGGGCGTGGCTGCACACCCTCGACGGGCGCTCGGTGCTCGACTTCACCTGCGGCATCGGGGTCACCAACCTCGGGCACCGCCACCCCGCGGTGATGCGCGCGGTGCATGAGCAGGTCGACCGGCTCTGGCACGTCTCGGGCACGGCCCACCATCCCCAGCTGGTGGCGGCGGCCGAGGCCCTGGTGAGCGTCACCCCCGCCGACCTCAACTCGGTCTTCTTCGGCAACAGCGGCGCCGAGGCGGTCGAGGCGGCGATGAAGCTGGCCCGCCGCGCCACCGGTCGCAGCGAGATCATCGCCTTCCTGGGCGCCTTCCACGGCAGGACGTACGGTGCGGTGACCCTCACCGCCAGCCGGGCCAAGTACCGGGTGCAGATGGGTCCCTTCCTCCCCGGCGTCCACCACGTTCGCTATCCGTACTGCTTCCGCATGTGCAGCCACGGCCCCGGAGAGCCCTGCCCGATCGCGGCCGGGGAGGACCTCGACCTCCTCTTCCAGACCGTCGTGCCGCCCGAGTCCGTGGCCGCCATCGTGGTCGAGCCGATCCAGGGCGAGGGCGGCTACGTGGTGCCCCCGGACGGCTTCCTGCGCAAGCTGCGAGAGATCTGCGACACCCACGGCATCCTGCTCGTCGCCGACGAGGTGCAGACCGGCTTCGGCCGCACGGGCCGCATGTTTGCGGTCGAGCACGATGGAGTGGTCCCGGACATCATGTGTGTGGCCAAGGGCCTGGGCAACGGGCTGCCGATCGGGGCGATGGTCGCCAAGGCGTCGGTGATGTCCAAGTGGCACTCGGGCGAGCACGGCACGACCTATGGCGGCAACGCCGTGGCTTGCGCCGCCGCCGTGGCGGTCATCGAGACCCTGCGCAGCGAGCGGCTCCCGGAGCGGGCGGCGGCACTCGGTGAGCGGATCCTGGAGCGGGCCCGCGGCTGGCGCTCGGATCATCCACGGCTCGGCGACGTGCGCGGCCGCGGCTTCATGATCGGCCTCGAGTTCATGGAGAACGGGCGTCCGGCGCCCGAGCTGACCCGGCGGATCATCCAGGCGGCCGTCGACCGGAACCTGCTCCTGCTCAGCTGCGGGCTCGACGAGAACGTGATCCGGCTGATCCCGCCGCTCACCCTCACCGAGGACGAGCTGACCCAGGGCCTCGACATCCTGAAGGCCTCGCTGGAAGCGGCGGGAGCATGAACGCGTCCTCCCCTCGGGGCGCCTGACCCCGGTGGAGGAGCGTTTTCTCGATTCCCCCCGACGGCTTCGCTACCTCATTGGCGGAGACGGCCCGCCACTGCTCCTCTGCCACGGGTGGTTGGGCTCCGCGGAGAACTTCCAGACCTGGTTCGAGGACGTCGGGCGGCGCCGGACGCTGATCATCCCTGACCTTCCCGGGTCCGGGGAGAGCCCGCCGTTGCCGGGCCGCCACACCTGTGCGGCTCTCGCCCGGTCGCTCGAGCCTCTGGTCGAGGCTCTGGGGTTGGAGCGGTTCGACCTCGGCGGTCTCTGCCTCGGCGCGGGAGTCGCCTTCGAGTACCTTGCCAGGTGGCCGGAGCGAGTGGACCGCCTGATCCTCCACACCCCACTGGTGGACCCGTCGGTGGTCCGGGCCCGCTTCCATGTACAGGCGACGGTGATGACGTCCGGGCCGGTCTTCCCGGTGATCAGCTGGCTCTCCCACCGCCGGGTGGTGAGCGACCTCTACAAGCGGCTGATGGTGGAGGGCGCCGACGTCGACTCCCGCCAGGCCGAGATGAACTTCCTCAACCAGCAGCGGGCATCCCATCGCGCTGCGAAGGAGTGGGTGCGGAGCGGCCTCCGCCGCCACGACGCCCCCATCCTCGGCGGGCATCTGGGAGAGAGCCTGGTCATCATCGCCAGCGACGATCGTCTCCTCCGACGCGACGCGCTGCAGCACCTGGTGGAAGGGATGCCGCGGGTCCACTATGCCTGCATCGACGATGCCGGCCATGGCTGGAACGAGGGATTCATCCGCGGCCAGCTCGACGCCATGGCCACCTTCCTCGACACCGTGCCCTCGCCCGGAGTGACGGCGGCGGCCTGAGCGATGCGGCGTGCCGCTGGCCGGCCGCCGATCAGGACCCGGGCAGGATGATCGGGCTCGGTGGAGCGGTGACCGCCGCGATGGTGTTCCAGTTGGAGAAGTCGGCGTGGCCGGCGCTCGATCCCGTGGCGGTGATCCGCACCGGGTAGGCGGGACCCGAGGTGGCCACGGCCAGCACGCTGTCGCTGCCGTCGTCGACCATGACGACCCGCTGTCCGCCGATGGTCGCGGTCCCGCCGGCGGCCAGGGATCCGTGGTGGGCGAGCTGCGCCGCGATGTCGGTGACCGAGGTCAGGTCGGTGAAGTCGGAGGACTCGGAGGGGGGCACCTCCACCCACCGACCGGCGAGCAGCGCCGCCTCCACGCTGGAGATGCCGAAGTCGGTGGCGAGGGCGGTCTCCGGCGCGTCGATGTAAAAGGTGCCTTTGACGGCCAGCACCTGGATGGTGCTCCCGTCCAGGACAAAGGATCCGGCGAAGTCGCTCCCGTGCACCTTGAAGTCGAAGGTGACCATGGATCCCGCGACCGCGACCTCGCCCGTCGCCTCGTACCCGTTCACGTGGGCGGTGGCGGACGCGGCTGCCTGGTAGATCTGAGCTGGTGTCTCGGATGCCAGGCCCCCGCTGCCGCAGGCGGCGGTGAGCGCGGCCGNNGGCCATCGCGGAGGCCATCACCCCGGCGATGCGCTGGCGCATGGACGTCATCCCCTGGCAGGTCCGGCTCGGTGATGGGGAGGCACCTCCCCTCTGGCCACCGCTCGGGGCCGGAAGTGTACACAGTGCGCTGCGGCGGTGGACGGGCGCTCTCCGAGCCGCCGCGGCCACCGGTACACTGAAATGAATGCCCACCTCCCGCTCTCCGGCTCGCCTCCGCTGAGAGCCTTTCTCGCCGTCCCCGTCGGACCGCCCGCACACGGGCTGCTCGCCGCGCATGTCGAGAGGCTCGGCCAGCGGGTCGCCGGAGTGCGCTGGGTCGACACGGGCACCACTCACATCACCCTGCACTTCTTCGTTGAGCTGCCGCTCGATCGGATGGACGGGCTCCTCCAGGCGGTGGGCGTCGCAGCGGCGGGGGAGCAGCCGTTCACGCTGCGGCTGGGCGGCCTGGGCAGCTTTCCCGGGGGGGCGCGGGCGCGGGTGCTCTGGATCGGGCTGGTCGAGGAATCCGCCGCCCTCGCCCGTGTGGCGGCCGCCGTGGGTGCCGCGGTGAACCGGTGCGGTTTCGAGGTGGACCCCCGTGCCTTCCGTCCGCACGTGACCCTCGGCCGGCCGGCGCCGCATTTCGATCTGAGCGGTTGGCGGAGCGAGCGGGCTGCGCCCGTCGAGCTGCCCGCCTTCGTCGCCGATCAGATCGTCCTCTACGAGTCCAGGAACGGTTACCACGTTCGGGAGCGGCTCCCGTTCGGGGTCGCCGTCGGGCGTCGCGGCACCGAGGCGGCGGTCACGACATGAGCGAGGATCAGCCGCGGTGGCTCCCGCTCTCCGATCTCCGCCTGCGGCGGAGCTACAAGTGGCGTGCCTATCCCGCCGACGTGATCCCGGCCTTCGTCGCCGAGATGGACGTCACCCTGGCCAGCCCGGTGACTCGCGCCCTCCAGGATGCCATCGCGGCCGGTGACACCGGCTATGCCACCCCCGACCCCGAGCTGGCTCAGGCCGTGGCGAGCTTTGAGCTCGGGCGCTTCGGCTGGCAGGTCGATCCCGCTGACGTCCGTCTGATCCCCGACGTCATGGCCGGGGTGAGCGAGCTCCTGCGCCGCGCGGTGCCACCGGGGAGCGGGGTCGTCATCAATACGCCCGCCTATCCGCCCTTCTTCCACCACATCGGAGAGACGAGGTGCCGGGTGGTCGAGGCTCCGCTGGCGCGCGCCGGCAGTGGATGGGTGTTGGACCTCGACGCCGTCGAGGCGGCCTTCACCCAGGGTGCCGCCGTCTACCTCCTCTGCAATCCCCACAACCCGACAGGACTGGTGATGACGGAGGAGGAGCTTCGGCAGATCGCCGACCTTGCCGAGCGCTTCCGGGTCCTGGTGCTCGCCGACGAGATCCATGCGCCCCTCACCCTGGCCGGCGCCCGTCACGTCCCCTTCCTCTCCTTGCCCGAGGCGCAGGCTCGCGGCATCGCCCTGGTCTCCGCCAGCAAGGCGTGGAACCTTCCCGGTCTCAAGTGCGCACAGCTGGTCGCCGCCTCCCCGGCACTCCGCGCCCTGGTGCGCCGCCTGCCCGAGGAGATCGTTTACGGCGCCGGCAACCTCGGAGTCATCGACTCGATCGCCGCCTATCGAGACGGCGGGCCGTGGCTCGACGAGCTCCTGCTGCTCCTCGATCGC
>PLXL01000283.1 GCA_003153215.1 Candidatus Dormiibacterota bacterium
CCCGACCTGGAGGCGGGATGCTCGCTGGCCGACACCATCACCGCCGACCAGCTGCGCACCTGGAAAGCCCAGCATCCGGGCGCGGTGGTGGTCTCGTACGTGAACACCTCGGCCGAGGTCAAGGCCGAATCCGACTACTGCTGCACCTCGTCCAACGCCGAGGCGGTGATCCGGGCCATCCCCGAGGACACCGAGATCCTCTTCTGCCCCGACATGTTCCTGGGCGCTCACCTGGAGAGGGTGACCGGGCGCCGGATGCAGGTCTGGATGGGCGAGTGCCACGTGCACGCCGGCATCGATCCCGACGACCTGGAGGCCGCCCGCCGCCGCCACCCCGACGCCGAGCTGCTCCTGCATCCCGAATGCGGTTGCACCTCCGCCACCCTCTACCGCCTCGGCCACGGCGACTACCAGGGCTCGAGCTGCGTGGTCGCCTCCACCGAGGGGATGGTCCGCAGGGCGGTGGAGTCCCCCGCCACCACCTTCATCGTGGCGACCGAGGTGGGCATCCTTCACAGGATGAATCTGCTGGCTCCGGGCAAGCGCTTCCTGCCGGCGTCCGAGGACGCGGTCTGCCCCTACATGAAGAAGATCACCCTGGAGAAGGTCGCGGGCTGTCTGGAGCGGATGGAGCCCAGGGTCGTCGTTCCCGAGCCCGTCGCGTCGCGCGCCCGCCGCGCCCTGGACCGGATGGTCGCCATCGCCCCCTGATAGGCGGTGCGAAAAGGCAAGCCGGACGGCAGCCGGCAACATCGTCGCGCTGCCCGGACGATCCTCATCGACGGCCGTGATCGCGTCCTCCTCTTTCGAGGGGGTGGACCGACAACGAGCGGCGCGTGGTGGTGGAGTACCGGTGGTGGTCGGCTGGAGAGTTGAGGTCCACGGGCGAGAGGGTGTATCCACAAGACCTCGTCACCCTTTTGGCTCACCATCTCCCGGCTTTCAAGGACGCAGCCAGACCCGTACCCGGAGACGTCGTGCACTGACTCCGCCTCGGTCGAGGCGTTCAGTCGGCGCCGAACAGCGCCAGGCAGGGCTCCAGGCCTTCCACCTCAACGCGTGGGTGATCCCGAGCGAGCCAGGCGTCCCGAGTGAGGCGGAATCGCTGAGCTGTCACCACTCTGTCTCGGACCACCTTGCGCTCGACGCCGTCAGCCTCGTAGCCGAGGGAGCGAGTGACGCCGCGCGACGCGGCGTTGTCGTCGAAGGCAGACGTGACTGCGTGCTGAGCGCTGAGCCCCACAAAGGCAAGGTGGAGGACTGCGGTCCGCATCAACTTGCCTATGCCCCGCCCCTGGAACCCGCGTCCCAGCCACGACCCAGTTGCCACCTCGCGTCGGAGGCTGAACTGTGCTGCCCTCACCCCCTGGCTGCCGGCCGGCAGACCGCCAGCCCACACCATCAGGGGTAGGGCCCAGCTGTCACGCTGCCAATCGGCCCGGCATCGCCAATGGAACTGCAGGGAGTTGCGCTCCTGCTCCGGGCTTGGCACGTCGGTCCACGGCACCTCGAACGGCATCGTCTCTGGGGGGTGTATACCCTCGGCCGCGAGACGGGCCAGCGTGCAGAGCTCCTCGTCGGTGGGGAGACGCAACTCGACATCGCCGATGCGCAGGCGCAATCCGAAGAGGGGCCAGATTTCGGAGAGCATCCGGAAAGCGTAACCCCCGGCTGGGACGAGATCTACGACATGGCGGGGTAGCCGCCGCTTCCCAGAGCGACCTCGGCGCNNGCGCCGGGCAGCGCCATGGTCCAGATCCCCATGACCCGCCCCCGCATGGCCGGATCGGCGCGGAGCTGGGCCAGGGTGTTGGCCCGGGCGATGAACCAGATGGAGAGACATCCGGTCACCACCAGGCCGGCGAAGGCCAGGCCGGCGTCGGGGGCGGCCGCGGTCGCCAGGACGGCGACGCCGGTGAGCGCGCCGAGCAGCCGGACCTCGCGGCCCCCGGGCTGACCCCGCGCCGAGGCGGCGAGGAAGGCGCCGGCGACTCCCCCCAGTCCAAACACGGCCATCATCAGCCCGTAGCCGCCCCCGCCGAGGTGGAAGACCCGGGTGGCCAGCAGGGGCAGGGCGACTCCGAGGTTGAAGAGCATCCCCGACGCGGCCGCCATCAGCACGGTGAACCGGAGCACCGGTGTGCTCCAGACGTAGCGGAGGCCCGCCCGAACCTGGCCGCGCGGGCGACGTCCCCTTCCGGCGGCGGCGGAGGTCGCGCTGGCGGGCTCGGGGGTGACGTCCGGCACGCCGGTCCCGCTCGCATGGCTGGGAGCGGGGAGCCTTCCCTTGCGGTGGAGGACCAGCAGGACCAGGAGCGGAGGGAGGTACGAGATCGCGTTGGCCACATAGCAGACCGGGATGCCGAGGGTGGCCAGGAAGATCCCGCCCATCGCCGGGCCGACCACCCGGGAGACGTTGAGGACGACCTCGTTGAGGCTGATGGCGCTGGCGAGCTCACGCCCGCCGACCAGGTCGAGCACGTAGACCTGGCGGGCGGCGGAATCCGGGGCGCTCACCGCACCGGTGACGAAGGCGATGGCGAAGAGCATCCAGACGCGCACCGCCCCGCTCCAGGTGAGTGCAGCCAGCAGGCTGGCGGAGACGATGAAGATGCTCTGGGTCGCGATCAGGAGCCGGCGCCGGTCGATCCGATCCGCCAGCGCCCCGGCCCAAGGCCCGCCGACCAGGACGGGGAGCATGTAGCAGGAGCCGAGGAGGCCGAGGTCGAGGCCGCTCCCGGTCAGCTTCAGCACCAGCCAGGACTGGGCCACCCCCTGGGTCATGGTGCCGGAGGCCGAGAGCACCTGGCTCGCGAACCACCAGCGAAACGCCGGAGCGCGCAACGAACCGAAGGCCCGGCCCAGGGGCGGTGGAGGAGGGGCAATTCTCATTGATGCGTAATAAAACAGCGGGAANNTGCAGACCTCCCCTCCGGCGCGAACCATCCAGCGGCACCTGCTGGCTCTTCTAGAGGTGTCGGGACCGCTCACCCGGGCGGAGCTGGCCGATCTCGCCGGCCTACCCCCGACCACCGTCGCCGGCGTGGTCAAGGGGCTGCTCCGGAGCCGCCACCTGGACGAGGTCGTTTCGGAACCGAGGTCCCACCAGGCGGGTCGCCCGCCCCGGGCGCTGGTGCTGGCCGGCCCCCCGCGGGTCGTCGCCGTCGTCGGCCTGCGGGACGGCGGCCTCCGCCTCACCCTGGCGACCGCGGCCGGGGAAGTCCTGACAGATCGGAGCGAGGCCGTCTCCACTCGAGGCCGCGACCCGGGTTCGCTGTTCGCCCCGACGGCCGCGATGCTGCTTGCCACCCTGCGGGATGCGGAGGTGTCCAGATCGCGGCTGGTGGCCGTGGTGCTGGGCGTGGCCCACCCCCAAGCTCAGATCCACTCCGCCGCTCCCCTCGAGGAGCGGGTGGGCGTCCCCGTCCTCGTGGAGAATGACGCCAACCTCGGCGCCCTGGGCGAGGCCGCCTTCGGGGCAGGCCGCGGGCTGGACAGCTTCGTGTACGTGATGCTCGGCCACGGGGTGGGCGCCGGCCTCGTGTTCGGGGGCCGGCTGCACCGGGGGGCGTCCGGCTTTGCCGGCGAGCTGGCCCACGTGCACGTAAGGGAGCAGGGGGACGGCCCGCTCTGCGTCTGCGGAGGCCGCGGATGCCTGGCCCGCGTGATCGGCCCGTCCCTGAGCGAGTTCGTCGGGCGGGCTTACGCGGAGCGGCTGAGCGTGGCCCAGGTCCTCTCTCTGGCCGCCGATCAGGAGCCGGGCGTCCGCCGCGTCTTCGCCGATCTGGGACGCACCGTCGGGCGGCCCCTCGCCGATCTCTGCACCATGCTCGACCCCGCGGCCGTGGTGGTCGACGGCAGCCTGGGGGCCGCCGGGCCTCCGGTGATGACCGGCATCCGGGAAACCATTGACCGCCATGCCGCCCCGGCTGTGGCCGACTCGGTCCAGGTGCTCACGGGCGAGCTCGGGGAGCTGGCCGAGGTCCTCGGCGGGGTGGCCCTGGTCCGTCAGCGGAGCCTGGACGCGTCCTAGGCGGGATTGGCCACGGTGGTGAGGGGCTCCGCCCCGCTATGCTCGGCGCCGAATCGATGAAGGAGCAGTTCACCAACCTCTACGACCGTGACCGCTGGCGCCGCTATGGATACTCACTGACGGCCGTCGGCGTGGTCTGCGTGGTGGTGGGCGCCGTCTTCGACTCCCGAAAGGACGCGGGAGCGGCCAACGTCTGGCTCCTCTTCGCCGCCATGACCCTCGGGCTGGCCATCTCGCTCTGGATGCGTCAGCGCTACAGCTACGCGCGGCTCGATGGCGGGCAGCTCTTCTTCCGGTACCTGACGGTCACCGTTCGCATCGACCTGGTCGAGGTCCGCCGGGCCCGCGTCGGCAAGCTCGCCGCCGCCGTCCGCGGCCGGGCCCGGACGCCCAGCCGCCTGGCGGACGTGGACGCCCTCATCCTTGATCTGCGCCACCCCGACACCACTCGCCTCCGCCGGCTGCTCACGCGCCGCTGCGTCTTCGAGGACGAGCTGGTGATCCCGCTCGTCGGCGCCGCCATCCTCCAGCGCGAGCTCGAGGCGACGCTCTCGCCGCGCCGGCACGCCGAGGGCGCTGAGACCCAGCCATCCCGGTCGCGGCGGAGAGGCCGGCGGCGATGACCGAGGAGACCCCGCCCGGGGCGCCCCCGGACGTCACCACCGGCAGCACGTCGCCGGTACCGTCCGCCAAGGCGCCGGCGGGGGCCCCGGCGCCCGCCGCGCCCGCCTTCGAGGTGACCGACGATCGTCCCCTGGTGAGGGCCGGGCTGCGCGGTTTCCTCGACCTCACCCGCGTCGACGTCGCCCTGGTCATCGGGCTCACCCTGCTCGCCTTCCTGCTCCGCTGGGGCAGCCCGATCCTGCCCAACTTCCTGGGCGGCAATGCGACGTCCGTACCGGCCATCCAGATCCTCGGCGTGGGCAACGCCCACAACAGCGACCAGAGCGCCTGCGAGCAGGTGCCCATCGGCAACAAGACCATCAAGGCCTGTGGCCAGGTCTTCGACGAGGTGTACTTCCCGACCGACGCCGCCGACGATCTCCACTCTCCGGCGATCGGCTACTTCGACCCCGAGCCCCCACTGGTCAAGCTGCTGATGACTCCCTCGATCGCGATCCTGGGCTTCAACACCTGGGGCTGGCGGATGACCGCGGTGCTGACCGGCAGCCTACTCTGCGGCCTGATGTACCTGATCGCGCTGCGGCTGCGCCGTGATCGCTTCTTCGCCATCGTCGCCTCGCTGCTGGTCTGCCTCGACGGGCTGGCCTTCGTCGAGTCCCGGCTGGGCCTCCTCGACATCCCGGCGATCTTCTTCACCACGCTGGCCTGGTACTTATTCCTGCTCCACTGGCAGGCGAGGACGCGCCGCCAATGGCGGATCACCCTCTACATCCTGGCCGCCGGTCTCGGGCTGGCATTCGCGGCCAAGCTGACCGCCGTCGCGCCGCTCGCGGTGATCGCCGGACTGGTGTTCCTCCGATGGCTGGCTCCCCGCGCGGCCGGCGCCATTCCCGCGCTCCGGCGGCTGGCCGGGCCACGCCGCCACGAGACGGTGCTCTGGAGGGAGGCGGCCGGGTCGAGGGCGTGGCTCCACTACGCGGCCGCCCTGGCCCTCGTGGTCGTGATCTTCTGCGCCAGCTGGTCGCGCTACCTGACCATCTACCACGACGACGTCTACCAGTTCGTGTCCTGCAATCCCAACGTCGCGGGCCTCACCACCGCGCCTCATCCGAACGATATCAAGATCCTGCAGGTCCCGGTGTCGACGGTGGACGGCGTCACCGTGCCCAACCCGGTGGAGGCGATCTCCAACATCATCGCCATCAACGAGGCGAGCCTCCGCTACCAGGAGCTCGAGTGCCACGGGCATCCCTACGCGTCCCGCTGGTACACGTGGCCGATCATGGAGCACCCGGTGCTCATGTACTACCAGAGCGCTCCGCTGCTCGATGCGCCCAGCTACACAGGCAGCGGTGTCATCACCAACATGGGCAACCCGGCAGTGTGGTGGCTCGGCATCCTCGCACTGCTCTTCTGCGTGTGGCGGATGATGGCGGGCGCGAAGTGGTTCCGCGTCTGCATCGGCGCGCTCATGGTGGCGTCGCTCGTCACCATGATCCTCACCTTCCACGCTGCCGAACCGGGAATAGACCCCATCACCAGCACCCAGCCCGGGCCCATCGGTCCGGTAGGCCCGCTCTTCTATCTCGCCTTCCTGGGCCTCGGGGTCTTCTGCGCCTGCGCGGGCATCTTCGCGGTCGTCTCACGCCGCTTCGTGCCCGCCTTCATCGTCCTGGGCTACATCGCCTCGTGGATGATGTGGGTGCCCGGCAACAAGGCGCGCGTCCTCTTCTTCTACCACGCCCTGGGGATGCTGATCTTCCTCGCCCTGGGCCTCGCCTACGCTCTCGCCGCGCTGCGCCACGTGCGCTTCTTCGCCGCCGGCCGATGGTGGTCGCTGGCCCCGCTCGCCTATGCGGGAGTGGCGGCGGTGGTGGCCGCGTTCATCTTCTTCTACCCGGTCTGGACCGCCATCCCGCTGACCAGTCCGGACCAGCAGATGCGCCTGTGGGTGGACGCCTGGTAGGGCCATGACGGGTGCGGGGAGCCCTGCGCTCCGGCCGGCGCTCGGGGTCACCAGGTGACGGGGCCGGGGAGCGCCGCGCTCCTGCTGCTGCTCGCCGTCCTCGGCGCCGCCTCCGGCTTCGCCGTGCTCGGCACCGTGGTCACCCCGCTCCGGCTCGGCGAGCGGATCGCCATCGCGATCGTCGCGGCCTTCGTACTCGACGCCACGGTCTGCTTCCTTCTCAGCCTCGGTCTCGGCCTCGGCCCAGGATCGATCCTCCTGGCGCCGGTCGTCGTGGGAGGAGGTTCGCTGCTGCTGGCCCGGCGGCTCCAGGTCAGCGTGATCGCCACCTGGCAGGCCTCCCTGGAGGATGCCCGTGGCCGGTCCCGCGGCACCCTGGCCCTGGCGGTCATCGCCGTGGTCGCGGCGGTCGCATTCGCCCTCCTCTTCTCCCGGGTGATGTTTCAGGACGCCGCCGGCGATCTGGTCACCGGCTACTGGATCCCCGACTGGGGGCAGCACCTGATCACCGCATCCAGCTTCAGCACGGCCCAGAACTTCCCGCCCCAGAACCCGATCATGAGCGGCACCCCGCTCTACTACCCCTTCCTCCCCGACTTCACCTCCGGAATGCTGATGCGCCTCGGCCTCGGCGACGGTCCGTCGCTCTGGCTGCCCCAGGTGATCCTCGCCGTGGTGCTGGTGCTCCTGGTGGTGAGCCTCGCCGAGCGGCTCGGCGCACGCATGTCGGTGGGCGTGCTCGCGGTCCTCATCTGCTTCCTGGGTGGGGGGCTCGGCTTCGTCGGCGCCCTCCACGACGCCTGCACGGACGCCCACTACACGTCCTCGGAATGCAGCGTGGGCTATGTCATCACCTCTCCCGCCGACGGCTTGGGCATCACCGCCGGCACGCTCCACGCCCTTCCCGGGCTGGTCGCTGACCAGCCGACCAGCTTCGACGGCATGACCTCGGCGCCCAACTCGGGGACCCCGGTCTTCTCCGACCAGGCGTGGTACACGCCGCTCTTCGCCTGGTGGCTGCCCCAGCGCATCCTCATGGAGGGCTTCGACGTCGTGGTGGCGTCCCTGGTG
>PLXL01000271.1:0-3206 GCA_003153215.1 Candidatus Dormiibacterota bacterium
CCCAGTCGACGAAGAAGCGGGCGTGATGCCGGGGGGCATTGAAGGGGGGAGGGAGCATCCGCCGCAGCGCGCCCCGGCGGCTCGAGTCGACGCCCGCCACCTTCCACCCGCCGCGCCCCGCGCTCAGCTGGATGTCGCCGGCGGTGATCAGCCGCCCCGTCTCCACGCTGATGACCCGCCGCCCGAGCACGTCGCTGCGGAGCAGCACCTCACCCTGGCGGCGTTCGAAGCGGAGCAGGCTGAGCGTCTCACCGGTGAGCTGCACACGCTTGCGCTCCACCTCGCCGACGCGATCGCGGGGGACGAAGAGCTGGCGCCCGGCAAGCCGCCCGATCAGCCCGGTCACGGGCGGGTAGCCACCCGCGCCCAAGCGGACGATCACGTCCTCGACTCGCCCGAGAGGCTCCCCGGCGCGGTCGACGATCCGGCTGTGGGTGACCTCGGTGAGCCAGAGGCGCGTGACCCCCGACGGCGACGGCTCAGTGTCTGATGTGGTCATCTGACGGCCCACAGTCTGCCACGTCCCCCGGCCCGAGGCGTCGGGATCCCACCCGGCGCTCCCCGGCCCGAGGCGCGGTCAGGGCTCGGGGACGGCTTCCGGCTCGCGCCCGCCGCTCAGGGAGCGCGGCCAGCTCACGCCCATGCTCGCCCCGCCCAGGGGCGAGTCCCCGATCTGCCAGCGGCCGCCGGTGGCGGAGACCACCGAGTTGGCGATGGCCAGCCCGAGCCCCGCGCCACCGGGCCGGTCGGTGGCACGGCGGAAGCGGTCAAAGATGTGCGACCGCTCATCGACGGGGATGCCGGGACCGGAGTCCTCGACCGAGAGGCGAATCCGGTTGCCGTCGGGCCACACCGCGACGTCGATGGCCCCGCCTGCGGGCACGTACTTGCAGGCGTTGTCCAGGAGGACCCCGAGGAGGCGGTCCAGCCAGTCCGGCGGGGCGTGGATCACGAGCGGCAACGGCGCGGTCCGGACCGTGAGCCGGACGCTGTTGGCCTCGGCGACCGCGGTGAACCGGTCGGCCGCCATCTGGGCGAGGACGGCAAGATCCACATGCTCCGCCTGGGTGCGGTCCCGGGTGGTGTCGAAGCGCGCGAGCCAGAGGAGGTCCTCGACGAGGCGGCGCATGCGGCCGCTCTCCCCCTGCACCCGCTGGAAGGCGGCGTGGTACCACCCGACGTCGCGCGGTTGGGCGAGGGCGAGGGAGGTCTGGGCCTCGATCACCGAGAGCGGGGTGCGCAGCTCGTGGGAGGCGTCGGCGGTGAACTCCATCTGGCGGACCCGGGCCTGCTCGATGGGCGCGGCCACCCGGCGGCCGATGGTGAGCGCTCCCAGGAAGACGGCGAGAAGGAGGACCGGTCCCACGATGGTCTCGGCCAGGAGCAGGTTGCCCTCGGCGGAGCCGACCCCGCTCAGCGACTGGCCAATGACCATCCGCGCCAGGGTGAACTGCCCGTCGATGGGAAGGCCGGTCAGGGGATCGGTGGCGACCGGGTAGGTGGCCTGGGCTGCCGGGATGATGGGAGCCCCGACCACCCGGAAGTCGCCGCCCTGTACGGAGACTGTCAGGGGGCTCGTGCCGACGTCCGCGNNGACGTCCCCTCCGTCTGCAGGCCGTTCCCGTAGGTGGAGCTGGCGAGGGCCTGGCTCAGCTGGGCATCCACGCTCGAGGTCTCGCGGGCGGTGACGATGAGCACCACCACCACCGCGGTCACCAGGTAGACGGCGGCGACGATGGCGGTGCTGACCAGTGCGACCCGGGTAGCGGCGACCCGGACCCGGCGCAGCGCGTCTCGGCCCGAATCGCCCGTGGCGGTCCCGGTCGCGGCCGGGCCGGAGAGGCGAGCGAAGACACCACGAACCCGCTGGAGGGGCCCGGGGCTCACCCCGCCTCCTCTTCCAGCCGGTATCCCGCCCCGCGCACGGTGACGATCCGGATGCCGGCGCTCGGGAGCTTGGCCCGAAGCCGGCTGAGCTGGACGTCGATGGCGTTGGAGCCGAGGGCGTCGGTCTCGTCCCGCCAGCCGTGCTCGGCGATCGCCTTGCGGTCGACCACCGCGGGGGAGCGCCGCATCAGCAGCTCGAGGATGTTGTACTCGGTGGTGGTCAGGTTGACCGGGTGCCCGCCCGCGGTCACCTCGCGGCGGAGCGGGTCCAGCGCCAGGCTGCCCCGGGTGACCACCGGCGCGTCAACCCCGCGGGGACGGCGCTGGAGAGCCCGGATCCGGGCCAGCAGCTCGCCGAAGTCGAAGGGTTTGACGAGGTAGTCGTCGGCCCCGGCGTCGAGGCCCTCGACCCGATCCGGCGGCGTGTCCCGGGCGGTGAGCATCAGGATCGCGGTGGGCCGCTCGTTCCGCCGCGCCCAGCGGACCACGTCGATGCCGGCGCCGCCCGGCATCCGCCAGTCGATGACGGCGACGTCGTACTCGTAGAACTTGAGCTGGTCGATGGCGTCCTCGCCCCGACCGACGGCGTCGACCTGGTAGCCGCTGTCCTCCAGGCCCTGAATCAGGACAGACCGGAGTCCGGGATCGTCCTCGGCGACGAGGATGCGCATGGCATCAGTGTCCCGCAGCCGGGCACGGAGCGCCGCCTCTCACCGCCATCGGGCTCATCCGGTGGTGGTGGTGGTGGTGGTGGTGGTAGTGCCGCCCCCGCCGCCTCCGGACCCCCCGAACCCACCGTAGCCCCCACCGCCGAAGCCCCCGGATCCGAAGCCTCCCGTGAAGCAGCCCGAGGGACCGGAGGGCTCGATGAGCAGGGAGCGCGCGCTGACGGTCCCCGAGGAGGCCGGGGCGCCCACGGCCGCGACGCACGCTCCCTTGACCAGGTCGGAGGTGGAACCGGTGGTCGTCGTGGAGACCTGGGCGCTGCTGGGGACGGTGATGCTCGGGGTGGTCCCGCCCGTCTCCTGGACGGTCACCGCGGTGCCGCTGACGGCAGTGACCACACCCCGGACGTTGTCGAAGTCAGAGGCGAATCCACCCGGCGTTCCTCGCGGGTGGAAGGTGAAGTCGGGCCGGCCACCCTCGCCGCCGGGGTAGCCGCCCGCGAACGACCCGGTGGCGCAGGCGCCGTTGACCGCCGGGGAGACGGTGACCCGAGCCGCGGTGATCGTCCCCGTGGCGTCCGCGCTGCCGGTCGCGGTGATGCAGCTCCCCACCGCGATGTCGGCGGCGCCCCCCATGGTGGTCACGCTGATCGG
>PLXL01000271.1:3231-4747 GCA_003153215.1 Candidatus Dormiibacterota bacterium
GGCCAGCCCGCGTCCCGCCGTGCCCATCTGCGTCGCCAGCAACTCTCTCACCACTCCAGAAACCTCGACCGGGCCCCCGGACCTTGGGGGTGGCGCCGGTCGCGATGTGCGGCCGGCACCACCCAGGGGGGAGGTCGGAGATCGGTAGCGAGCCCATTCCACCCCAGGCGACCTTTCGAATCCGTGATGCCGGTCCCTGCGAATCCGTGATGGCGGTTCAATGTCGCCGGATAGCATGCGCATCGCCCTCATCGCCCCGCTCATCGCCCCGCTGGCCGAGCCCCAGCTCGGCGGCGTGCAGACCTTCCTGGTCGACCTCGCCCGGGGGCTCACNNCGACGCCGCCTTCGCCGCCACCGCCGCGCTCATCGGGGAGGCGGCATTCGACCTCGTCCACAACCACGCCTTCGACATCCCGGCGATCCGGCACGCCGCGACCCTCGCCACCCCGGTGGTGCACACCCTGCACATGCCCGCCGACCCCTGGGTCGGAGCCGCCCTGGCCGATGCACGCCGGAGCCCCCACCCGCCGCTCATCGCCGCGGTCTCGGAGGCGCAGGCGTTGTCATGGCGCACCCTCGCCGAGATCGACTCCGTGCTCCGCCCCGGGATCCCGACCGCGGCGATCCGGTGGTCCGCGGCACCCCCCTCCGACCGTCTCCTCTTCGCCGGCCGCCTCTCGCCCGAGAAGGGGGCCTTGGAGGCGGTCGCCATCGCCCGGGGGGCGGGGAGGTGTCTCCTGCTCTGCGGCCCCGCGTACGACCCCGATTACACCGCCCGGGTGAAGGCGCTCAGCGACGGCAACGCCGTGGAGCTCCGTCCCGCCCTGGAGAGGTCCGCGCTCTGGGCGGAGATGGCGGATTCCGCCGCCGTGCTCTGCCCGGCCGGATGGNNGGGGTGGGGCGAGCGGATGAATTGAGCCGGCAATCCTGTCGGAGCCACGCCGAGCGTCACCTCGACCTGGAGGCGACCCTCGACGCCCACGAGCGAATCTACCGCCGGGCCGTCGGGAACCGAAGCTGAGGGAGGCGGACCTCAGGCCGCCGCGACCCGGTTGCGCCCCTCGGCCTTGGCAACGTAGAGGGCGTCGTCGGCCCGGTGGACGAGGACCTCGGCGTCCTCGGTCCCGCTGGCGTGGCCGACGCTGACCGTGACCCGGATCTGGCTGCCGTCGTCGAGGGTGAAGGGCGCGGCCGCGATCACCTGGCGCAACCGTTCGGCCATGACCCGGACCCCCTCCGGCGGGGTGTCGGTGAGCACCGCCAGGAACTCCTCGCCTCCCCAGCGACCCAGGGCGTCCTCGGTGCGCATCGCCTGGGCGAGGCGCGCGGCCACCTCGCGGAGCACGGCGTCACCGGCGAGGTGTCCGTGCTCGTCGTTGACATTCTTGAAATGATCGATGTCCACGATCAGCACCCCGATGGTGCGGTCGTGGCGGCGGGCTGCGCTGATCACGGAGCGCAGGTGCTCGTCGAGATGGCGGCGGTTGTAGATGTTGGTCAGCATGTCGATGCGCG
>PLXL01000279.1 GCA_003153215.1 Candidatus Dormiibacterota bacterium
GCATGCGACGGGATGTCTCCACCTCCTCTCCGGGCTCCCACCGCAGCCGGGCGGGGGAGAGCCGGAACCCGTCCTCCCGGGCGAGGATCACCGGCTCGCTCCGGTGGGTGGAGTCCAGTGTGCTCACCGGGTCCGGCGGCTCGGGTGCCTGCACCACGACCAGGAGGCCGCGACGTGGTCGGGTCCAGAAACGCGCCGCCGCCGCTGCCCACGAGATCAGCGTCCGACCCTCGCGCCGAGCCAGCGCCAGGGTCAACCCGGCGCTCGCCGCGACGAGCGCAAGCGGGACGGCCACGATGCGAGGGAGCGGCGCGTGGAGGCAGAGGTAGGCGAGAACGGCGCCGACGACGACGGTTCCGAGCTGGGCCGGGGTCAGCCCCCATGCCAGCGGCTCCGGGGCATCGAACCCGTCGGCGAAATCGATCTTGGCCACGACCCGTCCTCCTCCCTCGCACCTCCTCCCCGCAGCCCCCCAGCCCTCCCGGAGCGACGATCCAGAAGCTACGCGGGGTGGACGGACAACGGCCGGACATCGGGGGCGAGCTCAGCCGGGGGCCCCATCTCCGGCGTGACCCCGTCCACCATCTCGGAGGGAGGCGGAGCTCCCTGGCGGTAGCACGTGGCGATGGCGAGTGCCGCGGCGCCGATCAGCACCCAGGGTGTCAGGACCCCCCACGGTTTGGCGGCATTGCTGGCGATGTCCACGAAAGCCGCCACGCTGATGGCGATCCATGCCGCCACGACCCCGGCACCCAGGCGGCGGGCACCGCCGGGCCGCGCCGCCAGCGCCGTGAAGGACCACGCCAGGGCGGGGACGAGCAGGGCGAGGTCGTCCCAGTAGGCGTGCGGCGACGCGAGCAGGGAGAGCACGGCTGCCCCCGCGAGCGCCGCCTCCAGCCGCGCCGGCCGGTTTCTCGCCGCGGAGCCGAGAGCCGCGGCGATGACGATGGCGACCAGCGACCCCACCGCCGCCAGGACGTGGGACGCGGTGCCGTTGCCGGCGATCGACCCGGAGATCCCCACCAGGCTGACCATGTTGGCGAGCTCCCACCGGGTGGTCGAGTGCATGGCCGAGCCGACGAAACCGGCGATCCCGCCGGGGCCGGCCACGAGCAGGGAGAGCAGCACCGAAGCGGCCACGCCGGCGGCCGCGCCCAGGATGAGCCGGCGGTCGCGCACCCCGATCACGAAGGCGGCAAGGCCGAGGGCCAGGTGGGGTTTGGCGATCAGGGCGGTCACCGCCAGGACCGCACCGGCCGCCGCTGGTCTTCGATGACGGAGGCAGGCGTAGGCGACGGCCAGCCCCAGCGCGGACACCCCATCCCATTGGCCGAGGAGGAGGGTCGCCCACGTCCCCAGGCAGGCGAGAGCGACGAGCCCGATGGCCGCGAGCGTGATGGGCGGCAGAGAGGCTCGCCGGGGCGCCGCCCGGATCGCCACCACCACCGAGATCACCAGCAGGGCGAATTGGAGGAGCGACCAGACCCGGTACGCGTCGTCGAGGTTGAGGAGGCTGACCGGGAGCGCGAGCGCCGCCGCGAGCGGCGGGTTGACGAAGGGGAGGTTGCCCTCCCGGTCGGGCGCGATCAGGGCGGCGTGCAACGGGGTTTGGAGAGCCTCGTTGTACATCGACGCCCCATGGCCCTCGCGGAGCAGGGTCGCCCCGACATACGTGGAGGTGAAGTCGCTGCGGCCGATCTGTAAGGCCCCGACGCCCAGCCAGAGGACGAGGTAGGCGAGCACCAGCGCCCCGCCCAAGCCGCCCGCCAGCAGTCTCTTACGTTCCATCGAAGTCACTCTGGGCCCAACCTTACGAAGCTGGCGGTGGCCGGCTCCCGGTGTTGCCGGAGCGCGACACGGCGACATTGGGCCGTTGACATTCGGTTCGGGTGACGTCCATCACAGCTTCGTTACAGGCTGGAGCGGAGGCGGACAAGTCCCCGGACCACGTCTGCACCCGCGCCGAGAATCGGCGTCGTGCCCATCGACCAGCTGTTTCGGGCGCTTCCCGTGGTCCTGGTGCTCGGCACCCTGCCCGGACTTGCGCTGGCGACACTGATCTCTCCGCGGCTCCCGTGGGCCCTGCGGCTCGCGGCTGCCCCCGGCTTCTCGGTGGCGTCCGTGGGGGTCGCCGGGCTCGTCCTGTATCAGTTCGGGATCTCGTTCTCCCCCCTTTCGATCGTCCCGATCCTGGCCGTGCTGGTGGGTGCTGCAGTGGCCCGCCACCTCCGGCGCGGCAAGGCGACCCCCGGAGCCCCCGGGATCGGGGTGGCGGTGGGCGCCGTGGCGCTCGCCGCCGGCGTCGTCCTTGTCGGCGTGGCCGCCGGCGTCCTGCACGACGACGTGTTCCCGCCTGCTGACGATGCCGCCTACCACGGCAATGTGGCCGCCGCCATCGCGAGAGACGACAATGTCCTGCCGGCCGTTCCCCTGCCCTTGCTGAGCAGCAGTTTCGTGCGCCCCCGCGCCGCTTTCGAGGCGACGGATGCGCTGGCATCGCAGCTGGGGGCCGGTACCCCGGCAGATCTGCTCATGCCGCTGACGGTGGTGAGCCTGCTGGTGCTGCCCCTCGGGGTTACGGTCCTGGCCTACGAAGCATTCCCCGACCGCCGAGTCGCCGCCGCCGCCGCGCTGCTCACCTTCGGATTCGCGTTTCCGGCGATCCCCATCGGGATTGGGGATTACCCGTACATCGCCGCCTCCACCCTGGTCGTCCCTCTGATCCTTGGCGGCGCACGCTTGCTCAGGGGCACGGACAGGCTGGCCGGCGCCCTCCTCGTCGGAGCCGCGGTCCTCGCCATCTGGGTCATTCACGGTTTGGAGATCCTGACCGCGGTCGCCGTGGGCGGTCCGCTCTGGCTCGCCCTCATCGCCACCCGGCGCCGTGCCGCGCTGAGCGGCGCGGTCATCGGCGTCGCGGCAACAGCCGCCGGGGTCGTTCTCGGCTACGTTCTCACCCGCGCCCCTGCCGCGCCGGCCGCGGCGACCGTACCGGCGCCGACGTTCAACCAGGCGGCCGTCATCCTCTCCGGACACGCCGGGGTGGGGATCGGCGACGTGCTCAACTTCTTCGCGGGTACGGAGCTGTCGGTCCTCTCCGGGCTGCTTCTCGCGGCCGGCATCATCGCCGTCTTCGTGCGACGCCAGGCGAGGTGGCTCCTCCTCTCACTGGTGATCCCCCTCCTCTGTCTCTTCGACGTCGCCGGCCCGGAGCTGCTCCACAGGCTCTGGAGGGCCGTGTATCCATGGAGCGTCGAGGACAGGTTGCTGGGGCTCGAGTTCTTCGTCGTCCCCGTGCTCGCGGGCGTCGGTGTCACCGCCCTCATCGATGCCGCAAAGGCCCTGGGGCAACGTGCCAGCAGGCCGTCAGCCTTCCGCCGCAGCGTTGCCGGCGCGGTCGTGGCGGTCGCGGGCCTCGGCGCCGTGGCGAGCGGCGTCGTGGCAACCTGGAATGTGACGTCCGCCGAGGTCGGCGCCAATGTGAGAGTCGCGCCTCGCGACGTGGCCGTCATGGAGGCGCTCGGCGCCGCCCTCAAGCCCGGTTCACTGGTGCTCAACAACGGTACAGCGGACGATGGCGAGTGGATCACCGCACTGACCCTGGACGTCGAAGCCGAGCCAAAAGCCTACGTGGACAGCTATCCGGACGACTGGCGCATCGTCGCCATGGCCGGGGCGTGCACCGACACGGCAGCAGCCGCGCGTGCTCTCTCCGGCATGCAAGCGGTGTTCGTGGGCTCCGACCAGCTGGCGGGGAACGAGCATCCCTGGACAGCCAGCTGCATCGCCCGGATCCCGGGACTCCGCTTGGTTGCCGGCACCACGGCGGGCCCGGCCGGTTTCGTGGTCAGCACCGACCCGGTCGGAACATGAGCGCGGCCCACTCCGAGACCGATGTCCTGGCGCGATGTCGCAATCCTGTCAGCGCTGCGTCGCTGCCCGATCACCGGCGGGTGACCGATGATCGATAACGTCGGCGAGGTGACGGAAGCCCCTCTGCCGCTCAGCGTCCCCGCGGTGCATCGGCGCGGACTGTCGGTCCACGAGCGCCGGTTGCTCCTGATGGGGCTCGACGCCGTGGCGGTCTCGCTCGCTTTCATACTCGCCTTCAACCTGCGAACGGCGGAGGTCCGCTACGCCGGCTTCTACCTCCCACGTCTCGGGACGGTCGTGGTGCTGGTGCTCTGGGCCGTCTCCGGCACGGTCGTCGACGCCTGGAACGTCCGGGCCGCCGTGTCGATGCGCCTGACCCTTCCCCGCGTGTCGACGGCGCTCGGTCTCTCCCTCGTGGGCCTGCTCGTGGTGTTCCTCGTGGTCCCCTACCAGATCACCCGTCCCACCATGGTTCTCTGGGCTCCCCTGGCGTGGATGCTGGTGATGGGGGAACGCCTCCTGTACGGCCGGCTGGTGGCCGCATCTTCTCCGCCGGCCCGGATCGCGCTGGTCGCCGACCGGGACGCTCTGACCCGGGTGTGGGCGGAGGTCAAGGGCCACATCCGCGGCCTGTACCAGGTTGCCGCCGTGGTCAACCCGCGCCGGGAGGACTGCACTCAGAGGCTCTGTGACGTCGTCCAGCGGCGCCAGGTCACCGAAGTCGTTCTAGGAGTCCGGGACGACATCGACCGCGAACTCTTCCGAGGCCTCCTCACCTGCAATGACGCCGGCATCCGGGTGAGGTCGCTGGCCGACCTTTACGAGGAGCTCACGGGGCGGCTTCTCCTCGATCAGCTCGGGCACACGTGGCTCCTCGGGCTGCCGATGCGGAGCCAGACGTCACACATCTACGCCGCCATCAAGAGAACCCTCGATGTGGTCATCGCGATCCCCGCGCTGATCGTCCTTGGGGTGCTGGTTCTCCCATTGGCTGTGTTTGTCAAGCTGGACGGTGGTCCGGTCTTTCACCGCCAGGTCCGCGTCGGCAAGCACGGTCGCTCCTTCACGGTGGTGAAGCTGCGCACCATGCGCCATCTGCCCGCTGAGGCCACGACGTGGACCGAGGCGGGCGACCGTCGGATCACGCTGGTCGGCCACCTCCTTCGGCGCCTCCATCTCGACGAGCTCCCCCAGGCTTGGTCGATCCTCCGTGGCCAGATGTCCTTGATCGGCCCCCGCCCCGAGCAGCCCCAGTACGTCGAACAGCTCCGCTCCGAGATCGACTTCTACAACACGCGGTTGACGGTTCGGCCCGGCCTGACCGGATGGGCTCAGGTCAACTCCGGCTACGGGAGCAGCGTCGACGATGCCCGGGTCAAGCTGAGCTACGATCTCTACTACGTCAAGCACCAGTCCCTCAGCCTCGACCTGATCATCCTGGCTAGGACCGTCATGGCCGTCCTCTCGTTGAGCGGAAGATGACCTGGCGCGCGCAACCTGGACGGCCCTTCCCGGGGCGGGTGCTCCGGGATGTGACCCTGCCATTCCCGGTCGGGCGCGCAGCCGTCTGAGGTCACTGTGGCATGAACGCTGTCCAGAGGGCCGCCGTCGACAATCCGGTCGCGCGCGCCTCCGTCGAGCCGGTGACGGTCGTCTACGTGGCCTACGGTGTGACGACGCTGGACGTTTCCTGGCTCGACGCCGACGACGCCGTGATAGTCGTTCACAATGACGACCTGCTGCCGCTGGGCAGCATCGAGCACGGCCGCGGCGTCGACGTGGTGTCGAGGGGGAACGTCGGATTCGGGGCTGCCGTGAACGCGGCTCTCGATCTCGTGGCCACGGACCGGGTGATCCTCTGCAACCCGGACACGCAGCTGACGAGGGAGCATCGGCAGCTGCTGGGGAGCGCGGGCCCCGACGAGCTGGTGACCGTGGCCCTCGATGATGACCTCGGTGAGCCAACCTGGGTCGTCCTCCCCTATCCGGGAGCGCTCGCGGCGGTGGCCATGGGCTACCGGCTCGGCAGGGCGCTGGGGAGGCGAAGCCGCCTTCGCGCCCTCGCTGCGCGGCTCCTGACGGTGCGCAGGCCTCGCTACGCATCGCTGCTCGGCGTGGATTCGGGATCGTGGCCGCTCACGACCCACTGGGTGTCCGCCGCGGTCCTCTCGACAGCCACGGAGAGGATCAGGGCGGTGGGGGGATTCGATGCGGGTTTCTTCCTCTACATGGAAGATGTCAACCTGTGCCAGCGCCTGGCGGTGCGCTTTCCTTCGATGCGGGTGCGCGTGGCAAAGAGCACACCGGGTAGGCACGCCGTGGGCGGGTCGATTTCAGCGCGACGGCGCCCAGCGGTCGAGCTGGAACGGATACTCTCCCTGAGGCGTTACTGCTCCCTGCAACCCGGCCTCGGGTGGCGGGCGGCCAGAGCGGCTCTGCGCCCCCGGGCATGGTGGCTGACCATCAGGGCTGGAGAGACGCGATGAGCGGGGCGGCGGGCTCGGACTCTCTCCGGGTGACGATCGTCCACCTCGGCCGCCGCGGCGGCCTCGGCGAACGGCGACGCGTCGAGGCATGGCGCGTGCTTCTGGAGGATGTGGGAGCGACCGTCGCCGAGATACCGCTGATGGAGAGGCATAGGCGTGGGCTCCGCCCGCCCAGCCCGTCCGACCTGGTGGCCCTGCTCCGCCGTCGGAGCGTGATCGAAACCCTGGCCTGGGACGCACGAGGTACCGCGGCCGACCTCCGAAGGACTGAGCCGGACGGCACCGTCTTCGTCACCGCTCGGGCCTACCATCCTCGACTCCACGGGATCGCAGGAGCCGAGGTACTCGACTTCGTGGACCGAATGAGCAGCGCCTATGGAGATCGGTCGGACGTTGTGAGAAACCACCTGCGGAAGGTCGGATTCCGCGTCCTCAGTTGGAGCCACCGAGGATTCGAGCGGGGGACGCGCCGTTCGCCGGCGGGGCGCGTGGCGGCGGGTCACGGGGATGCGGCCACGCTCGGTGCCGTCTGGCTGCCCATTCCAATCCGGGCGATGAACGGCACCGCGTCGCAGCAGCCCGACCATGATCTGGTGTTCTTCGGAACTCTCGGATACCCTCCCAACATCGCGGCGATCCGTCGCCTCGCACGGCTGTGGCCGCTGCTGCAGGCGCGGCGACCTGGCCTCTCGCTTCTCCTCGCGGGAGCCAGGCCAACCCAGGAGGTCCGGGCGACCGCCATCGCGCAGGGCTGGGAGCTGAACGAGAGCTTCGAGGACGTGGCGAAGGTGTGCTCGCGCGCTCGGGTGGCGGTCGTCCCCCTCGAACACGCCAGCGGGATCCAGATCAAGGTGCTGGAGGCGGCGGCGGCGGGGCTCCCGCAGGTGGTGTCGCCGCCGGCCCTGCGGGGCTTCGCACCGGGCTTCCCCGCCATCGTTGCGGAGGACGACGCCGCGTTCGTGAACGGCGTGCTCCGTCTGCTTGACGACGACGACCTGCGGCGGGGCCTGGCGAAAGCCGCCAACGACCACGTCCGCGAGCACTACTCGTTTGAGCGCTGGCGACCCGTGGTCGCCGACCTGCTCCGGATCGAGCAGCCTGCCGCCGTCGCTCCTCGCAGCGGCGAGGGCACCTCGAGCTCGGATGCTCTCGCCGGGTCCGCCCCCTCCCCCCGGGAGCCGGCGGCGAGGAGGTTCGCCTCGTGATCGGAGAGGTGGGAGGGGCGGCTTCCCCGTTGCCGGCCGGAGCGGCACTGAAGGCGCGCGCCGCGCGTGGCGCCATGGCCCTGCTGATCCGCTCCGGTGCCAGCGGGCTGGCGGCGGCGGCCGGCGGCATCGTCCTCGCCCGGATCCTCACCCCGAGCGAATTCGGCATCTACGCGATCACCGCATTCTGCGCCACGTTCCTCAGCCTGTTCGCCGATGTCGGCCTCGGGGGCGCGATCATCCAGAAGCGAGAGCAGCCGTCGCAGGCCGATCTGCGCACCGTCTTCACTATCCAGCTGGTCCTCGCCAGCCTGCTGGTCGTGGGCGGTTTCATCGCGGCCGGTCCGATTGCCGCCGCCTACCATCTCTCGGCGGCGGCCGCCTGGCTGATGCGCGCCCTGGTCGCCACCCTGCTGATCAGCGTCATGCGCACCGTCCCCGCGGTCCTGCTGGAGCGCGAGCTGCGCTACGGTCGCCTGGGCACGGTGGACGCCGTCCAGGCGGTGGCCTTCCAGGTGACCGCGGTGGTGGCCGCCCTGCTCGGGTCCGGGGTCTGGAGCTTCGCCTGGGCGACGGTCATCAGCAGCGCGGCCGGAGTCGTCCTCGCCTACTGCCTCTCCCCGTGGCGGCCCGGACTGGGGTTCGACCGCGGCGCCGCCCGGCGCCTGCTCTCCTTCGGCATCGCCTACCAGACCCAGTCCATCCTCAGCTTCGTCAAGGACGCCATGACGCCGACCATGGTCGCGGTCCTGGCCGGAGCCGCCGCCGTCGGCTACATCAACTGGGCCTTCGCGGTCGCCTCCGTCCCCCTGCTGGTGACCGGGTCGCTGTGGCAGGTGACCTTTCCCGCCTTCGCGCGGGCGGCTCAGGATCCACTGCTCCTGGGGCGCATGGTGGAGCGCGCGGTCCACCTCGGCGCCATCGTCATGCTGCCGATATCCTTCTCCATCATGGCCCTCGCGCCCCAGATCGTCGACTACGTCTTCGGGACCAAGTGGGAGCCCGCTCTGCCCTCCGTCTACCTCTTCTCGGTGTCCTTCCTGACCGGGCCGATGGTGGGCTCCACCTTCTTCAACCTCTTCTACGCGACCGGGCACCCCCGCTACAGCCTCTACTTCACCATCCTCTACGGCGTGCTCGACTGGGGCATCGGGGTCCCGCTGGTCGTCTGGCTCGGCTTCAACGGCATCGCGATCCGGACCGCGATCGTGGCCTACGTCACCCTCCCGCCCCTGCTCATCGTCGCGGAGCGGCTGGTCGCCATCCAGCCGCTGCGGCAGCTGGTGCGTCCCGGGCTGGTGGCGGCGCTGGCCGCCATCGCTGAGTGGGGCATGGTCAACGTGCTCCCCGCCGGTCTCGCCTCTCTGGCGGCGGCGGCCGCGGTGGGGGTCGCCTGCTACGTGCTGGTCATCGCCGTCGCCGACCGGACCCTGATCAGGTCGGTGCTCACCGCGGTGCTGCCGGGGCGGCTGGCCCGACCGCTGCGCTGGTATCTCGCGGGAGCGGCCCCCACGTCATGAACGGACCGAGCGGCATCAGCGCCGTGATCATCAGCTGTGAGGACGGTGAGGTCATCGAGGCCTGCCTGGCCAGCGTGGTGGGCTGGGTCGACGAGATCGTTGTGGTGGACATGGGGAGCAGGGACGAGACGCGGAGCATCGCGGCCCGGTATGGAGCGCGCATCTTCGACCACGAGCGATTGCCCTTTGCCGATCCGGCCCGCAACTTCGCCATGTCGAAGGCAACGCGGCCGTGGGTTCTGATGCTCGACCCCGACGAGCGCGTCCTGCCGCCCCTGGCCGCACGGTTGCGGGAGCTGGTCATCCAGGACGCCTGGGACGTGGTCGACATTCCACGAATCCAGGTGGCCTTCGGGCGAGCGCTCACCGCCCCTGGCTCGCAGGACGGCCCGCATCCGCGACTGTTCCGGCGCATCCACGCGACCTGGCCTTCTGAGGTCCACGCGCGCCCGGCGTTCGACGGGCTGCGCCGGCTCGACGTCTCGGCGGAGCCCGGATGGCGCCAGAGGGAGCTGGCCATCGTTCACGACACCTGGCGTTCGCCGCACCAGGTCTTCGACAAGTTTGCCCGCTACATCGCCAAGGACGCCGAGCGTCGCCTGGCGCGCGGCGAGACCTTCACCTCCTTGGGTCTCGTGAAGGCTGTGGCCGGCGAGTTCGCCGTGCGGTTCCTCCACGGCCGATCGTACGAGGATGGGATGGCCGGGCTCCTGCACACGTCGCTGTTTGCGGCGATGGAGCTCGGGGTCCACGCCGAGATGTGGCATCAGCAGGGCCACCCGCCCCGCGCGGACGCCGTGGTGATCAGGTGGGGCCGCGGCCTCGCGCCGCTCCGGTATCTGATCAACGCGCTGTGGCAGGGCCGCCGCATGGTTCGACGGGCGCGACGCCGGGTGCCCGGTCGGAGAAGCGACTGACGTGGACCAGGGCGGGGTGCGACGGCCGAGGCGGTCCGTGCTCGAGGCGCTGCGCGCTCATTACCACGAGCATCGCTTCGGATGGCGGCTGCTCGGCGCCGGGCGAGCCGTGCGCTCACGCTCTCGGGAAGCGCTGCACAGCAGGAGTATTCGGGCAGGGGACCAGAGGGTCCTCTCCCAGGTCACGGCCCGAGCCAGCTCGATCGACCAGGCATTCCCCGAGGTCGCGTCCCCCGAGGTGTCGGTGATCATCCCGGTCTTCAATCAGTGGGAGCTGACCCGCGCCTGCCTGACGTCGATCGCTGCCTCGGCTCCTCTGGAGCGACTTGAGCTGATCCTGGTCGACGATGCGTCGACGGACGAGACACCGCGCGAACTGGCGCGGGTTGCCAACCTGCACGTGGTCCGCAACACCCTCAACACCGGCTTCACCCGAGCCGTGAACCGCGGTGCCGCGGTCGCCCGCGGCCGATACCTTCTCTTCCTCAACAACGACACGCGTGTGCTGCCCGGGTGGCTGGAGGCCCTGGTCGAGGCGGTCAGCCAGCCGGACATCGCCGCCGCGGGGAGCAAGCTGCTGTTCCCATCCGGATTGCTGCAGGAGGCGGGGGGCATCATCTGGAGCGACGCCAGTGGGTGGAACGTGGGTCGCGGTCGTAACCCGCGACGTCCCGAGTACAACTACCGGCGCGATGTCGACTACTGCTCCGCGGCATCGCTGATCGTCCGCCGCGAGGCTTTCACCCAGGCCGGGGGGTTCGACGAGCGCTACGCTCCCGCCTACTACGAGGACGCCGATCTCTGCTTCACGCTGCGCGCCGCAGGTCAGAGGGTGGTGTACGAACCGTCGTCGGTGGTGGTCCATGTCGAGGGCGCCACTCACGGCACGGAGCTGCGGCGTCCGGCGACGGGAGCTCACGGCAAGGCGAGCCAGCACCGCAACCGCGGCGTCTTCGCCGCCAAATGGGCCGACGAGCTCATTCGCCGCTTGCCCCCACCGGCGCGCGTGACGGTCCGTGCCGAGCTGTCAGGGGGCCGGCCCGACCCCCGGCCCCGTGTGCTGGTCTGCGACGTGAAGGTTCCCACTCCGGATCGGGACGCCGGCAGCGAGCGCATGTCCTGGATCCTTCGTCTGCTGGTGCCGATGAGCGCTCATCTGACCCTCGTGCCCCTCGACCGGGACGAGCGCGAGCCGTATGCCACCGCGCTGCGCCGCGAGGGCGTCGAGGTCAGCGTCGGAGGTCTCCGGTCGTTTGGCGGATTCGCCCGCCGGCGACCGGGTTTCTACGATCTCGTGGTGCTGAGTCGCCCCGACGTGGCCTTCGCGTATCTGGGAACGGTGCGTCGCAACTTTCCCGGCGCCGAGGTGGTCTTCGACACGGTAGATCTCTACTTCGTCCGCGAGGAGCGGAGGCGGGCCGTCTTCAGAGTGCCAGGGCGTCGATCGACTAGGGCCCAACAGCTGGAGCTGGGGCTCGTGCGTCGCTGCGACCTCATCGCCACGGTGACGGAGACCGAGAAGGAGACCCTGCAGCGCCTGGTGCCGGGCAGCCGCATCGTCGTGCTGCCCACGGTCCACGAGCGACGCCGCGACCAGCCGCCCGGCTTCGAGGGTCGATCAGGCCTGCTGTTCATCGGGAACTTCCGACACGAGCCCAACGCGGACGCCGTGGCGTTCCTTCTCGACGAGATCCTTCCTCTGGTGCGGGCGCGGATCGACGTCTCGCTCGTGGTCATCGGCGGCTCTGTCCCGGCCGGACTGACCCGCCGGCACGACGCCGGCGTCCGCTTCGCCGGCCACGTGGCCGACGTGGTCCCGCTCTTCGACGCAGCCCGCGTGTTCGTCTCGCCGCTGCGGTTCGGGGCCGGCATGAAGGGCAAGAATGGCCAGGCGATGGCGCTCGGGCTGCCCTTGGTGACCACCTCCATCGGAGCCGAGGGGATGGATCTCGTCGACGGGGTCCACGCTCTGGTTCGCGACGATGCGGCGGCCTTCGCCGACGCAGTGGTGCGCCTGCACGAGGATCCCAGCCTTTGGGCGACGGTGGCCGCCAACGCTCGGCGCGCCGCCGACGAGCGTTGGTCGCCGGAGGCGATGCGCGCGCGGCTCGACGAGCTCCTGACCACGAATACGCGTCTGCCTGGACGAGGATCGCACCCGGTGCCGTGAGCTGCGCGACAGTGCCCAAAGCCAAGTGACCGCAAGTGGCCTGATCATCTGACCGAGGGTGGACCTATGGCGTCAACTTCTTGGGATTGGAATCCCCCTGGGTTGAGACGCGGTTGGAGAATCGGCCTTTGGAGCCAATACCCTGAGTGCACCGCTTGAGTGAAGGCGAAGGCGACGACGGCGATCAGCCCCAGCACCGAGGCTCCCAAAGCGACAGCGCCCGAAAGCACGACTGCGGCGCCGACCCCAGCACGAAGCCGCCCGCGACTGGCGAGCGCGAGCGCCGGCACCGCCAGCAGGTAGTCGTGGGGCACACTATGCGGCGCGAGCAGCAGCGAGAGCGCGACCGCGGCGGCGATTGCGAGGGCAGGCTCGACGCCAATCGGCCGGCGCCAGCGGAAGATGGCCAGCACCGAGAGCGCGCCTCCGGCCGCCGTCGCCAAGAACCCCGCCTCACTCCCCAGGTAGGTGGCGACGATGGCTGGCAGGCCGACCGTCCCGGTCAATTCAGAGCTGCTCGTCTGGACCACGGCCGCCGGCCACTCCGCCCAGTGCGAGCCGAGGATCGCGAGTGTGCTCCCCACGAACGCCAGCGCACCGAGGCCCACCCCGCGGAGAAGGCGCCAGCGGCGCATGGCGATGAGCACGACGGGCACCAGCCAGACGGCTTGAACCTTGATCGCGAGGACGGAGAGCAGGAGCCCGGCCAGGACAGGGCGTCGCTCCAGCAGCACCAGCGCGCCAGTCAGGGCCAGGAACAGAAGCGCATCCCACTGGCCCCAGGCGAAACCCAACGCCGCCGGAAGCGAGAGGACCCCCAGCATTGTGACCCATGGCGGGCAGTCGCAGCGCGAGACAAGGAGCCAGCCACCCAGGCCTAGCGCTGCCAGCGAGACGACCTGGAAGAGGCTGAAGCCCACGACAGGCGGCAGCTCAGCGAGCGGCATCAGGACGACCGCAGCCGCCGGCGGATTCATGAATTCGAAGAACTTGGGGGACGGTGTGCTCAGGTAGACGCTCTCCGCGTGGAATAGCGGCGCCGCACAGTAGAGGCAGCGCGAGCCCGCCGCCAGCAGCCGCGCGGCCGCGGCGGGGGCAACGAAGTCGAGCGGCCTGCCGGCTCGCACCGTCAGAACGCCCAATACCGATTGAGCTACCACGTTACCCGCCAGGAGGCTGCCCACGAGGAGCAGCACCCGGCGAGCCAACGGGCGCGCCTTGGTCCACGGAAGACTGGGGTTCGGATCGATCATGCCGCCACCGACACCGATGAACAGGAGCGGCCGTCGCATGAGGAGCCCCAGCCGCAAGGCGAGGCTGACGGGATGCTGGAGAATGGGGCCGGAGGCACCTCGCGTGATGATGGTCGACGCGCTGGACTCCCGCAACCCGTGCAGGTGCCCCACCGTGTGCGGCTGATCACTCGGTTAGCGAGTCGCGTGTGCATCTCACATAGATCCAGGCCAGTCGGCGACCAGGCGCAGCACGAGGGCTGGCCGGGTGGCCGGCGTTGAGCGGTGGGCAGCACGGAGCCGGACCGGTTTCTGGAACATGACAAGCTCAGCCCTTCTGACCCCTTTCGCAGCCCCATCATGGCCACCCCCGGCGTTCTTCACGACCCCGTTGCGAGGTCGCGATCAGTTCACGGCGGGGTCGCGACTGGTGCGCGGGGTCGCGAGAGCGGGAGACGGGGGTCGAACCCGCGACATCCAGCTAAGTCATGCTCTCCGGCCGCTGCTGAGCCGCTCGATAAAGTCCGCCATCGCCTTGGCCACCTCGGCGGGTCGCTGCACCGGGAGGTCGTGGCCCCCGTCCACCCACGCCATCTGCGCGCGCGAGCCGAGCACGTCCTGGGCGCGTTGCAGCCCCCGAGCCTTCTCGTCCCTGGGCCAGGGGCCGGAGAGCGCCGGCACGAAGAGCACCGGGCACTCGATCCTGGCCATCAGCTCAAAGGAGTCCAGCTCGTACAGGTGGCGGGCGATCTCCATGTGCTGTGTCATCGGCAGCCGGGGCCGCACCGTCCCGTCCCCCACCGCCTCGAAGTTGCCGAGCAGGATCTCCGCCGCCGCGGCATCCCCGCCGTCTGCGAGCGGCCCCCCCTTGGCCCACTCACGCACCGCGTCCTCGGTGATCCCGGAGATTCGGGGCGGCCGGAGGCGCTCCTCGGCCTCGGCCCAGGTCGGGAAGTGCTCCCGCATCGAGCCGGCGCCGCCGTCGACGCAGATGCAGCCCGCCGTGCGCTCCGGGAGGGCGGCCGCGAACCAGAGGGCGACCGACGCCCCCCAGCTGTGGCCGGCCACGATCACCCGCTCCAGGCCCGCCGCATCGCACAGCCCGCGCAGGTCCTCGACCACCTCGGCGAAGGAGTACCCCGTCTCGGGCCGGTCCGAGCGGCCGTGGCCGCGCAGGTCGGGGGCGAGCACCCGCCACCGAGGGCTGAGCCGGGCCGCCACCAGGTCCCACCAGCGGGCGTTGCTCGCCAGCCCGTGGAGGGCCAGGATCGGCGGGCTGCCACCCGGGTGTTCGCGCACCGAAAGGTGCTGCGTGCCGCAGTCGACCAGGTACTCGCGCACGTTGGCCATTCTGGCATCCACGCGCTTTTCGAGGCCGACCGGGAGTGCCCGAGGCGGCTACCCGTAGATGATGACGGAGCCGGAGCCGGGGAACATGCCCGGCGCGAAGGCGCGCATGTCACTCGCCATCGCCTGAGTCGGCGCTCCCGCCGGCGCGTAGAAGGTCACCGCCGTGGCGTCCTGGTTGGCCCCCGCCCCGATCTGCCAGACCGCCACCTTGACGTACCCCTGGGGGACCAGGAAGTTGAAGGTCGG
>PLXL01000171.1:0-257 GCA_003153215.1 Candidatus Dormiibacterota bacterium
AGGAGTTGGTGGCGCTCCCGAGCGACGCACCCGGCGTCGCCGACCCGGACTGGCTGGACCCTGCCGATGGGAGGGGCGACGGGGTGGGTGCCGGCGCGGGTGACGCGCTCGACGTGATGGTCGGCGACGGAGCCTGGAGCGAGCCCTGCCCGCTGGTCGAAGCCGGCGTCTGGCGCAGGCCGCAGCCGCCGATCACCAGAGGAACAGCTGCGATCAGGAGAGCGGACGCGAGCCTCATGAGGATGAAACGCAGTATG
>PLXL01000171.1:359-4081 GCA_003153215.1 Candidatus Dormiibacterota bacterium
TGATGACCCCGGGGCCGCGGTGGTACGCCGGCATCGGCAAGAAGATGCTGTGGACACCCCCACCCGCACCGTAGGTGTTGCAGTTCACGATGCCGGGGTCAGTGCTCGGGGAGGAGTTATTCCCGCTGCGGACGTCGATGGTGTTCCACACCTCCTCCACCCGGGACGCCTTCCAGGGCTCCCCGCGCTCCCCGGGACGCGAGATCGTCCGCGGGGGAGCGGGGTTCTCAGCCGCTCCTCATGACCTGGACAGCGAGCGGCTGGGATCCTTCTCCCGAGATGTCGACGCTCAGGGCCATCACCTCCGCCTCCTAGATCCGCGATTCGGCGGTGGAGTGGCTGGTGCCTCCCACCGGGCTGGCCCGCCTGAGAAGGCCCAGGAGCCCGGCCTCTGGCAGGAGAACGCCTCCGCCTGGCTTGGGCTGTAGCGGGCGAAAGGCGCCACTACCACCTCGACGACGGCAGCCCACGTCTGCCCGTCGTCCGGCGATGGTGAACCTCGGTCTGCCGCCTTCTGACGGGCCGAGCGCCTCAGGGTGTGGCGGGAGTTGGTGGGGATCGAAGGGCGCCGTACAATGGATTTGGCGGAGCGAGAGGGATTCGAACCCTCGATACGAGTTGACCCCGTATACCGCATTTCCAGTGCGGCGCCCTCGACCAGCTAGGCGATCGCTCCTGGGCGATTGTACCGAGCGCCACCCGGGCCCATGGCCCGCGGGGTCGCCGGGGACACCCGAACGGCTGGGGCGCCACCCCACCGAGATCAGGCGGCAGCGCACCGGGGCTCCGTGGTGACGGGATCGCCCAGCGAGCCCCCGGCGGAGGATGATCGTGCCGGGATTCGGGCCGTTCAGATGGAGTGATTACGCCATGCAGCCAGAGGACATCCTCAACCGGGTGCGAGAGGTCGCCACCGTCCGACAGGTCTTCGGTGAGCCCTACGAGAAGGACGGGATGCTGGTGGTGCCGGTCGCCCGGATCCGGGGCGGCGGGGGCGGGGGCACCGGCAGCGATCTGCACGATGGTGCCGAGAAGGGCCGCCAGGGTCGGGGAGGAGGCTTCGGGATCGACTCCCGGCCGCTCGGCGTCTACGTGATCCGTGACGGCACGGTGTCGTGGCAGCCGGCCGTCGACGTGACCCGCATCGTGCTTCAGGGCCAGGTGGTGGCGATCGTCGCCCTGCTCGTGGCGCGAAGCCTGCTGCGCCATCGCCGCGGGCACTAGCCCAATATCACCGGCCGGCTCGGGGCGGGTACGCGACCCAGTTCGGCGGTCTCGGGGGCCAGTCGGAGGGCCGGCCCATCCCGTTCAGCGCCGGCCCCCCTCTCCGGGTCCTGGGCCTCTCCGTATACTCGCCCCCGGAGAGGTGTCCGAGTGGTTGATGGTGCCGCTCTCGAAAAGCGGTGTGGTTAATAGCCACCGCGGGTTCGAATCCCGCCCTCTCCGCGGATTCGTGTTCAGGCTGGGCAGATGGTGCGTCGCCTCCTCCTGCTGTCGGTGATGGGAACCGCCTTCCTTTCCCTGGCCTCGGCCTGCGGGGGCCTGTCAGGAGGACTCGGCGAGCAGCAGGCGGTGGCGAAGGCGGCGACCACGGCCCAACAGATGTCCTCGACTCGGGTCACCTTCGTCTCGGCGGCGTCCGGGCATCTCGGCGACTTCGAGACGGGCACCGTTCACCCGAATCCCAATACGGAAGTGTGGGCCGTCACCTTCGACGGAACCTTCCCACCGGTGTCGTGTGGCCCGGCGCCGCTGCCAGGGCAGCCCCCGCACGCTTGCCCTCCGGGGAATACGAGCACACGGATCTTCCTGAACTACAAGTCCGGAGCCTTCCTCATGGAGGCCACGCCCGCCACCGGGTGAGCCGGGCGGCGGTCCTCAGCGCTTGGCGCCGCTCGTCCGGTACTTCCGGTGGAAGCTCATCAGCTTCATCACGACCCACAGGATGGCGAGCACCACCAGCACGTCGAAGATCACGTGAAGGAGGGTCGGCAGCACGAAGAAGAAGATGAAGAAGAGGACGACCAGGACGAGCAGGACGGCGGAGAGCGGGTGACGGACCAGGTGCATGATGGTCCTCACATTACGCCCCGGCACGCCCCGGCGCGGCGGGTTGCCGGGTGGAGGCGGGCCAGCGCAGCAGCGGCGCCGCTGAGGGCGGCTCGGTACGCGGTCCTAGACTGGGAACGACAGTGACACCCTCATCGGGTCCTGGAGCACGGGGAGGCCAGAGCACCATTGCCCACCAGAGGACGTAGCGCGAGGGCGACCCTGGCGGCGGTGGTCCTGACGCTGTCGGCGTGGATGACGGCCTGCTCGGCCACGACCGGTCCCCAGCCCTCCCCCACCGCCTCCCCCACGCCGCGCGGCGCGGCGACAGCCACGCCGACGCCCGTCCCCACCGCAACGCCCACGCCGGCCCTCACCGCCTCCTGGCCCGTCTACCACCAGAACCCCGGTCGCAGCGGCCAGTCCGCCGACACGCCCGCCGTCGCCACCCTGGCGACGGAGTGGAACGCCAACCTGGACGGTGCCGTCTGGGCCCAGCCGATCGTCGTCGGGGGCAACGTCATCGTCGCCACCGAGAACGACACCCTCTACTCCCTCAACCCCGCCAGCGGGACGGTGGTGTGGCAGGACCACGTGGGCACGCCGGTGCCCCAGTCCGACCTCCTCGGCTGCGGGGACATCTTCCCGCTCGGCATGACCGGCACCCCCGCCTACGACCCGGCCACCCAGTCTATCTTCGTGGTGGCGGAGGAGACGGGGCCGATCCATGTCCTCTACGACTTCAACGCGGCGACCGGGGCCGTCCTCTGGTCACGCGACGTGAATATCTCCAGCCCTCTGGAGCATCACGCGGCCGTCCAGCAGCGCCCCGCCCTGACGGTGGCCAACGGCTACGTCTACATCGGCTTCGGCGGCCTGGACGGCGACTGCGACCAGTACGTGGGGGCGGTGGTGGCCGTGCCCACGAGCAACCAGGGCGCGACCCTCGACTTCATGGTGCCCACCAGCCGGGAGGGCGCCGTCTGGGCGACCGGCGGCCCGGTGGTCGGGCCCAACGGCGACATCTTCGTCGCCACCGGCAACGGCGCCGCCGAAGGGGGGACCTGGGACGAGAGCGACTCGGTGCTGGAGCTGAGCCCCACCCTCCAGCTGCTGAGCGACTGGGCGCCGTCCCGCTGGGCCTACGACAACGCCCACGACCTCGATCTCGGGTCGGTGGCACCCACCCTTCTTCCCGACGGCTACGTCTTCATCGCGGGTAAGACCGGCATCGGGTACGTGCTCCAAGAGTCCGCCCTGGGCGGGGTCGGAGGTGAGGTCTACAGCCATCAGGTGTGCGGAGGCGCCATGTCCTTCGGCGGGACGTCCTTCAACGGCGACACCCTCTACCAGCCCTGCTCCAATGGCGTGGAGGCGATCTCGGTCGCGTCCAACGGCAGCTTCTCCATCGTCTGGCAGACGTCCTCCGGGGCCAATGGACCGCCGGTGCTCGGCGGGGGCAGCGTCTTCACCGTGGACACGGGCAGCGGGACCCTCTACGTCCTCAATGCCGCCACCGGCGCCACCCAGGCTCAGATCTCCGTCGGCTCGGTGCCGCACTTCGCCTCCCCCACCCTGCTCGGGGACGTTGCGCTCGTGGGCACCCGCTCCGGGGTGGTCGCGATCTCGGGTGTCTGACACCTAGCATCTGACTAGACTGGGTTGAGTGTCCG
>PLXL01000031.1 GCA_003153215.1 Candidatus Dormiibacterota bacterium
AGCGCCTCGGCGGCTGGAGGTCGTCTCCGCCGAGTCCGAGATCGACCTGAACGGCATCGCGGCTCGGTCTCCCGGCCAGGCGGGAGAGGGTGCCGCCAGCCCGGTATCGGCGACCGGCGACGGTGGGCCACGTCCTGACGGGTCCTGACCAGGCACCCATCAGCCGCGAGAGCGCGAGAGCTCACACCGTATCGGCGCCGGCCCTGGCAACCACAGCGAGTTGGGCGGCGAGCTCCGCGGGGTCCGTGGTCGGCACCCGGCAGACGAAGCCCTGACAGACGTAGGCGGCTGGGCGACCGTTGACCGGTGACCGGCCGGTGAGTAAGGGTACCGAGACGCCTGCGCCCCAGGCCAGCACCCGGTAGGGGTCACGCCGCCCCCACACCTCGCCGAGCAGAGCCCGGGTGGCGGCGTCATCGGGAGGGCCCACGATCGCCACCTCCCGCGCGGGGGCGACCAGCTGATCCAGTACGCAGGCGAGGCTGCCGAGAGCGAGTGGGGCCCGGGCGATGGCGGGGACCAGGGGCCGGACGATCTCCCGGGCGCGATCCCGCCAGCGCTCCTCGCCGGACAGGCCGGCGACCCGGAGGAAGAGCTGCGCCGCCATCGACCGGCCGGCAGGTAGGGGGTTGTCCTCCAGGCCGCGGGGCCGAACGAGCAGCGGCTCGGCGTCGGCGGCGGTGTCGAAGTAGCCACCTTCGGGATCGCGGAACCGCGTCTGGATCTCCTCGGCAAGCCCGGCCGCGCGCTCGTAGCAGCTCGCCTCCCCGGTCGCCTCGTAGACCGCCAGGAGGCCGTCGCCCAGAAATGCCACGTCCTCCAGGAAGGCGTTGACCCCGGCCGCGCCGGCCATCCAGCTCCGGCGCAGGCGCCCCTCGACGACCACCTCCCGGAGTAGGAAGCTCGCGCAGTTTTGGGCAATCTCGACATAATCTTGGCGCGCCAGGGCGCTCCCGGCCTCGGCGAAGGCTCGCAGCGCCAGGCCATTCCAGGCGGTGACCACCTTGCCGTCTCGACCCGGGGCGACGCGCCGGGAGCGGGAGGCGAGAAGGCGCCGGCGGAGGGCGTCCACCCGGTGGGCCGCGTCATCGCGAGGGATGCCCAGCTCCGTGGCGAGCTGATCCGGCGCCAGGGCGAGAGAGAGCACGCTGCCGCCCTCCGCGAAGTTCCCGTCCGCCGACACGCCGAAGACGCGACAGGCAAGCAGCGCGTCCTCGCCCTCCCCGAGAACCTGGCGGACCTGCTCGGGAGTCCAGACGAAGTACCGCCCCTCCACGCCTTCGGAGTCCGCGTCCTGCGAGGACGCGAAGCCGCCCTCCGGGAGGCGCATCTCCCGGGCGAGGTAGTCGAGGGTCAGCTCCACCGCGCGGCGGTACGCGGGATCGCCGGTCAGCTGGTGGGCGTGGAGGTAGACCACGGCGAGCTGGGCGTTGTCGTAGAGCATCTTCTCAAAGTGGGGGACGGCCCACCCGGCGTCGACGCTGTAGCGGTGGAAGCCGCCGCCCAACTGGTCGAAGATGCCGCCCCGGAGCATCCGGTCGAGGGTGGTCCTGGCGGTGGCCGCCGCCTCCAGGTCCGAGCCGGCGAAGCCGCGGCGGAGGAGCAGCTCGAGTGCGGCGGGGTGGGCAAACTTGGGGGCGCCGCCGAAGCCGCCGTGCCGCGCGTCGCTCTGCTCAACGAGCCGCGCCACCGCCTGGGTCACGACCTCGGCTGACGGATCATCCCCCGCCGGGAGCGGCGGGGGCGCCAGCGCCCGGCGGATCTCACTCCCGACCCGCTCGACGTCCTCGCGGCCCTGGCGGTAGGCGTCGTGAGCGGCGCGGAGGACGGTGGGGAATCCGGGCATGCCGCCGCGCGCCACGGGAGGGAAGTACGTCCCGCCGAAGTAGGGGGCGCCGGCGGGAGTGAGGAACAACGTCATCGGCCAGCCCCCCTGGCCGGTCATCGCCTGGACCGCCTCCATGTAGACGGCATCCACGTCGGGGCGCTCCTCGCGGTCGACCTTGATGTTGACGAAGAGCTCGTTCATCAGAGCGGCGATCCCGGGATCCTCGAAGCACTCGTGGGCCATCACGTGGCACCAGTGGCAGGCGCTGTACCCGACCGAGAGGAGGATGGGGCGGTCCGTCTCGCGCGCCGTCCGCATCGCCTCCTCGCCCCAGGGATACCAATCGACCGGGTTGCCGGCGTGCTGGCGGAGGTAGGGGCTGGACTCCGTCGCGAGGCGGTTGGCCATGCCGGCGGGAGCGCTCAGCTCCGGCGGCGCTGGGCGAGGCCGACCAGCCCCACCGCGGACGAGCCTGCGGCGAGCGCGGCGCACACCACGATGCCCGCGAGCGCTGCCCACCCCCCACCACCGGCGAGGGCGACGGCGCAGACGGCGAGCACGATGGCCGCAGACGCGGCCGCCAAGGCGGAGAGGAAGAAGGTGGCCGGGGTCACCCAGGTGACCCCCAGGCTCCCGCTCTGCGGCCGCGACAGCATCGCCCACATGAAGAGGTCGGCGAGCGGGAGGACCGCCGCTTCCCAGCGGGGAGGCGCGGNNGAAGCGTTTCCAGGGCGTCCGGGGCGGCCGCGTTGACATCGATCATGCGCGCCCATCACCATGCGTGGAACGAGCCGGTCCCAACTCGCAATTACGCTCAATCCACGGGGCCGGGTCGCGACGGGGATGCATGCCGTCTGACGGGGCAACGGAGGCCGGCGCTCTGGGCGCCGACGCGACGCGCGCAGAGGATGGCGCTGTCGTCACCCTCCGGCAGCTACCCCAGGAGTACCTCGGCGATCCCCTCTTCCTGCGGCGGTTCCGGGCCGAGGCACCGATCGTCGCCCACCTCGACGGCACCTACGTGGTCCGCACCCGCGCCTACGTCGAGGACGCCTTCGGGATGGCCCTGGTGACCGACTACGTGGACGGAGCCTGGCTGCGCCAGCTGATGGTCACGGCCGGGACCCTGCGGGACGCGGAGACCACGCTCGTGGTGCTGCGCGACACCCTGCTGGGGCTGGAGTCGGCGCACCGCGAGGGGATCCTCCACCGCGACCTGCGCCCGGAAAAGATCCTGGTCGACCGCCAAGGGGTCTCGCGGATCGCGGAATTGGGGATGGTCGCCCGCACGCCAGGGAGCCGCTGGATCCAGGGGACTCCGGAGTACATGGCGCCCGAGCTCTGGCAGGGTGAGGAGCCGACCATCGAGACCGATCTCTACGCGGCGGCGGTGGTCCTCATCGAGTGCCTGACCGGTGCGCCCCCCTACGCGGGCGGGACCAGCACCGTCCGCGACCAGCACCTGGAGGCGCCGCTGCCCGGTCCCGAGCTGCCCGAGGAGATCGCGCCGCTGGTGCGCTTCGGGATGGCCAAGTCGCCACGCCAGCGCTACCTGCGCGCATGGGACTTCGCCGAGTCGGTCGAGGCCGCGGGCATGACGTTGGGCGGGGCGGAGTGGGAGCGCCGCGGCCGCCGCCGTCTCGCCACCGCCGTGGCCGCGGTGCTCGGCCCGCTGCCCGGGAATGAGATCAACGACTACCCCCGGGGCCTGATCGGGCGGTCCCGCTTCCGGAGGAGGGTCCGGAGCTAGCTGGTCCCGGTCGCGTGCGCCGCGATCGCCTGCCGGTACACCTCGACGGTGCGGAGCGCGACCTGTTCCCAGGTGAACCTCTCCAGGACCCGGCGCCGCCCGGCCGTGCCGAGCCGGGTGGCGAGGTCGGGGTCGGCGACCAGCTGATTGATCCTCTCGGCGAGAGTGGCCTCGAACTGCCGGGCCGCCACAACGTCGGAGGCCACCGCCTCGGGGTCGCAGCGGACCAGGTAGCCGGTCTCCCCGTCGACGACGATCTCCGGGATGCCGCCGACAGCGCTCGCGACCACCGCCGCCTCACAGGCCATCGCCTCGAGGTTGACCAGGCCGAATGGTTCGTAGATGGAGGGGCAGACGAAGGCGGTGGCGTGGCTCAGGACCTGGATCAGCTCGGGTCGCGGCACCATCTCCTCGATCCACACCAGGGAGGCTCCCGCCGCCTGCGCGGCATCGCGGAGCCCCCGGGTCTCGGCGGCGATCTCCGGGGTGTCGGGAGCGCTGGCGATGAGCACGAGCTGGGCTGCGCGGTCGATCTGCGGGGCGGCGCGGAGGAGATGGTCGATGCCCTTCTGGCGGGCGATCCGTCCGACGAAGACGATGAGCGGCCGGCCGGGGTCGATGCCGTGCCGGACCAGGGCGGCGTCATCGTGGTCGGGGACGTAGGCCCCCGCGTCGATGCCGTTGTGGATGGTGTGGACGCGGCCGGGGTCCACCGCCGGATAGCAGGCGAGCAGATCCCGGCGCATCGCCTCCGAGACGGCGATCACCGCGTCGGCGGAGAGCAGGGCGGTGCGCTCGCAGAAGAGGGAGAGGGCGTAGCCACCACCGAGCTGCTCGGCCTTCCAGGGTCGGAGGGGCTCCAGGCTGTGGGAGGTGCACACGTGGGGGACGTCCCAGACCAGCTTCGCCAGGTGTCCGGCCAGGTTCGCGTACCAGGTGTGCGAGTGGACCAGGTCCACCCCCTCCAGCCCTCTCGCCATGGCGAGGTCCACCGACATCGCCGCCAGCGCGGCGTCCTCGGGCCTGCCTCCCTGGAGCGCCTCCCAGGGCTGGTAGGCGGCGGCCACCAGCGGCGAGCTGCGCGGCGCTCCGAAGCAGTGCACCTGAACGTCGATGTGGCGGGCGAGCTTCTGGGTCAGGTACTCGACGTGGACCCCGGCGCCGCCGTAGACCTCCGGTGGGTATTCGCGGGTGAGGATGCCGACCCGCATCAGTCGACGGGCTCGATGACCTGGTGCTTGGCGATCACGACGACGCCGTGGGCGGAGACGGTGAAGCGCCGGGCCTCGAGGCGGGGGTCCTGGCCGATCACCGCACCGGGGGGCACCACCACCTCCTTGTCGATGATCGCCCGCCGGACCAGCGCGCCCTCGCCGACCTCCACCCCGGACAGCAGCACGCTGTCCTCGACGGTCGCGCCCGGTCCGACCCGCACCCCGGGGGAGAGGACCGAGTGGCGCACCGTGCCGCCGGAGACGATCACCCCCGGGCTCACGATCGAGTCCACGGCAAGGCCGCGCCGGCTCTCCTCGTCAAAGACGAACTTGGCGGGCGGCAGCGGTCCGTAGAAGGAGTAGATCGGCCACTCCAGGTTGTAGAGGTTGAACATCGGGACCACCGAGATGAGGTCCATATGCGCGTCGTAGTAGGAGTCCAGGGTCCCCACGTCGCGCCAGTAGCCGTGGTCCAGCTCGGTGCTCCCCGGGACGACGTTGTGCTCGAAGTCATAGACCGCCGCCTCGCCCCTCTCGACGAGGTGGGGAATGATGTCGCCGCCGATGTCGTGGCCACTGGTCTGCTTCTCCGCGTCCTCGACCAGGGTATCGACGAGGAACGGGGCGGTGAAGACGTAGTTGCCCATCGAGACGCGGCAGCGCCCGGGGTCGTCGGGAAGGCCGCTGGCCCGGGCGGGCTTCTCGTGGAAGGCGGATATCCGGCCGCCGTCGCACTCGATGACCCCGAACTCGCTGCACTCGGAGGTGGGGACCTTGACCGAGGCGACCGTCACGCCGGCCCCGCTCGCGATGTGGTGAGCGAGCATCTGGCGCGGGTCCATCCGGTAGAGGTGGTCGGCCCCGAAGACGAGGACGTAGTCCGGCTTCTCGTCGCCCAGGAGGTTGAAGTTCTGGTAGATCGCGTCGGCNNTGCCGAGCAGCGGGGAGAGCCGCCACGCCTGGCTGATATGGCGGTCGAGGCTGTGGCTCTTGTACTGGGTGAGGACCGCGATCCGGGTGAACTCAGCGTTGACCAGGTTGCTCAGCACGAAGTCGATGAGCCGGTAGACGCCGCCGATGGGGACGGCCGGCTTGGCCCGGTCTTTGGTGAGTGGCCAGAGCCGCTTGCCCTCGCCCCCAGCGAGGACGATGGAGAAGACACGCGGCGGGCGGCGCAAGGCTCCGGCGGGGTCCGCAACCCAAGGTCGGTGATCTGCCATCTCCGCCCGCGATCATGGCAGACCGCCACGGGGAGCGGGTTGTCGGACGGGAGGCGGCCCCGCCAGGTCGGCTCATCCGGTGGGGTGGGGCACCTCGGCGGGCCCGGGCGGTTCCGCGCGTCTGGCCTCGTGTGCGGAGTCGGGGACCAGGACCCGTGTCACCGCCGAGGCGGCGAAGGCGAAGCCGGCGGCCACGGCGAGCGCGGCCAAGAGACCCGCGCCGACCAGCGGTCCGGCGACGGCGGAGCCGATCGGATTGCCCACGTAGTTGAGCGACATGCTCACCGCGAAAGCCCGCCCATACCAGTCGGGGTCGGTGCGACGCTGCCGCATCGAGAACATCCCGATGTCGATCGGGCCCCCCGCGCCTCCGTACAAGAGCATGGCCAGGGCCACGACGAGGAGATCGGGGGCGACGGCGATGAGCGCGAGTGCCAACCCCATGGCGAGCAGCCCGGCGATGATCAGCCGGCGCTCACGCCCCTGGCTGCCCCGGTGGCCGAGTACGACCGCGACGATCCCGCCGCTCAGGGCGCTGACCGCCCAGAGCGCGCCGACGACCGCGGCGTTCTGGTGGAAGTGGTCGAGGACGAGGACCGGGAGGGCGACGATGAGTATCCCCGAGGCCACGTTGGACACCGAGAGGCTGATCGCCAGGCCCCGTAGGGTGGCGTTCCGGGCCACGTAGGCGAGCCCTGCCCGGGCATCGCGGAAGACGGACTGCGATCTCGGCTCTGATGGGGGCAGCGGCAGCGGGTCCATTCCCAGCAGGGACAGCGCGGCCGCGACGAAGACGGCGGCGGTTGCCCCCATGGCGGCGGGCCTGCCGATCAGCCCCGCGATCACGGCCGCGAGCGGCGCTCCGATCACGGCAGCGACAACGTAACCGGCACTGTCGGCCGCGTTGGCCCGGTCCCAGAGCGGGCGGGGCACCAGCATGGGAAAGAGCGTCCGGGCGCCGGCGCCGCTCAGCGGATTGGTGAACGAGCCGAGCGCCGCGATGCCGATCAAAAGGCCCGCGCTGAGAGTCCCGGTGGCGCCCAGGGTCACGATCAACGCCATGGTCACGGCGGCCACGGAGTAGTCGAGCATGATCAGCCGGATCCGCCCGGAGCGATCGAGGAGTGCCCCGGCCATGGGGCTGAACACGGTCCCGGGAAATGCGCTGGCGAAGACCGTGATGCCGGCGATCGCGGGGGAGTGGAAGCGCTCGAGCGCAAAGAGCACGAGGGCGACCGTCCACATCTGACCGCCGATGCGCCCGAGCAGCGCGGCCACCATCACACGGGGTAGCCCGCGGACCCTGAGCAGGCTGCGGTAGGTGAGCGGGAGCGACGTGGGGGTACTCATGGTCGGAGGAGGAGGGCTGGAGGCCGGCGGAGACCCGCCGCCCACGCGAGGTCAGCGGGGCGCGCGGGAGGCCTGAGAGGGAGGGCTGGCGCGGGCCAGGGTTCAGATACTAGTCCAGTGCCCGGCGAGCTCCCCATCCGGCCCAGGGCCGCGTCGGAGCCCAGCGACCCGGGCTCAAGGCTTGGGGGTCGTGAGCCACCCCGTCATCTCTTCCGAAGGGGGCGGTCCGACCGCACGCTCGAGCAGCCTCACGAGGGTGGCGCATTCCTGGTCGGTGAGGCCCTCCAACGCCTTGCCCATGCCCTCCCGCCAGGCGGCCTCGCGGCGCCGCAGCAGATCCCGGCCCCGGGGGCTGAGCGCGACCCGGACGAGCCGGCGGTCGCCCGGATCGCTCATCCGCTCGACGAGGCCGAGCTTCACGAGGCGGTCGGCCATCTGGGTGGCGCTGCTCAGCGAGGCGGCCTCGAGGCAGCCGGCGAGCTCGCCCATGGTCACCCCGCTGCGCCGGGCGATGGCGTGCAGCGCCTGCATCTGCTGGAAGGTCACCGCTCCCATCTCGGCATGGAGGTCGGGCGGGATGCCCCGGGTGAGACGGCGGCGCATCCGCGGCTGCAGGTCGAGGAACTGGTCGATCAACTCGGCACGGGAGGGCGCGGGGGGTGAGGCGCCGGCGTCCGGGATCAACTCGCCTCCTCCAGGGCGTTGGCGAACTGACTGGCGTAGAGGTCGTAGTAGAAGCCGCGGCGCTCCATCAGCTCGGCGTGACTACCCTGCTCCACGATCCTCCCGTCGTTCATGACCACGATCGTGTCCGCATTGCGGATCGTCGAGAGCCGATGGGCGATGACGAAGCTGGTGCGCCCGTGGCGCAGGCGCGCCATCGCCTCCTGGATGAGCACCTCGGTGCGGGTGTCGACGTTGCTCGTGGCCTCGTCCAGGATCAGGATGGTCGGGTCGGAGAGGAAGGCGCGGGCGATGGTGAGGAGCTGCCGCTCCCCGGCGGAGATGTTGGACGCATCCTCGTCCAGGACGGTGTCGTAGCCCTCGGGCAGGGTGCGCACGAAGTGGTCGGCATGAGCGGCCTTGGCGGCGGCCACCACCTCGTCGGGGCTGGCACCGCTCTTGCCGTAGGCGATGTTGTCGCGGACGCTCCCCGCGAACAGCCAGGTGTCCTGCAGCACCATGCCGAACATCTGGCGGACACTCTCGCGGGGCAGCTCGTGGGCGTCGACGCCGTCCAGGTAGATGTGTCCGCCGTCGATCTCGTAGAAGCGCATCAGAAGGTTGACGATCGTGGTCTTGCCGGCCCCGGTCGGCCCCACGATGGCGACCGTCTCACCCGGGTACACGTCCAGGTCGAAGTCCTGGATGAGCGGCTTGTCCGGCTGGTAGCGGAAGGAGACGTTCTCCAGGACGACGCGCCCCTGGGCGACGGGCAGGGCCGGAGCACCGGCGCTGTCGGGTGTCTCCTCGTCGGCTGCCAGGAACTCGAAGACCCGCTCGGCCGAGGCCANNGTCAGGTACCCACCGATGACAGCGATGGCCACGTAGTTCAGGTTGGAGAGGAACATCATCGCCGGCTGGATGATCCCGGAGAGGAACTGGGCCCGGAAGCTGGGCTCGTAGAGGGCCTCGTTCTCGCGATCGAATTCTTCCAGCGTCCGGCGGGAGCGGCCGAAGACCTGAACCAGGGCATGGCCGGTGTGGGTCTGCTCCACGAG
>PLXL01000228.1 GCA_003153215.1 Candidatus Dormiibacterota bacterium
GCGAAGGTCTCGATGGCGGGGGCGGCCCCCGGACGGGTGAGTGCGCCGGTGATCGGGGACGCGTCGGCCACGCACACGAGCACGCGGAGGACCCCAGCCGCTCGGCGGCTCCGGGCGTCGGGAGAGGAGGCGGCGCCAGCGGTCGGAGACGAGGACACTTCGCCACGAGTGTATGGACGGAGAGTCGGGGGTGGGACCCGACACACTGACCGAAACCGATCGGTCAGGAGGCCGTCACCCGCTCGGCATATCCTTCACACCCGGTCCAGTGCGGCGCGCTGCGCGAGGGGTCACGCGGCGGCGAACATCTCCTCGGAAACCGCCTCGCCCTCGGCGCTCAGACGCTCCAGTGCTTCAGGCACCACGCCGGTGGGGGCCAGCTCGCCCATGACCTTGCCGGTCTCGGGATCGACCCCTGTCTGCTTGAAGGCGAAGATCTCCTGCATCACGACGCCGTCGGGGCCGGTGCCCAGAACCTCGGTGATGCTGACGATCCTCCGGGTGCCGTCGCGGAGACGCGACTGATGGACGATCATGTTCACCGCCGAGGCGATCTGCTCACGGATCGCTCGTGACGGCAGCTCCGCGCCAGACATCAGCACCATGGTCTCCAGGCGNNACGATGCGGTCCGGCCTCATCCGGAGGGCGTTGATGACCAACTCCCGGATGGAGACAGCGCCTCGGCCCTCGACGTTGGCCGGCCTCGCCTCCAGGGTGACCACGTGCTCCTGGACAAGCTGCAACTCGGCGGCGTCCTCGATGGTGACGATCCGTTCGTCCTCGGGGATGAAGCCCGAGAGCACGTTCAGCGTCGTGGTCTTGCCCGACCCGGTACCCCCGGAGACGACGAGGTTCAGGCGGCCTCTGACGCAGGCCCTGATGAATCTCGCCATCTCGTCGGTGAGGGTGCCGAAGCTGACCAGGTCCTCGATGGTGAAGGCCTCCTTCGAGAACTTCCGGATCGTCACCGTCGGACCGCGAAGGGCAAGGGGAGGGATGATGACGTTCACTCGGGAGCCGTCCTTGAGCCGGGCGTCGACCATCGGCGATGACTCATCCACGCGCCGGCCGATCGAGGAAACGATGCGATCGATCACCTGCATCAGCTGCTCGGTGCTCTCGAAGGTGACCGGGCTCCGGATCAGCTTGCCCTTCTCCTCGACGTAGATCTGGTTGGGGCCATTGACCATGATCTCGGCGATGTCGGGGTTGGCCAGCAGGTCCTCGAGCGGGCCCAGTCCGAGGACGTCATGGATGAGCGTGTCGACCACCCGCACGCGATCCTGACGGCTCATGGTCAGACCCTGCTCGTTGATGACCTCGGTCACGAGCTCGGCGATGCGCTGGCGGATGACATCGGCAGGCGCGGAGTCCGTGTTACCGGCAAGCTCCTCGACGAGGCGCTGGTGGACCCGGGATCGGAGCTGCGCGTACATGGCGCCGAGGTTTCCCCGGCCCTGCCCGGGACGGGGGGGGGTCCCGGTGCGGCTGAGCAGGGACGTGGGACGGCTGCCATCAGCCGAGCCCCCGGCCTCACCGGTACGGTTCAGCAGCGAGGAGGCGCGGGTGCCGTCGGCCGAACCGGCGGAGTCACCAGTGCGGCTGAGCAGGGACGCCGGCCGGTTGGCATCGCCCAGTCCGGGGGTTTCGGTGGGCCGAACCCGCAGCGGAAGCGGCGAGGTCTGAGCGGGCGCGGGGCGCCCGAATTGCGCCGGCTCCAGCTCTCGCCGTGGCGGGGCGACCGGGGCCGCAGTGTTGGCCGGCGAGGCACGCACCGACCAGGTCGGCAGCGCGGCCGGCGAGGCGAGCGGCGGGGATCCGGCGGACGGCAGCGCAAACGTCGGGGGGGTCGCGGGCTGCGCGGCCACGCCACCAGTTGGCGACGCATCCTCAGCCTTCCTCTGGACGCGGTCGAGAAGCGACATCCTCTGTTCCAGCCTACCTGTCTAAGGTATCTCGTTCCGTCGGTTTGCTCTGNNGCTCTGCAACGGGGTTGTAACGGAGACATGACGGGCGCGCGTGGCATGCCTCCGGCGCGGTGTCATCCTCCCGTGAGCCAGAGCAGCGCGCGCGTGTCCGCCTCCGAAGCAGGGTGGGAGGCGCTGTGCCGGACGGCTGCCGCCGTCCGGGCCGACCCCGACGGGGCGTGTGACCCGCCTGCTCGGCGGCGACGCCGGACTCCCGGCCGCGTAGTCCTCGCCGGCGCGATGCTCGGAGCCGCCCTCTTCGCCGGGAGCCATCTCCAGGGGCAGCCGGCCGCCGCCGACGGCACCGCGGACTCCGACCTCTTCTCCCTCACCAACCAGGACCGCACCAGCAACGGCGTGGCGGCGCTGGCGGACGACTCGACCCTGGACTCGATCGGCGAGGCCGCCCCCTACAGCGGTTGCGCCGGTGCCGGCACCATCGACGGCCGAGCCCAGGACATGATCAACCGCGATTATTTCGCTCACGCGATCCCCCCCTGCAATCAGTACGTCTTCTCGATGATGAGCGCCTTCGGCGTCCACTACCAGTCGGCCGGGGAGAACGTCGGGTGGGTGGACAACGAGGGGTCGGCGGACGCTGCGGCGCAATGGATCAATCAAAGTTTCATGCAGAGCCCCGATCACGAGCAGAACATCCTCGACCCCAGCTACACCGACCTGGGGATCGGCAGTGCCACCAGCCAGTCGTGGACCCCCCCGGGCGCATCGGCTCCAGCCCAGGGCGTCTGGATGTTCGCCGAGGAGTTTGCCCAGCTGCCCTCGGCCGCCACAGCCCCACCGGCCACAGCCCCACCGGCCACAGCCCCGCCGGCCACAGCCCCGCCCGCCACAGCCCCGCCCGCCACAGCGCCACGGG
>PLXL01000097.1 GCA_003153215.1 Candidatus Dormiibacterota bacterium
GTCGATCTCCGCGCGCGGAATCCGCGGGTCCCACCGTCCGGCTCCGCCGTGGACGATCAGGGTTGCCACCGGCACATTGTGGACTTCGCGCAGCCGCCTCCCACGGGAGGCGGTGACGCTCGCCCCGCCTTACACCCCGGTCCTCAGATACCCGGGACCCGACTTCCGGGCCTCCTGGGGCTTCCTATGGGCGCGCTCTTGGCTATGTCCGATGAGCCGCTACCCGACACTCTCTATCACTACACGGACCATGCGGGACTCGTTGGCATCGTCAAGAGCGGAACGTTGTGGGCGACGCACATTCGCCACCTGAACGACGAGTCTGATGTTCGGTACTCTCGAAATCTCTTGGCGGCTCTAACTGATCGTCTGCACCCAGAATTCGGTGGTGATTGGGCTGCGGGTGTCGTGCGCGATGCGGTCGCGGCGTTGGCCAGTTCTTCGACCTCTCCCGACACGTTCGTGGCTTCGCTCTGCGATGGCGGGGACAACCTTGGGCAGTGGCGTGGTTATGGTGGATTTGCGGTCGGATTTGATCCTGAGCGGTCAGGAGATGGAGGTCGACGACGCTCCTGTTCCGGGATCTGAGCCCTCGTACGCCGGGTCCCACATGGTCGCGTCCACCGCGTCCTCGATCTCCTCGTCGGTCGCCAGGCGACCCAGTCCCTGGTCGCGAGCCGCGCGCGCGACGGCGATGGCGATCCGGCGCGAGACCGCTCGCAGGTCGGTGAGCGCCGGATAGAGCGCGCCCTGGGCCAGGCGCTCGGGGGTCACCATCGCGGCGAGCGTGGATGCGGCCGCCAGGAACATGCCGTCAGTGAGCTCGCGGGCGTGTGCCACCATGGCGCCCAGCCCCACCCCGGGGAAGACGAAGACGTTGTTGGCCTGCGCGATCAGGCGCTCCCGGCCCTCCACCTCGACCGGCGGGAACGGGCTTCCGGTTGCCACCAGGGCCTGCCCGCCGCTCCAGGCCAGCACGTCGGCGGGCACCGCCTCCGAGCTCGACGTCGGGTTGGAGAGCACCAGGACCACGGGGCGGCGGGCGCGCCCGGCCATCTCGCGGATCGCGGCCTGGGTAAAGATGCCGGCCCGTCCGCTGGTCCCCACCAGCACCGTGGGCGCCACCTGGCGGATCACCATCTCGAGGTCGCAGGAGGGTCCAGGCTCGAGCCCGAGCCGTGCGAGCTCCTCGCGGGGCATCGCGTAAGGGAGCTTGTCCTCCTCGACCTGGTCGCGCCCCTCGAAGATCAGGCCGCGCGAGTCGATCATCACGACCGCGCGGCGCACCGCCTCCTCGGGCGCACCGGATTCCCGCATTGCCGCCTGGAGCAGCCGGGCGATGCCGATGCCGGCGGCGCCAGCGCCGACGAACAGCGCCCGCTGGTCGCCCAGCGTTCCCCCGATCTCGGCCAGTGCCGCCAGGATGCCCGCCAGCACCACCGCAGAGGTCCCCTGCATGTCGTCGTTGAAGCTGGCTATCCGCTGCCGGTACCGGTCCAGGAGCCGGATCGCGTTGTGCTGTTTGAAGTCCTCCCACTGCAGCACGGCGTGGGGGAAGACGTCCTCCACGGCCTGCACAAAGGCCTCGATGAAGCCGTCGTAGGCGGCGCCTCGAAGCCGCGGCTTGGGGTAGCCGAGGTACAGCCCATCGCCCAGGAGATCGGCGTTGTCGGTCCCACAGTCCAGCGAGACGGCCAGCGTGAGGGTGGGACGGATTCCGGCTCCGGCGGTGTAGAGCGCCAGCTTCCCGACGGGGATGCCCATGCCGCCCGCGCCCTGGTCGCCGAGGCCGAGGATGCGCTCGTTGTCGGTGGCGACGATCAGGCGGACGTCTGGCCGGCCTGCGTTGCGCAGCAGCTCCGGGATGCGGTCCATGTCGTCGGGGGTGATCCAGAGTCCGTGGGGGCGCCGCAGCATGTGGCTGAAGTCCCGGCACACGTATCCCACGGTGGGCGTGTAGACGATCGGTGCCAGCTCCTCGAGATGGTCGGTGAGCATGCGGTAGAAGAGGGTCTCGTTACGGTCGTGGAGCGCGGTCAGGCCGATGTAGCGCTCGAGGTCATCCCCCTTGTGCCGGAGGTGCTCGAGCTCCAGAGCCACCTGCTCGGGGATGGTCAGCGCCCGCCAGGGGAGCAGCCCGCGCAGGCCGTGGTCGGCTCGCTCCTGATCGGTGAAGGCGGCGTCCTTGTTGAGCTGCGGGTTGGCCAGCAGCTCCTGCCCCCGGGGCGTATCCGNNGCGCGGTCGGGGGAGGAGCCCTCCGGCGTGTTCCCACTTTGTCATCCTCCACGCGGTCGGGACACGGCCGGAGGGCTCGGATTCCTGAGGCCGTTCGGCCGATGGAGGCCCGCCGGGAGGAGGGTGCGCCGACGCCTAGGAACCAAGCCGGCTGAAGGACGAGAACGGCCGAGCGGCGGCTTCCCATAACAGACGCACAGTTGGCCCGGTCGGGCTTCAGGCCCCGCAGGGGCTGGTGTCCAGGCACCGCGTAACCGTCGTGGGTGATTTCACTGGTAGCTGGAGTCCCGAACCGCGCCGACGAGCCCTCCGACGCCGCGGCCAGCCGCCGGGAAGTGCGCCACGCCGGCACTTGAGGCACCTTCCCGAATACGAGGGCCGCCGGCGGGGAGCCCTCCAGCCCTCCCCGCTTGACGGCGGCCAGTGCCCACTACACCCGGTCGCCGGCGCGCGCCGGAATCATCGAGGGAGCGGTGACCTGGGACTCCACTCCAAGAGCGCTGAACTGGCGGTGCAGGGCGTACCCGGTCGGCCCGGCTTCGTACGCGACCACCAACGGGGTGCCGGCACCATCGAGACCCCGAACCAGCTTGCGGACCGCCTCGGGATTGTTGCGGATGCGTTCGTGATCGACGGGCTGCCCTAGCTCCTCGGCGACGGCCACGCTGAGGGTGGCCTTGTGGGCGCCGATGCCGACGGGCACGCTGACTCATGGGACCGGCCTCCACGCCTGTAGCTGCACGTGGATCTGGTTTCTGTCCGCAATTCACGACCGAACGTGAGACTGCACCGGTCCTTCCATGTTGACTAGACGGGAGGCCCCCTTCGTCGGCTGACCCGGCGAGCCTCCTGACGGAGCAGCGCAGTGCTGGGTTCCCACCCGCACCGCCAAGTTTTCGGCGATAACACCGGCAACGACCGTCGGTTCGTCGTCCAGAGGTACGGGCCCAGGATGTGGCCGGGGCCGACCCATCGCAAGTCCGACCAACATGATCACGCCGCCCAGGAGCTGGAGCGGCAGGATTGGCTCCCCTATCAGCAGCCCCGCTGCGACCACTGTAAGGAAGGGCTGTAGGTAGCTGTAGACCGTCGTCCGGGCGGGTCCCAAACGACGGACCCCGGGCAGATAGAGCCAGGTCGTCAGCGTTACCGCCGCTAGGGCGCTATACGCGAGCAGCCCCAGCCAGGGCCCGGTGACGTGCGGATGGCGGTTGAGGGCCTCCACGGCCCCGAACGGGACCAGCATCACCGCCGCCCCCACGGTGACCAGGGCCGCCAGAGTGAGGGGCCGGTAGCGCCCCAGGAGCCTGGGCAGCAACAGCAAATACACCGCCCAGCCGAGGGGATTCGCCAGGGCGACTGGGACAACCAGCCAGCTCGACCAAGTGCCCCCTGCCGCCCCTACGACTAGCACCAGACCGACCAAGCCGAGACCGAGGCCGCTCCAGACCTTGGCTCCGAAGTGCTCTCGGCCACGCCAGACGAGCCAGCCGACCACCAGTAGCGGAGCGGTCCCCGAGATCATGGCAATGTTGTCGGCATTGGTGAGGGCCAGCGACCCGGCGAATCCGGCCTGGTTGACCAGGACCGCCGCCGCCGCGGCTGCAATTAGCCACGCGTCGATACCTCGCGGGCGCCTCAAGGGACCTTCCAGCCATCGCGCTAAGCCGCAGAGGGCTAGTCCTCCGAGAACGTAGCGGATCGCAGAGTAGGTGAATGGCCCGCTATCGGTGAGGGCCAGCTTGACCACCACCACGTTGACACCCCAGATGATGGTGGCCGCCACCACGAGAACGTCGCCCCAGCCAAAACCTCGTCGTACCCGCTGGGCGCGCGCCACCATATCCAAACTCACCTCATCAAGCATAGTCAACATGGATGGCTCGCCGCCGCTCGCCGGGGTTTCGCAGCTCGTTGAGATGCGTCCCGTTGCTCCTATGTCAAGCCACGAGCCCTCTCTGCTCCAGATGCGTGGAACCGCGTCGGCGAGGAGCGCTCGGTAGACGACGTCCGAGAGGCGCCGCTTGAGGCAGCGCATGGCTTCCGCCGTGGTGCTGCCGTCGGCGCGGNNGCGAACGTGGTTGGCTGACCAGACCGGAATCGGCGCTGTCCCGTTGTGCCGAGCGAACGCGTCCTTGGAGCGTCAATGCCAAGGGCCTCTGCCGCAGCGCGTAGACGCTCTCCGTCTCCTGAGCACTACGAAGCGACTGATCGGGACACTGCACGGCTGACCCTGTTCATAGGTCCAGTCCAAGTGCGACGACCAGGATAGCCCAAGGGGTCGATTCGCCTTCCTGGCGAGGTGGAGTGGGGTGAGCCATTCGGCGGGCCTGGAGAGCTTGACGGCGCGGCTGCGCGATCAGGGCTTCGCTTACGACGCCTAGTCAGCCGAAGTAGTCAACGAATGCGTCGCTCTACCCGAGACCGAAGCTGGCCAGGCCGAGCAGGTGAGAGCGATTGCCGGGCGCGCTAGCCGGTCCTCGCACCATGTATCGGGTGGACCGCTGTCTCGCGAAGCCTCGCGCTTGCAGGACCGCGGTGGCCAGATGGTTGCGCTCCGGAACCAGAATTCGCGGCGGCTCCTCGAAGTGGAGTTTGAGCACGGCGTCGAGAAGCGCAGCCGCATCAGCGGCAGATCCCGCGGCGGCCGGACCAACGCGACCAGCCTGAGCAACCGCATAGGCAGAGGCCTGGCCCGCGCGGTCGCGAACCACACAAGCGCGACCTGGCCTCTCCTCGAGCAGACTTGCGATGAGTCGCGCTCGGTTGGCGCCGAAGACTTCGGCATCCAAGGTGGCAATAGCGGCCAGCTCGGTCGTCCCGGCGCCTTCGGCAACCACTGTTTGGGCGGTCCTCTGCGCGCGCCCTGCTACTGGCGAACCCGTGAGACCCCAGACTACGGTGCGGTCGACCTGGACGAAGCCGTGACGACGGTACAGCGCCGCTCCTTCCTCTGTGGCGTCGAGCGCCACAGAGCGGACTCCCCAGACGTCCGCGTAGGCCAGGAGGGTGGCCAGCAGAGAAGTGGCGACGCCCCGACGTTGGAAGTCCGGATGGGTAGCCATCAGCCCAACGACGGCATGCTGCCCATACGCTGTGATGCCACCGATGCCCGCGGGTGTGCCGTCGATCCGTGCCATCAGCCAGCCGTCCGGCTGGAGGGCGAGATAGCGGCGGATGTCGTGCGGACTGTACGGACGCCCATAGGCGGCGAGAGCGATCGCGGCCGCGTTGTCCACGTCGTCGGCCGTCATCCGGCTCAACGAGAGCGTCATACGGGATCCTCGCTCCTGTCTGAACGTCGTGGAAGACGGTTGCTCACAGAACGACTAAGTCGACACTCGGATCCAGTTTCCTGAGGTCGTCCGGATCAGACGTTGCAATCCGTTGCGCGGCGCCCAGCGACGCTGGAGAACTCACCCGATGTCTTAACCATCGCACATATTGTTCCACCCACCCCCCAAGCCGAGGCGTTCGAGTGCGGCCGTGTCTCGCGCAGGCCATTCGACCGCCAGCGAACCCGGTGTGAACGCCCGTTACCTGGCCCCTGGCGCCGTCATCCACGTGCGGCTTGATTCGAGATACTGCAAAGAGGTGACGCAATGTGCTCAAACGCCACTTTCCGGCGGATCGGAATACGAATCCGAGCACGTTCCTTCCAAGCTGGATGTCGCGAGTTCGAGTCTCGTCTCCCGCTCCGCGCTCGATTCCGAGTTGAGCAGTAGCCACTTCTAGTTCGGCTGCACGAAGCCGAACGGGCCTCTGCCGAGCCGCAACCAGCGGTACGCGCGGCTACCTGGGCTTATCGGCGATGACGATGTCCGTGTCGCCCGGCCAGTCCCAGAAGAGGCCGGACGGGGACCGCTCGGCCAGCGTCCGACGAAGCTCTGCCTCGAAGGAATCGAGTCGGTCCCCGAAGAGGTGGGGCGCGCAGAACGACATGGAGAGGTAGTTGGCCAAGACCCCGTCGGAGTCCTGGACGATGTCGGTCCGACCGGGAGAGACGACCTCCCGGGGCTGCCCGAAACGCGTCCGGCGGAGGGCGGCCTCCCACCGGTCAGTGGGCGGCCCTTGGTACCCCTGGCCTGACCGCCGCCGGGAACCGAGGTACGAGTCGATGAGGGCGAGGATCGCCTCGTGGGGGATCTTCGGGTGGCCCGGACCGGTGGGCTCGGGCCGCTTGTCGACGGAGTGGCCTACGAGGACGATGCTGCCGCCAGGTTCAAGGAGGTCGTAGACGCTCTCGGCCACCCGCTCCCGCGCGGTCCAGTGAAACGACTGACCGAAGGTCACCAGGCGGAAGATTCCGAGGTTGAGGTCGGGGATCTGCTCGGCCAGGCCCTGCACCCACCGGACGTTCGTCACACCCGCTCGCGCGGCGTGCCGGGCGGCCTCGGTCAGCATGTCGGGGTCCGGGTCCAAGCCGACCGCCTCGTAGACGACCGGCGCCAGCTCGGCGGCAAGAACTCCCGGACCGCACCCGACGTCGAGGAGCCGTCCCGTGCCGTCCAGTGCGCACTCGGCGGAGACCGCCTCTCTGAGTGCCAGCGAGTACGGCGGCCGGCCGCGGAGGTAGTAAGCCGCGCTGCCCTTGTAGAGGGTTGGGTCGTATGCCGGGAGTCCCGTCATCAGAGGATCTACGATACCCAGGGGACAGCGGCGAGGGCTTTGCTGGCGGGCTCCCGCCTGGTGGCGGGTCCCCTGAGCGAGTCATCTACGATCTGTCCAGTCTAGTGGTGTGTCGCGGATTTGGTGATCCGGTCGAGGGTGGCTTGTCCGCGGGCGACTTTGTCGAGGATCTCGTCGGCGGGTTTGGTCCAGACGAAGGGCTCGGGGTTGTCGTTCCAGTGGGAGACCCAGCAGTCGATCCGGGTTTCGAGTTCGGCGACGGAGGTGAAGCTGGTGTTGGTCAAGGCTTTGCGGCTGAGCACGGAGAACCAGCACTCGACGAGGTTGAGCCATGACGAGCTGGTCGGGGTGAAGTGCAGGTGCCAGCGGCGGCGTTTCTTGTGGGCCGACAGGTTGTCCAAGATGACGTGCAGCTCCAGGTCGGGGTCGACGTGCATGTCGATCCAGCGGAAGAACGCCAGCACGTCACGGCCGGTGTGGGAGCGGCGGGTGTCGTGCAGCACCTCCCCGGAGCCCACGTTCAGCGCGGCGAACAGGTCCAGGGGGTGCCGTTTCTCTTGTAGTCGTGGGTCATCGTCCCGGCCCGCCCCGGCACCATCGGCAGGGACGGCTGGGTGCGGTCCAGAGCCTGGACCTGGGTTTTCTCGTCGAAACAGAACACCGCTGCGGCAGCCGGCGGGTTCACGTACAGGCCGACCACGTCACGCAGCTTCGACTCGAAGCTCGGGTCTGTGGACAGC
>PLXL01000210.1 GCA_003153215.1 Candidatus Dormiibacterota bacterium
GGGTGGCGCTGGAGCGACCTGAGCGGCCGTCTCTGGCACGAGGTGCTGATCGCCCCTGAGCATCGGCGCCGCGTGGTCCGGGCCTTCGAACGGGCGGTGACCGGCAAGGACGGGACCGCCTGCGTCGAGGCGCCGATCCGCACCAGCGACGGTCGGGTGCGGATCGTGGCCTGGACGGCCACGCCGAGCCTCGACGAGGCCGGCCGGCCCACCGCCGTCACCTCCGTGGGGGTCGATGTCACACGGTGGACCGAGGAGCGCGATCGCCTGGCCGCGGAGAGGGACTTCGACGCCTCGCACGACCGGCTCACCGGGCTCCCCAATGCCTCGACCTTCCGCTGGCGGCTCGGCAGCGAGTTGAGCGCNNGGAGCGAGTTTCGGACTGTGTCCAGGCCGCGGCCAGCCGCACGCCGTCGTCCACGCTGCCTACCGGCGCGGCCGAGCCGATGAACGCGTGGATGGTCGCGCGCTGGTCGGACGACGAGTTCGCCGTCCTCCTCCCCGGCCTGGTCTTCCCCGAGGAGGCCGTCTACATGGCGCGCTCCATCGTGGCGACCGTTGCGGCTCCCTGCACGGGCTCCGCCGCCCACCTCCGGCTGAGCGCCGCGATCGGGATCGCCGTGGCGCCGTCGGACGGGGACAATCCGGCCACGCTGATGCGGCACGCCGCCGTGGCAGAGCACGCTGGGCGCATGTCGGTGGAGCACCTGGTCCGCTTTGAGCTCTCCCTCTCGCAGGAGGCCGAGGGCCGGCTCCTCATCGAGCAGCAGCTCCCCCTCGCCCTGGAGCGGGGGGAGTTCAGCGTCGCCTTCCAGCCTGAGGTCGATGCTGCCTCTCACCGCATCGTCGGGCTCGAGGCGCTCGCCCGCTGGCATCACCCGGTGCTCGGCGAGGTTCCCCCCGTCCGGTTCATCCCCATCGCCGAGGAGATCGGGGTGATCGCGGAGATCGGCCAGTTCGTCCTGCGGAGCGCGGTCCGGCACGCGGCCCAGTGGCGGTCCGACGGGCTGGGAGACGTGCGAGTCGCGGTCAACGTTTCGGCCCACCAGCTGACCGACCGCAGCCTCGTCGCGGTCGTGCTCGAGTGCCTGGACGAGACCGGGCTCCCGGCCCACCTGCTGGAGTTGGAGGTCACCGAGTCGGCGGCCATGGTCGACGCGCAAGCCGCGGCCGAGGTGCTCGGTGAGCTGGCGCGCCAGGGGGTGACCATCTCGCTGGACGACTTCGGCACCGGCTATTCCAACATCGGCAAGCTCCACAACCTCGCCGTCAGCACGATCAAGATCGACCGCAGCTTCCTCCTGGAGGACGAGGCGAATCCCGCCGCGGATCCCGGGGCCCTGCTCCACGCCGTGGTGACCCTTGGCCGCAACCTTGGGCTGCGGGTCATCGCCGAGGGAGTCGAGACCGAGGAGCAGCTCAACCGCCTCCAGACCCAGGGCCTGGACGCCTACCAGGGTTTCCTCTTCTCACGGCCGGTGCCAGCCGCGGAGATCCTTCGACTCCTCCGCGAGGATCGGCCGCTCGGGTCCGGCAGCGGTATCCAGATCGCCTGAAGCCGGCTCAGCCGCCGCGCTCGTTCGCCGTCTGGACCGCGGCGAGGGGGAGGATCTGGTCGAGCTGGAGACCGCCGAGCCGACCCTCCGCCACCAGGCCGTTGACCAGATTGTCGACCCGCCACACGACGATGACCTGGAGGGCTCCGACGCCCTCGGCGGTCCCCTGCGTAGTGGTGGCATGCCCGCCGTCGCCCAGCGGGCCGGTGGAGACGGGCACGGCACCGGCACGGGAGTCCAGGGCGCTGTCGAGGCGGATCATGGCGGTGGACGCGCCCGCCGTGGTCGTGAAGTCCGCGACTGCCGCGGTGAGCGTGATCGGGCCGTTGCTGGTGCTGAAGGACACGTTGCGGTAGAACTCGACCTCCGCCGCCCGGGTCAGGCCGTCCTTGTCGAGGGCGGTCGAGCTGCCCGGGTCCAGCCAGCCCGCACCCACCTCCTTCACCGCCTGGTAGACGGTGAAGTCCGGGGAGGGGAGCTGCTCCAGGGTGATCAGGTAGCTGCCCGGATCCCCGGCGAGGGTCATCGTGACACCGGCACCCCCGCAGCCACCGGCCAGGGCCGCCAGCGCCAGCATTCCGAGCGCTCGCGCCATGCCCCGTCGCGCCCTCATTCCTCGCGTACGGCGCTCACGATGTCGGCGGCCGCCGCGCGGCGGGCGGGCAGNNCTGGCGGCGAGCAGGGGCACGGCGAGCAGGCAGCCCACCCCGACGCCGAGCACGGCCGCGACTCCCCCGAGCAGGCCGGCCTGCGCCAGCACGAGATGCCGTGCCTGAACCCGACTGAGCCCGACGGCCCGGAGCAAGCCCAGCTCGCGGCGGCCCTGGCGGACGTTCACCACCACGGTGTTGATGACCGCCAGCACGGCGATGGCCACCGCCAGCCAGGCGATGGCGGGGAGGATGCCGATGGTGCCGCCCAGGGCCTGCTCGGCGGCCGATTCGATCGTGCTGACCGAGGTTGCCGAGAGACCGTACCGGCTCGCGGCCGCGGCGGCGGCCGGTCCACGGCCCGGGGTCAGCACCTCGAGGTCGTCGAAACCCGCCGCTCCACTTCCGAAGAACCTCACCGCCTGCGCGGAGTCGACGAGCAGCGACTCCCGGCCGTCACCGGCCGGGAAGGAGTGCTCCACGATACCGGCGATCCGGAAGTTGGTCGTCCCACCACCCGTCGTCACCGGGAGCACGGTGCCCACCTGCCAATCGTCAGCCTCCGCCAGGCTGAGCGGCGCCAGCAGGCTGGGACCGCCGGCGAGCGCCGCGAAGGCTTGGCTGCGGCCGCCGGCCACGACTTCCAGGCCGCCGTCGCGAGCGTACGTCGCACTGTCCAAGGCGGTCATCCCGATCACGTCGCCGTCGACGACGGCGGGGAAGAAGCGGAGGCTGGTCAGCTGTACCCCCGCGTCCTCGACGATCTGGCCGGCGATGCCGCTCGGCTGGGTCACCGGGCTCTGGATCAGGGTGTCACCGATGAAGAGGTGGCTGATCCAGGCGTCGCCGGAGGCGAGGCTCCCCGCCACCAGGACCCCGCCGGCCATCGCCGCTGCGATGGCGGTGACCAACCCGGAGAGCGTCAGCGCGGTGCGGTTGCGGCGTTGCCTCAGGGTGGCCGCCGCCACCTCGGTCTCCGGCCACAACACGCCCAGCAGCCGCGCCAGGAGACGCGCCAGGGACGGCGCCAGCAGCGGCAGGCTGAGGGCCACGGCGAGGAGGAGGGCGACGGCGCCCACCGGCGCCAGGTCTCCGCCGGCCAGGTCCGACACCGCGGCGAGGGCGGCGAGCGGGAGCACTGCGCCGATCGCGCTGCCATGGACCCGCTCGCGCTTGCCGGCGCTCTCGGGGCTCAGGGCTTCGAGGATCGGCACGCGCGCGGCCATCGCGGCGGGGACGGCGGAGGCGACCAGGGCGGCGAGCACGCCGGCCAGCGCTGCCAGCGCCACAGCCAGCGGACTGACCTGGAGCCCGACCGCGGGCGCGGTCGAGACAGCTCCGAAGGCGGCCTGAAGGGCGGCTCCGAACCCCACGCCGCCGACGATCCCGGCGGCGGCGCCCGCGAGGGCGAGGACCGTGGCCTCGGCGGCAAGGAGGTGGAACACCTGGGCCGCGGAGGCGCCCGCGGCTCGCAGCAGGCCGATCTGGCGGCGTCGCTCCAGCGCGGCGAGGCTCACCGTGTTGGCACATACCCCGGCTCCGATGACGACGCTGAGGACGCTGACGAGGATGAGCAGGGTGGAGAGCTGGGAGAGTGGATCGCTCGAGTCGCTGCTCGGGTCAAACGTTGTGACCGTCCCGCCCAGCTGCTGGTGGACCTCGGCCGCCACCGCGGCCGAGCCTGTCCCCGGAGAGAGGCGGAGAGCTGAGAGCGAGGCGTGGAGGCCGAGGTCGAAGGAGGTGAGCAGCTCCGGGGCCGGGACGAAGATGACGTCGTGGGTGAAACTGGCGCTGACGCCGCTCGCGTCGGTGAGCCCTACCACCGTGAAGGAACGGGGGCCCGTCGACGTGGTCAGCAGGACTTTGCCACCGACGCCGAGGCTGCCGCCCGCAGGGGCGAGGGCCGGGAGGAGGGCTGTGTCGATGGCGATCTGGCCATCGGCCGAGGAGCCGGGAAGGTGCCCGGCGCTGACGCTGATGCCGCGGAGTGCGGCTTCCCCATCCTGCACGCCGACCAGCGTCACGGTCGACGTGGATGCGCCCGGTTGCGGGGCCTGGGCCGTGACCCGTTTCTGGTACAGAGGGACCACCTCCTCGACTCCGGCGAGACCTCGGAGGGACGCGAGCTGCGAGGTGCTGAGGCCGACCCCAGAGCTGGCACGAACGTCGAGTCCCGACTGCCCTGCGCGGAGCTGAGCTGACGCGTCAGCCTGGGCGCCGACCCCGGCGACCTCGATCTGGACCCCCAGAATGGCCGCCACGCCCAGCCCCACAGCGGCGGCGGTGAGCGCTGCCCGCGCGGGTCGAGAAGCGAGGTTGCGGGTGAGCACGGGTCGGAGACCCGGCTCGAGCCCCGCGGTCGCCAGCCAGATCGCCCCGTAAAGGATCCGCCGCGCGGCGGAGGCGACCAGCCTGTTCACGCCCCGCCCGACCGGGTCAGAGGTCATACCGCTCGAGCCGGCGGACGAGTGCTGTGAAGCTTGCCCGGTCGGCGCCCGCGCCCCCGCCCTTCACGCGCACGTCGTCCACGACCCGCCCGTCGGCCAGGACCAGCACCCGGTCCGCGTACGCGGCCACCCTGGCGTTGTGGGTGACCAGGACCGTGGTCTGGGACTGCTCGTGGCAGAGGCGGCTGAGCATCTCGATCACCTCCTGGCCGCTCTGGCGGTCGAGATTCCCGGTGGGCTCGTCGGCGAGGAGCAGGGCGGGTGCCGCCGCTAGAGCCCTCGCCAGGGCCACCCTCTGCTGCTCGCCCCCCGAGATCTCGTCGGGGCCGTGGCCCTGGAGGCCGTGAAGTGAGAGCTGGTCCATGAGCACGCGGACACGTTCGGAGATTGCTCTGCGGTCCAGGCGGGCGGCGTGCCTGTCACCCCGCAGCCGGAGAGGCAGGGCCACGTTCTCGGCGGCGGTGAGACTGGGGATGAGGTTGAAGAACTGGAAGACAAAGCCGATGTGGTCGCGGCGGAATGCCGAGCGCTCGGCGTCTCCCATCGCGTAGAGGTCGCGGCCGTCGACCAGGACGCGGCCCGAATCCGGTGGCTCCAGCCCGCCCATAATGTGGAGCAGGGTGCTCTTACCGGCGCCGCTCTGCCCCATGATGGCCACGAACTCACCGGAGCGGACGGTGAAGGAAACCCTGTCCAGGATGGTGCGGGGAGGCCGGCTGATCTGGTAGCTCCTGCACACCGCATCCACGGTGACCACCGCGGGGACGTCAGGAGAGGGTTCGGTCGCAGGGTCCTCGGTCAGCGTGCGGGCCTCCCTGTATCTGGCGGCATTGTCCGCAACTCTAGTCGAAGAGGAAGGCTTCCAGGGCCGACTCGATGGTATCGGAGATGAGCCCCTGCCCGCGGTACTCGTAGGCGGGCAGGGGGAGGCTCGTCGTCACCGAGGGTGTCGCCGTGGGTCTGGGGGTCGGCACCGGCGTTGGGGTCGGGGTGGGCGTGGGCGTGGGCGTGGGCGCGGGCGTGGGCGTGGGTGTGGGTGTGGCGACGGGTCGAGCGGTCGCCGGCGGGGCGGTGGCCCGTGGCGCTGTGGCCGGCGGGGCGGTGGCCCGTGGCGCTG
>PLXL01000111.1 GCA_003153215.1 Candidatus Dormiibacterota bacterium
CTCGACAAGAAGTTCAAGCACGACATCGAGATCGTGGTCGACCGCGTGGTGATCGGCCCCGAGCTGCGCAGCCGGCTCAGCGACTCCCTGGAGCAGACGGCCAAGCTGAGCGACGGCCTGATCCTGCTGATCCCGGCCGACCAGCCCGCGAGTGGGGGAGAGGCGGGGGCTGAGGTTGCCGCTGGGACAACCGCTCCCGAGGCGGGGCGTGTCGGAGAGGCCGGGACGGCGACCGGCTCTGCCGGCGCCGGGGCCGAGGGGGGAGACCTCCCCCCTGTGAGAGATGAGGGGCCCCGACTGGGCCTGACCGGCGGGGAGTCCCGCCGAGAGGGGGGTGCCGGCGACGGCTCTGCCGGCGCCGGAGCCGAGGGGGGAGACCTCCCCCCTGTGATGGATGATGGGCCCCCACGAGGCCTGCCGAGTGGGGAGATGCTCTTCTCCNNGACCGCGACGCGGTGGTGCGCGACCCCTCGCTCTCGATCGACGATGGGGCGCTCTCCGGCTGGACAAAGGGCCCGTCCCAGATGTGGCTCCTCGACGTCCTCCAGAACGTCTGCCGACACTACAAGATCCCCACCGACGTTCCCTTCCGCGACCTCTCCGTGCGTGAGCAGCGGGTCATCCTCTACGGGCTCCCCAAGGACGAGACCGTCCGGATGCGCTACGTCTCCCACACCGGCCGCACCCACGCCTACGACGCGTCCTACGAGGGCGTGATCCCCAACCTCGAACGCCGCTACCGCGAGACCGAGTCGGAGTGGGTCAAGCAGGAGATCGAGCGGCTGATGATGCAGAAGCCGTGCCCTGCGTGCGGCGGCAAGCGGCTCAAGCCGGAGTTTCTCGCCGTCACCGTCGACGGCATGAGCATCATGGACTTCACCGCCCTCACGGTCGTGCTGGCGCTCGGTCGCACCGAGAACCTGCGTCTGACCGAGCGCGAGATGCAGATCGCGGGCAGGGCCTTCAAGGAGATCCGCGAGCGGCTCGGTTTCCTCCGCGACGTTGGGCTCGATTACCTGAGCCTCGACCGGGCTTCGGCGTCGCTCTCCGGCGGCGAGAGTCAACGCATCCGGCTCGCGACCCAGATCGGAAGCAAGCTGATGGGCGTCCTCTACATCCTCGACGAGCCGTCCATCGGTCTCCATCAGCGGGACAATCACAAGCTGCTCGCAACCCTCATGACCCTCCGCGATCTGGGCAACACCCTGATCGTCGTCGAGCACGACGAGGAGACCATCCGGAGCGCGGATTTCATCGTCGACATCGGTCCCGGAGCCGGCGAGCGCGGTGGCGAGGTGATGGTCGCCGGCACCCTCGCCGACGTGCTCGCCTCCCCCCGCAGCGTCACCGGCCAGTACCTCCGCGGCGAGCTCCGCATCCCCATCCCGCCGCTGCGCCGGTCCACCGACGGCCGGGCCCTCACCGTCACCGGCGCCACCGAGAACAACCTGAAGTCGGTGACCGTGCAGTTCCCCCTCGGGCTCTTCATCTGCGTCACCGGGGTGAGCGGCAGCGGCAAGTCGACACTTGTCAATGACATCCTCTACCGCCGCCTGGCCCAGGCCCTCTACCGGGCCAAGGAGCGTCCCGGCAAGCACGAGAAGGTCGAGGGCATCCAGCACATCGACAAGGTCATCGACGTCGACCAGTCGCCCATCGGCCGGACCCCGCGCAGCAACCCCGCCACTTACGTCGGCGTCTTCACCGATATCCGCGACCTCTTCGCCAAGCTGCCCGAGGCCAAGATCCGCGGTTACAAGCCGGGACGCTTCTCGTTCAACGTCACCGGAGGGCGGTGCGAGGCCTGCTCCGGCGACGGGATGATCAAGATCGAGATGCACTTCCTGCCCGACATCTACGTCGCCTGCGACGTCTGCAAGGGCCGCCGCTACACCCGCGAGGCGCTGGAGGTGAAGTTCCGCGGCCAGTCGATCGCTGACGTCCTGGAGATGACCGTCGACGATGCCGCCGAGCTCTTCGCCAACCAGCCCCGCATCGTCCGCCGCCTCCGCACTCTCCAGGACGTCGGGCTCGGCTATATCCGGCTGGGCCAGCCGGCGACCCAGCTCTCCGGCGGCGAGGCGCAGCGGGTCAAGCTCTCCACCGAGCTCTCGCGGCGCGATACCGGGCGCACCCTCTACATCCTCGACGAGCCCACCACCGGGCTGCACTTCGCGGACGTGGGGAAGCTCCTCACGGTCCTCCACCGGCTGGTGGACGCGGGCAACACCGTCATCGTCATCGAGCACAACCTGGACGTTGTCAAGACCGCCGACTGGATCATCGACCTGGGCCCGGACGGCGGGGACGCCGGGGGCGAGGTGGTGGCAGCCGGCACCCCGGAGATGATCGCCGGCGAGCCACGCAGCGCCACCGGCGAGTACCTGCGGCCGATCATCGGCGCCGCCGCCGGCAACGGCAGCCGCCCCCACCGGCCGGATCGGCCGGCCGCGGTGGTCGAGACCCCGCTCGCTGCGACAGTTCCCGGCTCCCGGGCCCGTCCCCGGCGGGCCGGGGCGGCCTTCCGCTGATCCTGTCGCCCTCAGCACCGGGTCGGCGCCAGGCGCGAGGGCCGGGAGGGCTCCGGGGAGCGGTCTCAGCCGTCAGTTGCGGTCACGCGCCGGCGCGCCACGGCTCCCCGGCGGGGCTCCCCGAGTGCCCGGCCCGAGGCCTCGCCACGGCGGGACTTCCTGTTTTGGTCGAATTGCGCTATTTTTGACCCATGATCGAGTTGCAAGGTGGTGAGGACCGTCGGCAACGGCTCCGTCGCCTTGACGACTGCCTGACCCTCCTGGAGCAGGCACACGAGATGGAGATCACGGTCGTCACCGAGAAGATGGCGGACGCCCTCGCCGATCGGGTGCCGACGGTCCACGGCGGGATGCTGGTCGCCGAAGCCATCGAGGAGGTCCTGCGCGAGCAGGAGCCCTACATGGTCCAGGTCCGCCCCGAGGTGTCGAGGCGGATCCGGCGGCGTCGCGACCCCTTCGACGTCCGTCTCCTGCTCCAGCGGCGCTAACCGCCGCCGTCCGCCGCCACCCCAGGACCGGGTCGACCGGGGAGGGGAGGCCCTGACGCGACCGCCGGGGTCAAGGCGAGTACCATCGGCCGCGCTGTGAGCTTCAACTTCGACCCCGAGTTGCTCTTCCGGCGGCGCCGGCCCCGGGTGGTCCGGAGCCCCCGCTACACCCGGTTCCGCAAGATCGCCTTGATCGTCGTCGCCGTGATCGTCGTCCTGGTGATCGTGGCCCTCGCCCTCGCCCAGCTGAGGGTCAACTACCTCTATCTCTCCAGCCTCGGCCATACGAACGTCTTCTGGACCCCGCTGATCGCCCAGGTCGTCCTCTTCCTAATCGGGCTGGTCATCACCGGCGGTCTGGTCGGGGCCAGTGTGCCCTTCTGGGCGCGCGCCGTCCGCGGCATCGACGCCCTGGCCGGCCGGGTCACTTTCTGGGCGGGGATCGCCATCGCCGTCCTTGCCGGCATCGGCGGGGGCGCCCACCTCGCCGGCTCGTGGCAGGACGTCCTGCTCTTCATCCACGGCCACGCCTTCGGCGCCACCGATCCCGTCTTCCACATGGACTACGGCTTCTTCGTCTTCACCCTCCCCGTGATCGACTCCATCGTGGCGATGCTCTGGGGCGGCGTGATCGTCGGCTTCCTCGGCGCCATCGCGGTGGTGGGCGTCGCCCTGATGATCATCCACGCCCCCGACGAGCTGGACGTCCAGCTCCACCCCGCCAAGGGGATGAGCGCTGACGACGCGCTGAGGATCGGCACCCGGCACGCGGGGGTGGCGCTGATCGGCATCTTCATCATGGCCGCGTTGGGGGCGCACTTCGGCGCCTACCACCTGGCGACCGAGCAGAACCCGCAGTACTCGTTCGTCGGTCCCAATGCCTCCGACCTGAACGTGCTCATCCCCGTGCTCGGGGCCCTCCAGGTGATCGCGCTCATCTTCGCGATCGCGACCGGTGCGCTTCTGATCCGGAGGAGCCGGCGCCGCCCCACCTGGGGAACGGTCGCATGGATGGGCGGGCTGCTCGGGGGCTGGCTGGTCCTGGCGGGGGCGCTCACCATCATCCCCGAGGCCGTCTACACGGCCACCGCCGTCAACCCCAACGCCGAGCAGGCCCAGGCCAAGTCGATCGACAACTACCTGACCTCCAGTCGCTACGCGTGGGGCCTGGAGGCCACCGGCAGTACCCCCTCCGTCGTCAACACGCCCTTCAAGACGGTGGTCAGCCCGACCCTCACGGGGGATCTCGCCGCCGACCCCGGGACGCTGGCCAACATCCGGGTCCAGGATCCCACCCAACTTCCGGCCGTCCTCAACCAGGTCGACCGTACCCGCAGCTATCAGACCTTCGACAACGTCGCCATCGACCGCTACCCCAACGCCAGCGGGCAGGAGACCGAGGTGATGATTGGGGCCCGCGAGATCTCCGATTCCGACATCCCCAACTCCAACTTCGTCAACGACACCTTCGTCTACACACACGGCTACGGCATCACCGCGGTCTCCGTCAACCAGATAGGGGCCGAGGGCGAGCCCGACATCCTGGACGGCAAGGAGCCGCTCCAGCAGGTCGACTCCAGTGCCCCCCCGGCACTGGACTTCGACGGCACCGGCGGCAACCCAGAGATCTACTGCGGTGAGCAGACGAAGCAGCCGGTGGTGGTCAACACCAACCAGCTGGAGTTCAACTACCCGTCGACGCCGGACGCCTACATCCACGCCGGCACCGGCATGGCCGGCTTCACGATCAACAACCCGATCGACAAGCTGGCCACCTCGATCACCGAGTTCGGGGGCCTCAACCTCTTCCTGAGCAACATCCCCAACAGCCAGAGCGCGGTCCTGATCAACCGGACCATCGACCAGAGGATCCAGAGCATCGCTCCCTTCCTGACTGTCGACTCGGACCCCTACATCGTGGCCGACCCGCAGACAGGCGACCTGATGTGGATCGCCGACGCGTACGTCGAGACCGGCAGCTTCCCCGAGTCCGACAACGTCAACGGGATCTCCTACCAGCGCAACGCCGTCAAGGCGGTGATCGACGCCCGCACCTGCGCCGTCACCCTCTACGCGGTGGACATGAACGAGCCTCTCACCGCCGCGTGGAGCGGCATCTACCCCGGGCTGCTCCACCCGATCAGTCAGATGCCCTCCTTCCTGGTCCAGCACCTGCGCTACCCGGAGGACCTCTTCAGCAACCAGGTCAAGGTCTACGCCCAGGTGCACGTGGATGACACGCTGCCGGTCAGCAACCCTCAGGTCGCGGCCGACTTCTTCGCCAAGAACGACTTCTACAGCCCGTCCCAGGGACTCCAGCCCGACGGCACCGTGGTCACCACCACACCTCAGTACGTCGAGCTGACCCTGCCCGGCAACCCCACCCCCCAATTCGTCCTGATGGAGACGTTCAGCCCCTATCAGAGTGGGAGTGGCGGGCAGGCGAGCAACATGACCGCGTGGCTGGCGGCGGAGTCCGACTACACGACGACGGACCATCCACCTCTGGTGGCCGTCCCCCTGGGCAACAACACCAACGTGCGCGGGCCCTACCAGTTCGACAACAACTCCAACACCGACCCCACCATCAGTGAGGAGCGCACCCTGGTCGGGCAGTCGGGCTCGCAGGTGTACCTCGGCAACGTCATCGTGCTGCCCTTCAACGACGACTCCTTCCTCTTCGTGCGCCCCTTCTACGTGTTGCCCAACCAGGCGAGCGGGGTGAGCTTCCCGCAGCTCCGCTTCGTGATCGTTGGCACGCAGAACAGCGTCGCCATGGGGACGAGTCTGTCCGCCGCGATCGCCACCCTCTACAACGTCACCACTTTGCCCACGGGCCTGGCTCCTCCCGGCACGACCGCGCCCGCCTCACCCGAGGCGACGCCCGTGGCCTCGCCAGGTGCCTCGCCGACCCCGACGGCNNCAACCTGAAGGCTGACTACGCGAGCGGCAACCTGAGCGCGGCGGGCCAGGCGCAGGCTGCGATCAACTCCGACATCAGCCAGCTCGAGCTGCTGCTCGCGGCCGGCGGGGTGAGCCTCCCGACGCCGTCGGTCACGCCGGCGGCCGCGTCGCCGACGCCGTCGCCGTAGCGGCAGCCGGCCAGGGCGGTTCGCGGCAGGGCCTGGCACCACGGGAGCCCCGAGGCGGGATCCAGACGCGCCGGCCGCACGCAGGCCGAGTAGGGCGGCGAACGGCCGCCCTCCGGTGTCGTACCCTGCGGGATCGATGGAAGAGATCGCCCCCGAATCCCCGGCCGCCCAGCCGTTGATCCGTCCCGGCCCCCGCGTACGGGTGCTCGCGGCCGCGCTCCTCGCCGCCCTGGTCGGGGCACTCGGCGGCGGAGCGGCCGCCTGGTCGATCTATCAGCACTACGGCCCGGTCCAGCGCATCGTCTACCAGCAGATCACCGGGTCGACGAGCACCCAGCCCCAGACCATCGGCCAGCTCGCCCAGGCGAACGCGGCGTCGGTGGTCACCATTGCCACGCAGCCGGTGACCGCCGCCNNCCGACGGCCAGGGCTACGATGCCGTGATCGCGGGCGTGGACGTCACCCACGGCCTGGTGGTGCTGAGCCTCTCCGGTGCCACCAATCTCAATCTCGACGCGATCCCGCTCGCCGCCTCCCCTCCGGCGGTCGGCGACCAGGCCATCGCTCTCAGCCGCCCGGCCTCCGGGGGACTGGACGTGGGCGTGGGCGATGTGAGCGCGGTGGGGGTGACCGTGACCACCGCCACCGCCACCGCCACCGCCAACGGTCCGACGACCCTGCAGGGGGCGATCAGCATCGGTGCCATCAGCGATCCCGGGGCCGACGGGGCGCCGGTGCTCAACGCCGCCGGCGACCTGATCGGCATCGTTGACACGATCACCCAGGCTCCCGCACCGCCCGGTGTCACCGCCCTCTCTCTGAGCGCGGCCGCGACCCTGATCGCGAGCGTCTCCGGTGGGGCGGGGCAGGCGCAGGGCACCTTCGGGGTGGTCTCCAGCTATCTCGACCCGGCCCGCGCCGCCGCGGCCGGCACCACCCCCGGCGCCCTGATCAACTCCATCGACGCCGGCGGCCCGGCCGCCGCTGCCGGGCTCCAGCTCGGCGACATCGTCACCTCGGTCAACGGGATCGCCATCGACGCCAGCAATCCCTTCGATCCCGTCTCCCTCGGCCTGAGCCCTGGCGATACCGCCGAGGTCACCGTAGTCAGGGGGACGACCACCCAGACCATCGCCGTCCAGGTGGCGGGTCCGGTCAGCTCGCCGTCGCCCGGGTCGTCCTGAGCAGGACCGCGATCGGCCGGCGTCCCCCGGCCCCGGCCCCCCTCACCGGCCCGGCCCGTCCTGACCCCGATCCCGGATAAGATCGCTCGGACCGTGGAGATCACCTATCTCGGACTTTCCTGCCTCCGCCTGCGCGGCCGCGACGTCGTGGTGCTCGTCGACCCGCCTGCAACCACGCTGCCGGGCCTCGGCCGTTCGCACCCCGACATCATCGTCCGCACCGACGGGGTGACCGTCCCTGAGCGCCTGCGATTCCGCGAGGGCGAGGCGCAGGAGGTGGCCGGGCCGGGGGAGTTCGAGGTCCGGGGCGTGACCATCCACGGGTTGCGCTCCGGCGAGACGACGATCATGCGCATCGAGGTCGACGAGGTGTGCGTCGCCACCCTGGGCAGGCTCGACCGCCAGCTCACCGAGGACGAGGTGGACGAGTTGGGCCGGGTGGATGTGCTCGCGGTGCCCGTCGGCGGCGTGGATGCGCTCGGCGCGGTGGCCGCCACCAAGGTCGTGAATGCCATCGCTCCGTCGATCGTCGTGCCGGTCCGCTACCGCAGCAGTGCGGTGGAGGGCAGTGGCGACTACGAGCCCCTCGACAGGTTCGCCAAGGAGATGGGGCTCACCGAGGAGACCCTGCCGACCCAGCCCAAGCTCAGCCTCACGGGGGCGATGGGGACGGCGGAGGAGACGCGGGTGGTGATTCTCGAGCCGCGGGGAGCCGGCTGAGGACCCGGAGGGCGGCGCGGCCCGGGCGATCCGGATGCGGAGGGAACGCCTCTATTCGTCAACCGTGTGTCGCGCAGATAGGTACCTGCTAACATCGGCAAAACCACGGCACCGGGAGGTCTCCACGATGGCGAAGTTCGTGTTCGTGACCGGCGGTGTCGTCTCCTCCTTGGGCAAGGGCATCACCGCCGCCTCCATCGGCACGATCCTCAAGGCTCGGGGGCTCCATGTCGGGATGCAGAAGCTCGACCCGTATCTGAACGTGGATCCGGGTACGATGTCGCCGTATCAGCACGGCGAGGTCTTCGTCACCGACGATGGTGCCGAGACCGACCTTGACCTCGGCCATTACGAGCGCTTCGTGGACGTCGCACTCTCTCAGGCCAGCAACGTCACGACCGGCCGCATCTACGCGAGTGTGATCGCCAAAGAGAGGCGAGGCGACTATCTCGGGGGCACCGTCCAGGTCATCCCCCACATCACCAACGAGATCAAGCAGCGCGTGCTCAGGGTCGCGGAAAACGAGTTGCCCGAACCCGATGTCGTGATCGTTGAGGTCGGTGGGACCGTGGGCGACATCGAGTCGCTGCCGTTCCTGGAGGCGATCCGCCAGTTCAAGAACGACATCGGCCGCAGCAACGTCTGCTACGTCCACCTGACCCTCGTGCCCTACATCGCGGCCAGCGAGGAGTTCAAGAGCAAGCCGACCCAGCATTCGGTGAACGAGCTCCGCTCCATTGGCATCCAGCCGGACGTCGTTGTGGCGCGCAGCGAGCATCTGATCGGTGAGGGCCAGAGGGAGAAGATCGCGCTCTTCGGCGACGTTCCCCTGCGCGCCGTCATCAATGTTCCCGACGCGCGCTCCATCTACGAGGTGCCGCTGATGCTCGAGGCGGCAGGGCTGGGCGATTACATCGTCGAGCTGCTGGGCATCACCGCCGGTCCGCCGGACCTCGACGACTGGCGCCGGATGGTGGCCCGCATCCAGGCCCCCAAGCCGGCGGTGCGCGTGGCCCTGGTCGGCAAGTACGTGGCCATGCGCGATGCCTACATCAGCGTCGCCGAGGCGCTCCGCCATGCTGCGGTGCACTGCGGTGTCGACCTGCACCTGGAGTGGGTCAACGCCGAGGAGATGACCCCGGAGAGACTCGAGGGCGTGGAGGGCGTGGTCGTGCCCGGCGGCTTTGGCCACCGTGGGATCGAGGGCAAGGTGCTCGCATCTCGCTTCGCACGTCACCACCAGGTCCCCTACCTCGGCCTCTGTCTGGGCATGCAGTGCGCCACCATCGACATCGCGCGCGAGGCCCTGGGCACCGAGGACGCCAACTCCACCGAGTTCAACGCCTTCACTGCCAACCCCGTCATCGACCTGCTCCCCGAGCAGCGCGACATCGAGAACAAGGGCGGGACCATGCGCCTGGGCGTCTACCCCTGCAAGCTGCTGCCGGGCAGTCACGCTGCCGCCGCCTACGGCGAATCGGTCGTGTACGAGCGTCATCGCCATCGCTTTGAGTTCAACAATCAATACCGGGAGCGCCTCGCCGAATTCGGTGTCGTCTACAGCGGGACCTCACCGAACGGCCGCCTCGTCGAGGTCATCGAACTGCGCGACCACCCCTTCTTCGTCGGGTCTCAGTTCCACCCCGAGTTCCGCTCCAGGCCGGGACGGCCCCACCCGCTCTTCCGGGAGTTCATGGCCGCGGTCTGCCGCCGAGCCGGCGTCGACACCGAGGCGACGCGTGCGGATGCTCCCGGGGAGCGTGTCGCACCGGCGCCGGCCGCCGATGAGGTCCCGGGATCCGTCCGGGGCATCCTCTCGCCGCGTGTCGACCCTGCCATGGAGGCCGCTGAGCCCTGACCGCAGCAGAGCGTCGGACGGCCACGGTTTCGCCGGCACGGTTGAGCCGCGAACGGCACCGCGGCCTCGAGCTCCTGCGTGCCACGGAGGCCGCCGCCCTGGCCGTCGGCCGCTGGCTCGGCCGCGGCGACAAGACGAGCACGCGCGATGTCGGGGAGCGCGCGATGGAGGAGGCCCTCCTCGGCATGCCCTTCGACGGTCACGTCGTCATCGACGCCGGCGGTGTGGCGGACCCCCTCAGCCCGGGGCGGCGCGTCGGTGTCGGACGCGACCAGGTGGACCTGGCGCTCGACTCGGTCGACGGCGTCAGCCTGGTCGCCAAGGGTCTCTCGCAGGCACTCTCGATCGCCGCGGCCGCCGAGCCGGGCGGGATCGCCAAGCCGCCCCCCTGCGCCTACATGCACAAGCTGGCGGTGGGACCCCGGGCGCGGGGTGCCATCGACATCGCCGACACTCCCGAGAACAACCTGCGCCGCATCGCCTTCGCCATGGACGTGCAGGTCCCGGACCTGACCGTGATGCTGCTGGACCGCCCCCGTCACCAGAGCCTCATCGAGCGGGTGCGCACCCTGGGGAGCCGGCTCGTGCTGATCAGTGACGGCGACATCGCCGCTGCCCTGATGACGGCCTGGCCGGGCAGCGGCATCGACGTCTTCATCGGGTCCGGGGGCACGGCCGAGGCGGTCCTTGCCGCCTGCGCGCTCCGCTGCCTCGGCGGGGAGATGCAGTGCCGGCCCTGGGTGCGTAACCAGGACGAATCGGCGGCGCTCCGGGCCGCCGGGTTCGATCCGGAGGCGAAGCTCGGCATCGCCGACCTGGTGCCGGGCACGGACGTCGCCGTCGCGGTCACTGGGGTGACGGGCGGAGGCCTGGTGCGCGGTGTTCAGTACCACAACTGGTGGGCGGAGACCCACAGCCTGGTCATGCGCGCGCAGAGCGGCACGGTGCGGGACATCCGGACCAAGCATCACGTGGCCCTCGACCCAAGGGACGCCCACCGCCTGGTCTGACATCCGGCGCTGAGGGCGGGCCGGAGCTCCGCGGTCCAGTTGCGATCAGGCGCGGTGCCGCGCCGTCCGCAACACGCTGAGCGGGAGCAGGGCGAGGATCGCGGTGGGCAGCACCCACCAGCTCGGGAACGTGGTCCGGCTGATCGCCACCGTCACGACCACCGCCGCGGCAAGCCCCAGCGCCAACGTCCAGTCGTCGCCGATGACGAGGTCGTACACGAACGCGGCCATGGCCCGCAGCCTCCGGCTCATCAGCTCGCCTGCCGGGTGGGCGACGAGGCCGCGATGCGGCGATGCCGGGCGCCCTCCTGCCGGCGCAGCCCGACGGCGAGCAGCAGGGCGAGGAGCGCGATGCCAGGCAACAGGACGAGAAGCGCCGCGTCCGAGCCCGGCCAGCGCGCTCCCGCCCCCTCCGCCGCCCAGAAGGCGCCGAACCCGGTCAGCATGACCCCGACCAGGAACTTCAGAGCGTTCTCGGGCACACGGGCGAGCGGCGCCCGCACCGCGAAGCCGGCCGCGCCCACCAGCAGGATGGCGGCGCCGGCGGCGGCCGAGGCCAGGGGGATGGCGTGCTGGTTGCTCCCGAAGGTGAGCACGATGAATGCCACCTCCGTCCCCTCGAGGAGCACGCCCTGGAAGGCGAGCGTGAATCCGTACCAGTCCGGCACGGTGCCCCTCCGGTGCGAGGCCGCCCCCTGCGCGGTCGCCAGCTTCCTGGTGAAGATTGCGTCCTCGTCGTGCAGGGCGGTGACGCCGCCCGCGCGCAGTACGGCTTTGCGCAGCCACTGCACGCCGAACACGAGCAGGAGGGCGCCGATGACGAGGCGCAGGGCGTCCGTCGGGATCGCGGTGAGCGCGGGCCCGAGTGCCGCCACCACGACGGCGAGGACGGCGACCGCCGCCACGGCGCCGTACGCCGCTGATCTCCAGCCGCGGGCGAGGCCGGCCGCCAGGACGATGGTGGTCGCCTCGACCGCCTCCACGGTGCAGGCGAGGAACACCGCGATGAACAGCGCTCCCGCGCTCATCGGCTCTCCTTGAGTGACGTCACCGTCAATNNGCATGCCTGCCGATGCCCGTCCGACCGCCGGTCTGGGCGACCTGCTGGCTCGCGTTCCGGAGCCGGATGTGGCCATGCTCACTCGTGCCCACGCGATCGCCGAGCGCGCCCACGCAGGACAGCCCCGGCGCCAGCGGACCCCGTACATCGACCACCTGGTGGAGGTGGCGCTCATCCTGCGGGAGCAGCTCGGGGTCACCGATCCGGCGATCCTCGCGGCGGGGCTTCTCCACGATGCGGTCGAGGACTCGGAGCTCACCGTCGACGGCCTGATGGACTTCCCGGAGCGGACGCGTCAGCTCGTTGCCCTCCTCACCGACCCGGCGTCCGCGATGACCGGCGCGGTGAGGCGCGCCCACTACCGCGAGATCTGGAAGGACCCCGACGCCACCCTGCTCAAGGCGGCCGACCGCCTCTCCAACATCCGCGATGTCGTCGCCATGGGGGACCCGGAGTTCACGCGACGCTACATCCGCAAGACCGAGCGCGACATCCTCGGCAGGGGCTCGCCACTCGCGTCGCACCCGGTCGCCACGCCGCTCCTCCGGGCAGCCCTGGAGGATGCCGCCCGCGGCCTTCCCGGCTGAGCCGCGGTTTGACTCGGGCGCTCCCCGCCTGCGAGCATTCCCCATATGAAATTTGGCCCCGACGGTCGAGAGGGCACGTGCCTGGGGGTGTTGACTCTTCCAGCTTTCTCTGTAATTATGTAATTTATGAGATTTGAACACCAACACCCGCACCACCAGCCCGAACCCACCCCCGCCCCCGAGCTCACCGACGAGGAACTGCAGGGCTGGTTTGCCGGCCGGCTTCCCGAAGGACTGTTCACCGGCGCTCCGACGATCACCGGGGACCGCGACGAGATCCTCGTCGTGGGCGAGATCCCCGACGTCGAGCTGGCTCCGGAAACCGGGGACTCCGCACGGGCCACGGCGCGCTCCGCGCGCATCGAGCGCTTCCGCGCCGACACCAAGCAGGCCCGGATCGCGGTCGCCCGTGACGCCGAGCGCCTCTTCGGCCGCACGATCTCCTGGGGAGCCCGCTGTGGGGACGTCACCCAGCACTTCACCACCCTGGGCGTCCCGGTGATGACCCGGCTGCGGCTCGCCGACCGACGTGTCCTCGACACCCTGATCGACGCGGGCGTGGCTCGGAGCAGGAGCGAGGCGCTGGCCTGGTGCGTCCGCCTGGTGGCCCGTCACCAGGGCGAGTGGATCGACAGCCTTCGCGAGGCGCTGGTCCACGTGCAGAAGGTGCGCAGCGAGGGGCCGGGCGCCT
>PLXL01000241.1:0-2771 GCA_003153215.1 Candidatus Dormiibacterota bacterium
GCCAGAGCCTCGACGAGTTCCGCCGCCCCCACGGCGTGCTCCGCCTCGCCGAGAACGCCGTCGGGGCGGCCGCCATCGGAGCGCTGCGGCGGCTGTCGGATGACGTCGCCGAGGTCAAGCGGATGTATGTCGTCCCGGACTTCCGCGGCCGGCACATCAGCTCCGCGATCCTCGATCGGCTGATCGCCGAGGCCCGGGCGATGGGAGCGACCACCCTGCGCCTGGACACCTGCCGGTTCATGAGCGACGCCCAGCGCCTCTACCGCTCCCGAGGCTTCGCCGAGCGGGACCGCTACGAGGGGTCGGAGATCCCCGCGCGGCTGCAGCAACACTGGGTCTTCTTCGAGCGGAGGCTCGACGGCGCCACGACGACGGGTGCCGCCTCCCCANNCAGCGGTGTTCCTGGCAGAGGGCCGGTCCTGAGATCCCGGGCCACCCGGGGTGGCCCCGCATGGGCGGCGGTCAAGCATGGATCGAAGGCCCCTGGCGGCCCCAACCGGGCGACGCTAGGCTGTACTTCTGGTCGGCGGACCCATGGATAGGCTGGCACGGTGACCGCCGGGCCCCGCCTGCACGCCACGGGTCTCTCCTACCGGAGTCAGTTCGGGTGTTGGCAGGAGGCATGCCATGCGCATCGAGGACGTGCACCGGGTACTCGTGATCGGAAGCGGCACGATGGGCCTGCAGATCGGCCTTCAAGCGGCGACCCACGGCTACGACGTCGTCGTCTACGAGACCTACGCCGCCGCCCGCGAGGCGGCGCCCGGCCGACTGCGGCGGTACGGCGAGGAGCAGGTGGCGGCGCGGGTGATCGACGCCATCGAGCTGGAGCGATCCCTGGGTCGAGTCACGGTGACCGGGGATCCGGCCACCGCCGGAGCGGACGTCGACCTGGTGACGGAGTGCGTGCCCGAGGATCCCGAGCTCAAGGGTCGAGTGCTCGGGCAATTCAACGAGCTCTGCCCGCCCGGCGCAGTCTTCACCACCAACACCTCGACGCTGCTCCCCTCCATGTTCGCCGAGGCGACCGGCCGGCCCGATCGTTTCGCCGCGCTCCACTTTCACATCCCCGTCTGGTCGGCGAACGTCGTGGACGTGATGCCGCACCCCGGGACATCGGCAGAGACGACTGAGCTCCTCCTCGACTTCGCCCGTCGCATCGGCCAGATCCCCATCCGCATGCGCCGTGAGAGCATCGGCTACGTCTTCAATGCCGTGTACACCGCAATGAACCGGGCAGCGCTGACTCTGGTCGCCAACGACGTGGCCTCCGTCGAGGACGTCGATCGCGCCTGGATGGCGATCATGAAGATGCCGATCGGCCCCTTCGGCATGCTCGACGACGTCGGCATCGACACCGCATGGCACATCACCGACTACTGGGCAAAGGTGACCGGGGACGCCCAGCTCCACGCCAACGCCGATCTGCTACGCAGCTACGTCGATCGCGGCTGCACGGGGATCAAGAGCGGGGAGGGGTTCTACCATTACCCGAATCCTGCCTACGCGGATCCGACCTTCGTCAAGTGCCAGTGAGAATCCATGTCGCGACGATTGGAGACAACCATGGAACAAACTGGCTCGCCGCGTGCTTCGGGGACGGGGATTGCGACCCCCGGCCCCGCGCTGGCATTCAGCATGCCCGCCATATCTCCTCTGACGGAACGGCCGCCCTATCGCTACCGGGACTGCAAGGCCGTCAACATCCTCTTCACGACCGATCCGACGGTCCTGGAAGAGCTTGTCCCGGCGCCGTTGAAGCCCGATCCGGATCAGCCCTCGGTGGTCTACATCGGCCACTTCGTCCTCGCCGATTACGATCTGTCATACAACGAGGCTGGGCTGCTGGTGCCCCTTCTGCGCGACGGCAGGCCGGCGGGGAGCTTCGCGGTCGTCCTGTATCTCGACAGGGCCAACCCGATCGTCGGCGGCCGCGAGGTATATGGCTGGCCCAAGAAGGATGCGGATGAGATCCTGATCGAGGAGGAGAACGGGCGCATCCGTGCCGAGGTAACGCGTTACGGCAGGAGGATCATCAGCGTCACCCTTGCGGTGCGGCAGACGGTGGACCCCATCCCGGAGCGCCCCAAGAATCCCATCTGCTTCCTCAAGGTCATCCCGTCGATCCAGGCGGATGCGCCACCGGACGTGCTCAAGCTCAACGCGACGGTGATCGATCCCGATGTCATCAAGGAGCTACGGGTGGGGGAGGGCACTCTGGAGTTCGGGGATTCGCCGTACGACCCCTTCCTGGCGAGTATCCCGATCAGGCAGGTCCTGTACTCCGACGTCATCATCCATGACTTCACCCTCGGGTACGGTCAGGTCCTGGTCGACTACCTGGCGGATCGCTGAGGCTGCCGTACGCGTCCACCGGCGGCTCGGATCGGCTCCGCCTCCGGGCCGCTCAGGCGGCCAGGCTGAGGATCACCACGTAGCAGACCACGGCCACGGCGAATCCCACCGACATCAGCATCGAACTGATGTTCAGGTTGTACTTGAGGAAGCTGGCCCCGTTGAAGCCGGCGAAGATGATTGCCGTCAGTCCCGCGGCGGCCAGCCAGACGGCGGCCCGGCGTCCGGCACGCACCGAATGGACCACCAGCTCGATGCNNGGGTTGGGATGGTCACGTAAAGGTTGACTGACATGCCGACCACGAACTGCACGGCGAGCACGACGAGCGTCGCCGCGGTCCGGCGCCGCAGAACGCCGAGCCGCCGATCGGTCTCACTGACCATGGCGGCGATCATGTCACAGGGTCCCGGGGCAG
>PLXL01000241.1:2830-2956 GCA_003153215.1 Candidatus Dormiibacterota bacterium
TGACCTGGCTGAAGCGCGCGAAGTCGCTGTCCGCCGAGCACACCTGGAGGCCATGCTCGATAGCCAGGGCCGCCAGGTGTGCGTCGGATATGAGGTTGCCCCGCAGACCCGCGGAGGTGATCAGGC
>PLXL01000207.1 GCA_003153215.1 Candidatus Dormiibacterota bacterium
CCGGCGCGATGTCCATGGAGTTCGGCAGCCATCAGGAGGCGGTGGAGCTGGCCAATATCTTCTATCCCGAGGCGGCCGGCGAGGTCCGGCGGCTGGGACGGCGGACGGTTCCCTACGAGGTGGTGGGCGTGAACCCGCCGCGCGACCTCGCCTACAAGGTGCTGGCCGGATGAAGGTCGCGATCATGGCGCCGCTGGTGACGGCCATCCGCGAGCCGCAGCAAGGCGGGTCGCAGGCTTTCGTGTCCGATCTGGCCCGCGGCCTGGCCGGCCGGGGGCACGAGGTGCATGTCTACGCCGCGTCCGGATCGGAGATCCCGGGGGTCGAGGTGATCGACACTGGAGTCGATCCCCGGTCCCTGGCGGGCACGCTGTACCGGGCGTTCGGGCCATCCGCGGGCGGGTCCGTTGGGGTGGCCGAGGCCGCCTTCGCCACCGCCTACAAGACCATGCGGGTGAACCGATACGACGTGATCCACAATCATGCCTTCGACGCGCCCGCTGTCCGGCTCGCCACGGCGCTACAGGCACCAGTGATACACACGCTCCACCTTCCCCCCGACCGGGCCGTGTCGGCGGCGCTTCGTCAGGTCGCCCGGAGCGACCGACCGCCAGCGGTCGCCGCTGTGTCACGTTTCCAGGCCAGCGCCTGGGGCCGAGTCGTCCACGTGGACGCGATCCTGCCGCCGTACCCGCCCACGCGTGTTATTCCCTGGTCGGAGACCCCCGGGCACGGCGCGCTGTTCGCGGGCCGGCTGAGCCCCGAGAAGGGCGCGGCGGAGGCCATCGACATCGCCCGCGCGGCCGGGGTTCCGATCGAGGTCTACGGCGACGTCTACGATGCCGCATACAACCGGGAGCAGATCGACCCGCGGCGGGGCTGGCCAGGGGTGACCATTCGTTGCGGAGTGCAACGGACCTCGCTGTGGGAGGCCATGGCCCGGGTGGCCGTGGTCTTGTATCCGTCCCGCTGGGATGAGCCCTTCGGGCTGGCCGCCGCCGAGGCACAGGCGTGCGGGACTCCGGTTGTGGCGTTCGACCGCGGCGGCCTGGCTGAGGTGATCGCGGAAGGCGTGACCGGTTTCCTCGTGCCACCTGATGACGTCCGGGCCGCCGCGGATGCGGTATCAAAGACCGCGGGGATTTCGCGGTCGGCCTGCCGTGAACACGCCGAGGGCCAGCTGGACCTGGAGGTGAGCCTGGACGCACACGAGCGTCTCTACCGCCGGGTGGCCGGTGGGTGAGTTGTGGCTGGCGGGACGTCTCGGGGTCGTCACCGGAGCCAGGCGAGGGATCGAGGCGGCCATGGGTGCTGACGCCCGCGCCGTCGCCGAAACGACGTCGGCACTCTGGCACGAGACGCGCGGAGTCAACCTGACGGGCATTTTCCTCTGCTTTCGCGCGGCGTTCGCCGCCATGGCTGCAAGTGGCGAGGGCCGGATTGTCAATATCGCGTCATTGTCCGGCGTGTATGCCACCGAGAGATTCCCGGGGCTGGCGGCGTACAACGTGTCCAAGTACGGGGTGATCGGCCTGACCGAGGCGATCGCGGTCGAGGGCTAGGCACACGGCATCAGCGCCGTCTGCCTGAGCCCGGGCGCCGTCGACACCGAGATACTGCGCCGGGCCAATCCGGCGTTGCGTGCCGGCCTGACCCGTGACGACGTGGCGAGGGTGATCGTCGCGTTGCTCGACAGCCCGCTCGCGCCGGTCAGTGGGGCGAACATCCCCCTGCTCTCGAACGCCTAGTCTCACCGTGCGTCAGCGCTTGCCCAGCGCCCATAGGTCGGTGCGCTCGTCGGCAAGCACGGCGGCCGCTGGCCCAGCTCGCGCGGCAACCAGACGGGCACAGGCCGCCATCTCGCCGTCGAGGTCCAGCTCGGGGTCACCGCCGCGGTCGAGGCCGACGGCGGCCCGCACTATCCCGTCTGCCAGGTAGAAGCCGATCAGCTTACCCTCTTCTACGCTCCCTCGGATCACGAACTCGTCCCACCTGTCGGCGTGGCCCACGTACTCGATCTTGTGCTCGTACTGATCGGACCAGAAGCTGTGGACGTAGTCATAGGAAGCCGTCGAGCCGAGCATGGCCCGGGCCGCGGCGGCACCCTGTTTCTCCGCGTTGTTGTAATGCTCGACCCTGATCCGCCCGAACAGCGGATGAAGATGGTTCGCCGCATCACCTGCCGCATAGACGTCGCGGGCGCTGGCCTGGCAGAGCTCGTCGGTGAGGATCCCGTTCTCCTGCTCGACCGCGACGGGGAGGACGTCGGGCTCGATGCCCAAGCCCACCACCGCGAAATCGCACGCGATGCGGCGACCGGAGGCGGTCACGACCGCTTCCAGGCGTTCGGTGCCCTCGAAGGCGGCCACCTCGTGTCCGGGCAGAAACTGGACGCCATTCGCGCGGTGGATGGCACCGATCAGCGCGCCGACCTGGCCGCCCAGGACCCGGTCCAGCGGAGCCTTCCCGGGGAAGACCGCGGTCACATCGACACCGAGCTGGGTCAGCGAGGCCACCACCTCGCAGCCGATGAATCCCATGCCCACGACCACCGCCCGCCGCCCCGCCATAGCCGCCTGCTTGATCGCGTCGCACTCAGCTTTGGTCCGGAGGTAATGGATCCCGGGCAGCCCGGCCCCTGGCCCCCCGAGCCGTCGGTTGCGTCCCCCGGTTGCGATCAGGACCTTCTCGTAGGCGAGTTCCTCGCCCGAGGCCAACGTGACGGTGTGCCCGGCGGGATCGACGGCCACCGCAACTGCTCCGCTGCGAAGTTCGACGTCGTGGTCGGCGTACCAGCCGGCCGGCCTGACGTACCAGCCGTCGAGATCCTCCTCCGACCGCAGGTAGGTCTTGGACAGTGGCGGTCGGCCGAAGGGGACGCCCTGTTCCCGGCTGAGGAGCACGACCGGTCCGGCGAAACCCTCCTCCCGGAGGGTGGCTGCGGCGCTGCCACCGGCCAGGCCGCCGCCGATGATCACGAACGGGCGTCCCGGGGTTCGCTCAGCCACGGAGTGATTCTGCGCCCGCAACGAGCGCAAGCGCTGTTTGAGGTGCCACGGCACGAGCCACGTCCCCGGATCCGGGCCATGACGACTGACGGTGGCCAGCTGTGAGGGAAGCGCGCACCCGGCGCACGGCACCTTGCGCGTCAGACCACCCGAGACCCTCGCATCCCTACTCCGCCGCGCCGGCTTGGCGAGCTCTCGTCTCCCCTGTCAGTAGGCTGTGAAAGTTACGAAACGTGACTCCTCATGCGGGCACCTGATTCCGTCGACGAGCGGGGCAAACTCGATCACTAGCTCCATCACCGGGGGTGCCATCGTGGCGACGAGTGGCCTGTTCTGGCTCGATCCGGGTGTCGCCCTGGTGATCTCCGCCGTGATCGCCTACCAAGCCGTGCATCTGGTGGGCCGCGTGCTGGCCGTGCTTCGGAGCGGTTCATAGAGTCGAACGTCAGTCGCCGCGGAGGCCAAAGCCGCAGCAGCTGTCGCGCGTCTCGACCACGACATTGCCGGTGGCGCGACGCGAAAGTCCCTTAGGTGTCCGTCGCCCTCCCGGCGCTCACGAGCCCGGCGCTCTCCGGGGAAGTATCTAGCGTGGTCCAGGGCCGACGTCCGCCGTGCACATGCCGATTGCCAGTTTTACGT
>PLXL01000208.1 GCA_003153215.1 Candidatus Dormiibacterota bacterium
CTGTCCGCGAATCGCATCTCGCGCGTTTGCGATCTCGTTGTTATGCTCTGTGGTGAGCTGCGGGCTCCGCGCCGCGGGCGCGGATCCTGAGCCTCGCGGCTTCCCAGAGCCCATGAGCCCCACCCCGCAGTCCGTACCGGACCACGCACCCGTTTCGCGACGCCAGTGGACGCTGCTGTCCAACCACGGCCACGTCCTCGTCTGCCTCGCTCGCGATCCCCACATGCGAATGCGCGACATCGCGCAGAGTGTCGGGATCACCGAGCGCGCCTGCTACCGGATCGTGGGGGACCTCGAGGAGGCGGGATTGGTCCGCCGGAACCGGGTGGGCCGCAACAACCACTACGAGATCGACCTGGCGGCGAGCATGCGCCATCCGGCGTGGCGTGGGGTGCGCGCCGTGGACCTCCTGGCCAGCACCTGAGCAGGTCGGCCCCGGCTGGATCAGCCGGTGCTGACCCGGTAGAAGGCCTCTGCCGATGCGCCCTCGCCGAGACCGGCACCCTCGGCCGCGCTGCGGAGCCAGGCTCGCACACGCTGCTCCAGGGGCTCCCACTCCTGGTACTGGGACCTGTGACAGCGGAGGGCCTCCAGCTTGCGGTCGGCGGTGGCGGTCACGTCCGTCCACACGTTGACCCGCTCAGGGCTGCCCATCATCCAGAGCTCGCGGACGGTGTGCGGCTCCAGCCCCTCGTGCTCGAGCAGCTCCAGGTGGGCAAAGGGATTGCGGGAATCGGGGTAGACGGCGCAGATGGCCGCCTCGGCCGCGGCGAGGTGATCGGGGTGAGAGGCGAACAGTCGGCTCCAGCTCCGCTCCGGGGACTGGCTCACCACGCGGTCGGGGCGCTTCTGGCGGATGACGCGACTGATGTCGCGCCGCAGCTCATGGGTCACGCTCAGCTCGCCGTCCGGGTAACCCAGAAAGGTGAGGTCGGTGACTCCGACCACCTTGGCGGCGGCTGTCTGCTCGACACGCCGGATCTGGCCCATGCGCTGGCGTCCGATGGACCGGTCCGAGCCGCCCGCCTGGCCGTCGGTGACGATGCAGTAGCTCACCTCGAGGCCCGCGTCGGTCCAGCGCGCGGTGGTGGCGGCGCAGCCGAAGTCGCAGTCATCGGGATGGGCCACCACGATCAGGACCCGCTCGATGCCCTCGGTATCGGGGAGGCTCTCCTGCATGTCTGGGATGGTACGGGGAGAGCCGCGCCGGGCGCGGTGGGGCGCTCGCACCCCGCCATCGGTCTGTGATGCGGACCCGGGTACCTCGGTCTGACCGGCTGCGACGACAGGAAACATCTGGGGAACGGTCCTCTGAATTCCCTCAGACGGTGCCTCCTGCCCCGGACCTCACCCTGTAGCGTGTGGGTCGAGCGCAGAAAACGCTCCAGTTCAGTCATGACCATGCTTGATCTCTCGCACGTGGCCGGCCTCAGGCTGGTCGATCCCGGTCGGGCACCCCAGCCCGCCGGACTTCCGCAGGCCGTATCGGCGCCGGAGCTGGCCCCGGCGCGGGCCGCTCCCGGCGCAGCCGCTCGGCCCGTGCCCGCCGCCGTCCCCTCCGCGGGGCAGGTCCAATCCGATCCGGCCACCCTGTCCGAGCAGGAGCGGGCACCGGCGGCGCCAGCCGTGCTGATCGTGGACGACAACGTCCGGCTGGCCAGCACCGTGGCCGCCTTCATGGAGATGCAGGGGTTCCGGGCCCATCCCGCCCACAGCGCGGAGGAGGCGCTGTTGGTGGCCCAGCAGGTCCACTTCGACCTCGTGCTCCTTGACATCAACATGCCGGGCATGGACGGTCTGGAGGTCTGCCGCCGCCTGCTCGCCACCTCTCCGGGAATCCGGGTGCTCATGGTCACTGGGCGCGATTCCGAGGAGGACCCCCTCCGGGCTGCCGNNGCCCGCCCCCGGCGGGGAATAGAGTCCGCGGGTGCGCGAGGTCGAGCGCCACTCCCTGGGGAGTGGCGGCACTGGTCTCTTCTGGCGGCGCTGGTCATCCGATGACGGGGTGTCCGCGGTCCGAGTTGTGATCTCCCATGGCTACGCCGAGCACGGGGGACGGTACCGACACGTTGCCGAGCGCCTGACCGGGGCGGGTCTGGAGGTGGTCATCCCCGACCACCGGGGCCACGGGCTCTCCGAGGGGCGGCCGGTGAGCGTGGCCCGGTTCGACGCCTACGTCGAGGACCTCCACCAGGTCGTCCTGGACGNNCGTCACCCCGAGGAGCTGCGCGGCCTGGTGCTCTCTGCCCCGGCTGTGGTCTCCACCGGGGTCTCGGCACCGGCCATCGCGATCGGCCGCCTGCTGGCCCGGGTCGCCCCCGAGATGGGCATCGTCAAGCTTCCCTTGGAGAGGATCTCCCGCGACCCGGAGGTGGTCGCCGCCTACATGGCCGACCCCCGGGTCCACCCGCTAAGGTTGCGGGCTCGCCTCGGCGCCGAGATGCTGCGCGCGATCGACGAGGTCGCTGCGGGGCTCCCCCGACTGACGATGCCGGTGCTGGTGATGCAGGGGAGTGACGACGCCCTGGTCGACCCCTCCGCCGCCGCCTACGTGTATGACCGGGTGGGGAGCCGCGACCGGACGATCC
>PLXL01000092.1 GCA_003153215.1 Candidatus Dormiibacterota bacterium
CCCATCGACGCCGAGCTCCGCCAGGTCGCCGCCGCCGTCGTGCCCGAGTACGACCAGGCCATGGACGGCCTCGATTTCACCGCGGCCCTCGCGGCGGTTGGGAGGCTCGTGGACCGGGCCAACAAGTACGTCGAGGAGACCGCCCCCTGGAAGCTCCGCAGCGTGGAGGACGACCGGCTCGGCACCGTCTGCGCCGAGCTGCTCGAGGCGGTGCGGGTGAGCACCCTTCTTCTGAACCCCTTCATCCCCCGGGCCACCGCGCGAGTCGCGACCGACCTGGGCATCGAGCTGAGCGGCGACCTGACCCAGGCCGCCCGGTCGTGGCCGGNNAGCGCGCTCTGGAGGAGGCGTTGGCGGCCGGCGTGGTGCAGCTCGTCTGCCCCGGCCTGAACGTCGAGGACAGCGATCACTGCCGGGAGCTCGCGGAGGCGCATCCGGGGGTCTTCTTCACAGTCGGCTGGCACCCCCATGAGAGGGCTGCCCCCGATCGAGCCCAGCTCGACGCGCTCGACCAGCTCCTCCGGCACCCGCGCGCGGTGGGCGTCGGCGAGGTCGGGCTCGACCAGTACTGGCGACCCGGGTACCACGAGACGCCGCTCGAGGTGCAGCAGGCCGCTCTGCATCAGATGCTGGAATTGGCCTGTGCCCACGCCCTGCCCGTGGTCATCCACGACCGCGACAGCCACGCGGAGGTGCTCGTGGCGGTGGACGCGGTCCCCGGGGTGCGCGGCGTCATGCACAGCTACACCGGCGACCCCGCGCACGCACGCAGCTGCCGGGAGCGGGGCTTCCTGCTCTCCTTCTCGGGGATCGTGACGTTCCCCCGCAGCGAGGCCATCCAGGCCGCGGCCCGTGAGGTCGACGCGCAGGGGTACCTGGTGGAGACGGACACGCCGTTCCTTGCGCCCGTGCCCCACCGGGGGCAGCCCAATACCCCCGCCTTCGTGGCGGCCACCGCGGCGGCGGTGGCCCGGTTGCGCGGCGTCCTGCCGGGTGTCGTCGCGGGGGAGACCACCGCCAGCGCGCGACGCCTCTTCGCCCTCCCCGCGGACGACCTCCTCCGTGGCTGACGCCAGGACGCTGGCCGCGGGGCCCGGACCGCTCGGCCGCATCCGGAGGTGGGCCGGGTGACCGCCGCGGCCCGCCGGCTCGATCTCACTGACCCGGCGACGGTGACACGGGTGGCCCGCCAGGCCGGGCTCTTCGCCAAGCGCCGGCTCGGTCAGCACTTCCTGGTCGACCGGGGCGCGCTCGACGCCATCGTGGAGGCGCTCGACCCGGCGGCCGGCGACACCGTCTGGGAGATCGGGCCCGGGATCGGGGTGCTCACCGCGGAGCTGGCCCGGCGCGCCGGGCGCGTGGTCGCCGTGGACCTCGACCCCGCCTGCATCCGGGCCGCCCGCGTGACCCTGCGCGGTCTCGCCAACGTGGAGCTGATCGAGGGGGACGCGCTCCGCGCCGACGCGGCCAGCCTCGGCCTCCCGGACGACCATCTCGCCGCCGGCAACCTCCCCTACAACCTNNTGGTCCAGCGCGAAGTCGCCGTCCGGATCGCCTCGCCACCCGGGGGCTGGAGCCTGGCGACGGTGGCGGTGCGGTCGGTGGCGGACGTCGAGCGGGTCCGGGACGTTCCGCCGGGGAGTTTCCTGCCCGAACCGGCGGTGGCGTCAAGCATCATTCGCATGCGCCCCGCCCGGCCCATGCCCGAGGCGGAAAGGGGAGATGTGCTCCGACTGGCCCGCGCCGCCTTCCAGCTGCGCCGCAAGACCCTCCGCCACGGCCTGGGCCGCGGCCTCGGCGACCGTGCCGACCTGGTCGAGGCGGTGCTGGCCCACTGCGGGGTGGATCCGGGGCGGCGGCCCGAGACCCTCGACCTCGACGAGTGGCGGTGCCTGGCGCGAGCCGCGCGGGAGATGGGATGAGCGAGGATCGGATGCCCCAGCCGCCCGACCACACCGCGCCCCTGCATGCGGTGCGCCCCGCGCTGCCGCCCCACCCCGACGATGCCGCCGGCTTCGCCCGGGTGCTCCGCCGGCGGGACTTCCGCTTCCTCTGGGGGGCACAGTGCGGCAGCCAGCTGGCTCAGAACTTCATCCAGTTCGCGCTCCTGGTCGTCGTCTACGCCCTCACCGGCCTGACCACCGCGGTGGCGGCGGTCGCGGTCGCCTTCACCTTCCCCGGGGTGCTCCTCTCCGCGCCGGCGGGGGTCTACGCCGACCGCCACGACAAGCGGTCGCTGATGATGCTCACCAACCTGCTCCGCGCCGTGCTCCTGGTGCTGATCCCGGTGAGCCAGCTGATCCCCTTCCTCCAGCACCAGGCATGGCCGCTGCTGATCATCACCTTCCTCTTCAGCTCGGTGGGTCAGGTCTTCGCTCCGGCCGAGGCGGCCAGCATCCCCTCGCTGGTCAGCCGCGAGCAGATCCAGGGCGCCATGTCCCTCTTCATGACCACGGTGATCTTCACCCTCATGCTCGGCAGCGTGCTGGCCCCGGTCTGCCTGATCCTCTTCGGGGACCTCGTCCCCTTCTACATCGCCGCCGGGCTGTTCGCGCTGGCCGCGCTCTCCTGCTGGCGGATCCGGGCGCCGCTGCGGGCGGTGGGGAGGGGGACGGGCGCCCAGAGCCACGTCCTCCAGGAGTTCCAGGACGGCATCGGCATCCTCCGCCGAGGCCCGGCGCTCCGCTGGGGGATGATCCAGCTCGGGCTGGCGCTGGTCATGGTCTTCACCATCTACGCGCTGGGGGCGCCCTACCTGCAGAAGGTGCTGCACCGCTCGCCGAATGACATCTCCATCGTCCTGGTCCCTGCCATGGTCGGGCTGGTGGCGATGGCGGGGATTCTCGGCCAGCACCTCATCACCCTCTCCCGGCGCTCGCTCAGCGTCGTCGCATTCATCACCACCGGGGTCTGCCTGGTGGCGATGGGCGTCCTTCCCCCCATCCTTCAGGACATCGGTCAGACCGGGTTGCTCATCCCCGCCGTGGTGTTCCTGGCCCTCGCCTTCGGCTGCGCCCTCGGGGCGATCCTGATCCCCTCCTTCACCGTCCTCCAGGAGGGCACCACAGAGGAGTCCCGGGGCCGGATCTTCGGTGGGGTCTTCACCGTGATCAACGCGTCCATCGCCCTTCCGCTCCTCGTCTTCGGCGGCGCCGTCGACCTCTTCCACTCGGTCACCGGCGTCGTCGACGTCTTCGGTGCCCTGGTGATCTTCGGAGGCCTCAGTTTCCGGTTCATCTTCTGGAGCCGGCTGACCGTTCTGGACCACCCCGCCCCGGCGGATGCGACATCGGGAGGAGCGACTTCCAGCCCTTGACACGGCCGTGCAACGGCCGGGTCGCGGTGCCATGTAAGACCCGGCTCGGCCGGATGCCGGTGGCAAAGTCGGGGAACTCCGCGAGGGGTGGCAGCCCACAGGGGCACCGGCTCGGGGAGAGTGGAGGCGCCAGGGGAGAGATGCGAGCCATCGTGACGTGCGAGTGCTGTGGATATCGCCAGGCGGTGGCCCGCCCCATCCGTCGCCCCGAGCAGTTCCACGTGATCTGCCACGGCTGTGAGGGTGTGCTCCTCGTCGAGGTCACGACCGCCGACCTGCGGCAGGCTCACAGCCCCGCCACGAGCCGCGCCCCCCACGCCGCTGGCGGGGTGGGCACTGCCGTCTGAGCCGCGGAGGACCTCGCGGATCGGTTGCCGGCTCGGCGCCACCGTCCGGTCGCGGTATCATCCCGGCCTGATCTGCGCAGGTGCGCGGGCGCATAGCTCAGTTGGTACGAGCGCAGCGTTGACATCGCTGAGGTCTCAGGTTCGATCCCTGATGCGCCCACGTCCGCCGGACCCGACACCCGCCTCGCCCTGAGGAGCGCGGTGCGGTCTCCTCGCGGGACCTGAGGGAACTTCACCGCGGTCGGCGTGTCGCCGCGCATTCGCCCGACGTCACAACCGGTGCGCACGATGTCGCGGAAGCCGCGTGGTCCACTCCGCACCGGTGCAGCGACAGAGCGACGCGGTCGCTGTCGGAAACCACGACCAGAGGCGCAGGCAAATCGTCACAAGTGGACTTTGCGAACAGCTTTCCCACAAGCGGTGAGAGGGCTCGTCAGATGGGCGGTCACCGGTTGTCCACAGTGTGCACACCTCTGCCGCTTGCACCCTGCGCACCGATCGGCGGACTCCTCACACACCTGTTCCTTGCAGACCTGAAATCGGGTGTTGACAGCCGAGCAGGCGGCAGTCGTAGACTGGCCTGACTCATGGAGGTGGGTGTGCGACAAGCGACTGAAGGTCGCCTGCCGGCGGTGCGGTTGTGCGCTCGTCGGGGGTGCGGCCAACCGGTTAAGAAGCCGACCAACAAGTACTGCAGCGTGCACTGCTGCGCCATCGATCCCGAGCGACTCGAACGTCTCCGGGCTCAGGCGCAGCGCGGCTCGCGTCGCACCGTGCTGCCGCTCGCCCATCAGCTCTCACTGGAGATCTGGGGGTCGTCGTTGGCCAACCCGGAGGCCGAGATCGACCTCCTCGGCGACGCCCGCGAGGACGTGCCGCTGGGCATGTCCCGCCTGGTCGTCTGACCGTTCGTCAACAGCGGACATAAGGGACATCCAGCTGTCGAGGACCGCCGGTGATGCCGGCGGGCTCCGGGCCAATCCCGGTTCCTGCGTCAACGGGGCGTGCCGGGCTGCGCCCGGTCTGACCGCCCCTCGGACAGGCGTTTTCCGTCTCCAGCGCACTGCCGGCGACGATGAGGGGAGTCCCCGCCCGGCCTGCCGGGTGGGGTGAAACGTTCGGGTGCGCCCACCCGGCGAGGTTGATCGCAGCGTTGAGGTCGCGGTCGATGGACAGCCCGCAGGCCGGGCACGTGAAGACCCGCTCCCCAAGGCTCAGGTGGTCGCGGACCAGCCGACACCGGGAGCAGGTCTTGGAGCTGGGAAAGAACCGGTCGGCCACCACGAGTTCCGAGCCGTACCAGCGGCACTTGTATTCCAGCATGCGCTGGACCTCGCCGAAGCTGGCGTCGGCCAGGCTGCGGCTCAGCCCGCTCTTGGCCCGGACATTGCGGCCCGGGGCCTCAGCGGTGCCTCGGGAGGAGCGGCTC
>PLXL01000010.1 GCA_003153215.1 Candidatus Dormiibacterota bacterium
TCCCCATTGTCGTCGTCGCTGATCACGACGGCGACATGTCCGTCCCCGCTGTCGCCGGGGAATCCCGCGTAGGAGACGGCGGAGCCGTACGGGGGCAGGACGGACGGTGGCAGCGTGGCGAGGCCCAGCTTCCCGGCGGCGGTGGCGTACCACTCGCCCCCGTTGCCCAGGTTCTGCGGGGAGCCGCCGCCCACGCCGGCGGGGAAGGGGTCGAAGTTGCGGGCGGCCCAGTACGTGCACTGTCCGGCCTGGTAGTAGTCGGTGAAGCCCGCGGCCGGGACCCAGGGGAAGACCCCGGTCGTCGCCGCCACCTCGCAGCGGCCGCTCGGACAGTCGGGGGCAGAGCCGCCCATGGCGGGCTCGCCGGCGGTGATCCAGGCCTGATAGATGGGCATGTACTGGGTGACCACTGTCTCGGCCGACTGGGCAGGGGTGGGCGTGGGAGAGGCGCCGATGGGCGTCGCCGTCGCCTGGCCAGGGGTCGGCGTGAGAGGAACGCTGCTCGGCGTCGCGGCCGCCTGGCCGGGGCTCGCCATGGGAGAGGCGCTCGCCGTTGTGGCCGGCGCCCCCCCGAGGTACGCGGCGACCGCCGCCTCGAGCTCGGCCTGGCTGGCCGCGCTGGTCGCCCCCTGGTCCTCCAGGATCTGCGCCGCCGCGAGGGCCTCATCCGCCACGTCCAGCTCCCCCTGGGGCTCGCCCCAGTCGGCTCCGGACCTGGTGTCGCCGGTCGTGATGAACGCTGCCGGCGCGAGCCCGACCGCCTCGCCGGCGCTGGTGAAGGTGGCCGGCTCCATCTGGAACTCCCCGTACGCGCTGGGCGATCCGTCCGGGCCCACGCTCTGACTGACCATCAGGGCGTTGAAGGTCATGCCGCTGGTCTGCGCAGCGATGGCCATGAGCAGTGCCTGTGGGACGCCGGTGCCCTGCGCGGCGGTCGCGAACGCGGAGAGCTGGCTTTCGGGTGGGAAGGCGACGCCGACCTGGGCGCTGTCCTCGTTGACTGCGGAGGAGGTGAGGGTCGTGAAGCCGGCGAGCAGGGCGACGCTGCCGACAAGGGGAAGGAGGACGCAGCCCGCCGCGGCGCCGCAACACTGGAGTTTCATCGCGTTGACCCTTCAGACATCGCGAACCTCGACATCATCGCCACCGGTGGCGACGTCCCCCGCATCTGCGATCTCTTCGGCCTTTCCGTCAACGCCGCCCCGACCTGGCCCAAGGTCATACCTGGAGTCCGCGAACTGAGGAGAGGACGTATCCTTTTCACGACATACGATCCCCGGAGTTCACGACGGTTGACCCCTGAGTTTCCCGGAACTCCCGGAGGTTCTCCCGCATGCGCTGGTCGGTGTCGCAGATGGCCTGTTCCTGCGGCGATATCCAGTGGCGCACGAGGTACGAGCGGCTGCCCACGCGCCACAGCGCCACCCCCCTGCCCAGCCCTGAGATGGTCCGAGCCTCCTCGTCGTTGAGCTGGAGCAGCTCGCGCGTTGCGGGCAGCTCTCCGGAGTGCTGGGCGTAGCAGACGACCGTCTCGGTGTCGCTGATCAGGCCGCGGACGAGGCGGACCTGCGCGGAGTCGGCGGAGCCCGCGGCCTGCAGGTCGGTGAGCCGATGGAGCACGGCGAGGTACTGCGCCCCCTGGCTACGGGCCAGCTTGTACGAGGCCCGGAGCCACTGCGCGGTCTCCAGGTTGGAGAGGAGCGCCCAGGCCTCGTCGAGGACGACGATCCGCTTGGTCGATGGGTCACCGGCGAGGACGCCCTGGAACCAGGCGCCAACGCAGGCCATGAGGATGGGGAGCGCGGTCGAGCCGTACACGGCGGAGAGATCGAAGCTGACCAGCGGGGCAGCGAGGTCGATGGCCGCCGACGTCTCGCCGTCGAACATGCCGCAGAGGTCGCCGTCGACCAGGCGGCGCAAGTCCAGGGCGACGCTCCGCGAGGCGGCCGCGAGCGCGTCCTGGGTCGTGGAGGCGGCCTCCGCGGCGCCCGAGGAGGGGTGCAGCAGTGCCTCGACGACGTCGCGGAGGGTCGGTGCGATGTCCCACCTCGAGCGCGGGGTGGCGTCGTCGGTGGCCAGCTCCAGGGCGAGGCGCTCCTCGGGGGTGAGCGGGCGGCCGAGCGATGCGCCGCACACGGCGCTCAAGATCCGGATCCTCTCCATGAGACGGGTGTGCAGGTCGCCGGCCAGGCCGAGGTCGAGCGGATTGAGCCGCAGCCCGCCGCCCTCGCCGTCGGGCCGGAGCACCACCGGAGAGACCCCGCAGGCGGCGCAGAGGGCGCCGTTCTCTCCCTTGGGGTCGAGCATCAGTGCCTGGCGCCCGAAGACCAGCTGGCGGTATACGTAGGTCTTCACGAGCGCGCTCTTGCCGAGGCCGAGCTGACCCAGGACCAGCATGTTGGGGTTGGTGAGCAGCCCGGCGTTGTACAGCTCCCAGGGGTCGTACGTGAAGGAGCCGCCGTGGAGGTCGCGCCCGATGTAGACGCCCCGCGAGAAGCCGCGTCCCTCGCAGATGCCGGGATACACGGACTGGAGGTGGGCGGTCGTCGCCCGGTGGAGGACGGCACCGGGGCTGCGCAGCGCGGAGAGGGCGGGCATCACCAGATCCCCCGGGCGAGCGGCAGGGTGGCGGCAAAGCCGCGGTCGTGCTCGCCGTCCATGCGGCGGAGGTCGAGGCAGGAGAGAGCGGCGTGCTCCTCCGCGCTGCCGCAGGCCCTCTCCATATCGGCGATGGAGGTGACGCTCACGGTGAGGTGGCCGGAGAAGCGGTACTCGGCGTGGCCGTCGGCGAGCTCGGACTCACGGCGCTCCACCCCCTCGGCCTGGCGCTCCGTGTCGATCGAGGTGCGGAAGCCGTGCCGCTGGCGGAGCTGCTCGTCGGCGAGGTGCTCGGTGCGCTGGGCCTCGAGGTCGCGCCGGGCCTGGATCGGGTCGATGGGGACCATGCAGACCGAGACGCTCATCCGGGCGCGGGTCTGGAGCAGGAGAGGCATGAGGAAGCCGGGCCCGACGGGGACCCGCGGCCACTCGCTGATCCAGTACGACGTGTGAAGGGCGGAGTCCGTCTCGTATCCCCGCCACGACGCCCGCGCGAAGAGCGGCCCGCTCGCCGACACCGGGACGCCCTCGTGTCCGGGGTGGTGGCGGGCTGTGAGTCGCAACTGGTCGGTCGCCCCGGGGTCCCAGGCCTCACGCAGCGTCTGGGCCAGCAGGCGGGGTGGCAGCGCCCCCTCGACCTCGATGTCGGCCCGCTGCATCTGGGCCTGGAGGGCGTGGAGCTGGCGGCTGAGTACCTCGCCGGCGCCGGTGTCGCCGCCCCCCGCCTGGCGGATCTGCTGGCCCGCGCTCCGCAGACTGACCTGGAGCGCGACCAGGACCTGGACCTCCTGCGCCTCGGCGACCGGAGCCGCGTCGTCGAGGAGGGTCAGGTAGCTGCGCACGATCGGGCTGTGCAGGTCGAGGGTGCGCTGCTCGGCCAGGTGGCGAGCCAGCGCATCGGGATCCTCGGCCAGAGTGCGCACGACGAGCTGGAGGGCGGAGATGGGGGTGCCGCGGCGGGCCAGGCTCGCCTGGACGGCCCCCCAGGCCCCCATGCGCCGGCCCTTCTCGCCGGAGTCCGCCAGGGCGAACGAGGTGCCGCGGACCCGGAGCACGGCGGTCCAGGTGCCCCGCCGTCTGTCCTTGACCACGCCCAGCTCGCCGCGGGGGACGGGGACGGCGAGGATGGTGCAGTCGCGCAGGACCGGAGGAAAGGCGGGCTGCTCGGCGATCACCCGGGTCTCGCCGCCCCGGGCGGTGCGCAGGACCTGGCCGCGGCGTGGCTGCGGGGAGCGCCAGGTGCGCTTGCCGTGGAGGAGGAAGTGCAGGACGGCGGGCAGCCACTCGTCGAGCGCGCGTCCCGAGATGGGGACGAACGCGGCGGTGGTGGTGAGACCGACCACGAGAAGCAGGGCCAAGAGCCCGCCGGCACTGCCGCGGGCGCCGAGGAGGACGACCATGCCGACGAAGGCGCCGGTGGCGAGGATCGCGATCTGACCGAGGCGGACCCCGAGCAGGAGGCCGCGCCGGTCGCGCGGGCCGAAGTGGTACCGGATGTCGGTGCTACTCATGCGGGGCTTCCTTCCTGCTGCGGGGTGGCGGGGCGGGGACGGGTGCGAGCGATGGCGGGCCCGGCGTCTGTTGCCTGGGGGATACCGCCCGGATCTGTGGGGAAGGCGTCGAGTGCCGCGGGCGTTGGTCCCGCTTTCGGAGCGGGCGGCTGGCCCCCGCCTCCCGGCGATCCACTGGGCGACGCGCCACCCCCTGCGGAGCCGCCGTCGGGCTGACCGCCGCCGCCGGCGATCTTGAGCGGGCCTCCCGACGAGCCGCTCGGACCGCCCCCTGCTCCGGGGGTCGGGACGGCGCCCGAACCCTTGCTGAGCGCGGCGCCGCCACCCACCGCCTCGGAGGTTCCGCCCGAAGCGACCGCGGCGCCGACCCGCTGGCCGGTTCGGACGGCGGCGGCTCCCGCGCGCTTGCCGAAGCCCGACGCCCCGCCAACCATGCCGGCGATCGCGGTCGCCTCGAGGATGGGGAGGAGGCGGAAGACCGCGAAGGGTGCCAGGGCGGCGAGCAGAAAGATGAGGCCCGCGGCGACCAGGGCGCCGAAGTTCCCGGTGCTCATCGACGAGGCGAGCGCCTCCGCCCCCAGCACCAGGACGAAGGCCATGACGAACTTGCTGATGCAGAGCACGAAGAGGGTCTCGGCGCCGCGCTTGAGCGCCCGGTGGGCGCCGGGCCAGAGCGAGGCCAGGGCGATGAGGGGGATGAAGGCGGCGACGATGTAGACGGCGGCGTCGCGGGCCAGGAGCTCGAGGTAGCAGAACAGGGTGGCGGCGATGAGCACCAGAGAGGCGAGCACGGTCAGGAAGTCGGTGCCGAGGTTCGCGGTCGAGATCTGCAGCGACCACGACGCGAGGCCGTGCAGGCCGCCGACGACCTCCCAGCTCGTCGCCAGGTTGGTGAGGGCGAGGAGCTCTGACACCAGCCAGATCGCGATGAAGGTGACGAAGGTGGCGACCGGAAGCCGGACGACAAGCAGGCGGATCATGCCCGGGATGTCACCGCGGATCACCCCCGACATGACCGAGGCGAGGACCACCAGCACCATCAGCCAGGCGGCGATGACGACCGAGCCGGGTGGCCCGGTCGACCCGGACGCGCTGCCGCTGCCGTAATAGGCGCCCATGAACCACGGAGCGGTGAGGTCGGGGTTCGCCGGGTCGAGCGCGAACAGGCCGATGACGTAGGTGGTCGAGGCGGCAGCGGCCTGGGTGATCCAATTGGCCACCGCGTCGATCGCCGGACCGAAGATGAGGCTGGTGATGATCCCGCCGCCGCCCGAGTAGCGAGGAGAAGCAGCCGGCAGCGGCGTGACGGTGGGCGCTGTGGTGGACGAGGCGGTGGGTAGCGGCGTGGCGCTGGTACCCGCGGTCGCCGCGGGCGCCGGCGAGGCGGGGTCGGCCCGGACCGCCGCCGGCGAGGCCACCGCCGCGGTCAGGGCGGCCAGCACCAGGAGGAGTGCTCCGGCCGCCCGCGGCACGAGTCGGCGACGCCGCCGCTCGGCGAGTGCGCTCACGGTTGCGGCCGGCGCGAGCTCGCTCACCCGCTCACCTGGGTACCGAGGGTGTACAGCCACTGGATGAGCGCGGGGGCCGCGCCGATGACGAAGACGCCCAGGAGGGCGCCGAAGACGGAGAGCTTGGCCTTGGACATCTGGTACGAGTTGCCGCTGTGGGAGCTGAAGGCCCAGACGGCGGCGCCTACCACCAAACCGACCAGGCAGGCGACCAGGGCCGCCCAGCGCACCCCGGCGACCAGGCCGAGGATCTGGTCAGAGCCGGGGAGCTGGCTGGGGTCGGGCGATGGGTTGATCCAGCTGGGGTCCGAGCTGGAGCTGGCCGCGGCCAGAAAGGGATGGAGAAGCGGGATCAGGTCGGGGAGGATGAGCATGGTGAGCGGCCTCGTGAGTGGCGGATGCATGCGCCCCATCCCACCAGCGGCCGCGTACGAATCGCGTACGAATCGCCCCCGCACTTGCCGGGACTTCGACGCGTACGCGCCAGACGCCGCGTACGCGATCAGCGCGCTGTGACGCGACCGCGCGTACAGATGCGATGGGTCGGCGCGTGTGCGCGTACAGACGCGATCTTCGCGCCGCGTTCGCGCGTACAGGCGCGTACGCGGCGTTGAAAATTCTCAGGAAACTGTTACAGGGCTAACCTCGGGTCGGACCTTTGTGAGGGGCGCGTACGCGGGGCGGCGGGCGCTTGCGCTTGGCGACGTGCCCGACGGGCAGCTCTCGCCAGCGCGGCCCCTGCCAGTGCCGCTTGATGACAGGGCTCGCAGCGGCAGCCCCAATTCCGGTATGTCGAGGCGGACGCATGGGTCACCGGCGCGGTGGCAAGCGCCCGGCGGCGACGCTCCCTGCCCTCGTGGTGCAGCGCGGCGTTGGCAGCGCGACACGGGGCGCATCGGCATCCAGCCCAGTAGCGGCTCGCGGTCCCGTGCTCCGCGTCCACCCCTCGCCGGGGCACGAACTCGGGGTCCCCGTACGTGCGTTGGCGGTAGTAGTGGAAACGGCAGAGGCCAAAGGCCTCGACCGAGCCCGGGCAGACGCTGCATCGCCGGGGCAGCACCGGAACTCGACAGGCGCCGAAGGCGAGCATCAGATGGCGAACCCGCTGGTGGCTCAGCCCGTGCCGCTCGCCGATCTTCTGCACGGGATCCCCGCGGAGGTACTCGCGGACCATGAGCGCATTCCGGGCGCTGCGGGCTGCTTCGGGCGCCCGGTCTGCCCAGGCGAGCAGGACGGCTCGGATCTCCAGGACTTGGATGATCGTGGTGTCGAGCGAGGCCACCAGACCATCGGGCAACCCCTGAGCCTGGTCAGGAGGTAGCCGCCTGGCGGCCTGGCCGAGAGAACGCGTCCTCTTCAGCAGGGCCCTGATCCGCGCCTCTGCGGAGACCGGGTCCAGCGGGCGCTGATCAGGTCTGTGCCGCTGCATGATCGGCGGCCAGTATTGCCGAGGCGGTCTGGCTGCCGCGTCCGGCGATGGCGCGCCCCCGAAGCGGCCGCATCCCGGATCCGCCTCCCCCGTGGGCAGGCTGCTCTGCTGGGCAGCGTGCTCCGGCCTCGCTGCTCGGCTCCGGGCACCACTCCGTTGGAGCCTGCGGCTCCTCCCTCNNCTCACCAACTCCACCGCCTGGCGCGCCTGGCTGGACGTGCAGCGGCGCTTCCACCGCTACAGCTGGGGGAACACCCTCCTCATCTATGTTATGGGGAATATCACTCCCTCGTAGTAGTCTCTGGGGAGGGGGTGCGGGGGAACCCCTCTCTGTGGATTCTGTGGAGATTGGGGATATGTTGCTGGCGGTGCCGCCTGTGGAGAGCGGCTGGCGGGCCGCCCTCGATGCCGCTCCCCCTGCGAGCGCCTGGCTCGAGTTGCAAACAGACCTCGGCCTGGCACCGCGCACCGTCGAGGCCTACGGGCGGGCTCTGGCCGACTACCTGGCCGTATGCGTCCGCGATGGCATCGACCCCTGCCGGGCCGGCCGCTCCGACATCGCCCGGTACGTCCGCGACCTCATGGCGCGACCGCATCCTCGACGAGGCGGCAGCGTCGGCATCGGCTCGGGAGCGGGTCTCGCCAACGCCACCCTGCAGCAGCGCCTCGTCGCCGTCCGCCTCTTCTACGACTACCTCGTCGAGGAATGCATCTGCCCCACCAACCCGGTGGGCCGCGGCCGCTATACCGTCGGGCGAGGCTTCGGCGGTGAGCGCCACCGCGGGCTGATCCCTCAGTTCACGGCATTACCGTGGATTCCCACCGACGCGGAATGGTGCCTGCTGCTGCAGGCGGCGCGGGCTCTCCCCCTCCGCGACCGGCTCATGCTCGCGCTGGCGTATGACGCTGCGCTGCGGCGCGAGGAGCTCTGCGCTCTCGCCACCGACGACCTCGACCCGGCCCATCGGACGCTGCGGATCCGGGCCGAGACGACGAAGAACCGCCGCGGCCGCGTCGTCCCCTACTCGGCGGCGACCGGGACCCTCCTCGCCCTCTACCTCCAGCACCGCCGGGGGATCACCACGCGGCGGGGGCCCCTCTTCGTGTCGGAGTCTCGGCGCAACCGGGGTCAGCCGATCACCGTCTGGACCTGGTCGAAGGTGGTGCGCCGCCTCGCCGACACGGTGGGCCTCCGACGGTTCAGCACCCACACGCTGCGCCATCTGTGTCTCACGGACCTGGCACGCTGCGGCTGGGAGATCCACGCGATCGCCCAGTTCGCGGGCCATCGCAGCACCAGCACAACGCTGCGCTATATCCATCTCTCCGGGCGCGACCTGGCCTCGCGCCTGCGCGACGGGATGTCTCAGATTCACGCAGCGCGTGTCGAGAAGCTCGCCGCAACGGCGGCTGCCGAGGAGAGCACCCGGTGACAGCGTCGGCATCTCCTCGTACCCCAGATGGAGCACCCGGACGCCTCGGTGCGGAGGGCTACGACACGTCCTCCGGGCTGACGCCGCAGGAGCGAGAGGCGCTTTCTGCCCTCGGGGTAGCTCATGGTTGGGGAGGTCGCACGGTAGAGGGCATCCTGGACCGACTCACTGATGCCGAGCGGCTGGCGCGTCCGCTCCGTGACGCACTCACTCTCATCGAGGGGAACCCATACTGGAAGGACCGCGCGCTGCTCGCTCTGTTGCGGGCCTGCCTGTGGGAAGGGACGAGCTTCTGGGCCTGGGACCGGACGACATGGGGCCGCGTCCTGGCCGCGGAGAGGAGCAGGTTGCTCACCGCAAACCGGCCCACGTCGGCAGGGGCGACCCGCCACTACATGATCGCGACGGCGTATGTGCTCGGATGCCTGCCGGACCTGTCCGCCGTTGTCAACGTGGAGTGGCGAGGCATTGCCCGCAAGGTTTTCGGCCCCGCCTCCGTCGACGCCCAGTTGGCCCTGATCGAGGAGACCGTCGCCGGCTGGGGATACTCGCCGGATACGCTGCGAAACCTGCGGAGCCTGGCTGGCAGGGTGATGCTCGCCCATGGCAGTCCTGAGCTTGCCCGCATGACCACGCCGACCCTGGAGCGCCTCCGACACGAGGCCGGCATGAGCCACCGGAGTCGAGGGCTTGTCTGCTGCCTGAGCCGGGTGCTCGCGCACCTCGGGGTCATCGACAGGCCACTCCCCGAGCAGGACGTCGCCGACGCCCGGCTCGCCGAGGCCCGTGGCGTGGGGATGGCAGTGGAGTGGGCGGAGTGGGTCGAGCAATGGGAGACGACATCGACCCTCGCGGCCAAGACCCGCGCCACCAGCCGCTTCTGGCTGCTCAAGATCGGGAGGTGGCTCCACGGCAGCCACCCCGACGTCACCGGCCCCGGTGAGTGGACGCGACAGCTCGCCGCCGAGGCTGTGGCTGCCATCGACCGGATGCAGCGTGGCGAATACACAGCCAGCCATCCAGGCCCGCTTCCCGCTGCAGGGCATGCGCTCTCTCCCCGGTCGAAGGCCGCGGCCCTCCACGCCCTCAGCATCGCCTTCAGGGACGCGCAGGAGTGGGAGTGGATCTCCCGGCGTTTCAACCCGTCGCGGAGCTTCGCGATTCCTCGCAGCATCGGTGCCCTGATCAGCCCTGCCCCGCGAGTGATTGCCGACGACGTCTGGGCGAAGCTCATGTGGGCGGGGATCAATCTTACCGGCGAGGACGCTCGGAGCGGATCGGCCAGCACTCCAACGGGGCGGGCGCCGCATTATCCCCTTGAGTTCATGCGCGCCCTGGCGCTGGTCTGGCTCTTCGCCGGGCTGCGTAGCGACGAGATCGCCCGGCTGCGCGCCGGCTGCGTGCGCTGGCAGGAACCCGCTGCTGACGATGGAGCTGGGGTGTGTCTGCTCGACGTCCCCGCCCACAAGACGGGACGGCCATACACCAAGCCGGTCGACGCCTTGGTGGGAACGACCATCGCCGCTTGGGAGACGGTGCGCGGTCGCCAGCCGCTCCTCGCCGACCGGAGAACCGGAGAGCTCGTTTCCTTCCTCTTCTGCCATCGGGCTCGGCGCCTTCCCGGGCAGTACCTCAATGACCACCTGATTCCCATGCTGTGCCGCAAGGCAGGCGTTCCCCTCTCCGACGCGCGCGGCACGATCACCTCGCATCGGGCGCGGGCCACGATCGCGACCCAGCTCTACAATGCGAAGGACCCGATGAGCCTGTTCGAGCTGCAGGCGTGGCTCGGCCATCGGTCCCCGGCAGCCACCCAGCACTACGCCCTCATCACCCCCAACACGCTGACCAAAGCCTACCGTGACGCCGGCTATTTCGCGCGGAACGTCCGCTCCATCGAGGTGCTGATCGATCGCGAGGCGGTGCAGAGCGGCGCCGCCGCCGCCGGCGCGCCCTGGCACTACTACAACCTCGGCCACGGCTTTTGCACGTACTCTTTCTTCGAGCAGTGCCCACATCGGATGGCTTGCGCTCGCTGCGACTTCTACGTCCCCAAAGCCTCGACCCGCGGGCAGCTCATCGAGGCCAAAGAGGAGATGGAGCGCATGCTGACGACCATCCCCCTGACCGAGCTGGAGAGGGCGGCGGCAGAGGGCGACCAGGCGGCGCTCGAGGGGCTGCTCCAGCGCCTTGCCGATGTCCCGACACCTGCCGGACCCACGCCCCGGGTGCTCGGCTTCACCCCTCTCCGCGTCGTGCCCGGAACGGGCGCGAGAGGCGAGGGTCGGACGCAGGCCGAGGAGCCGGAGCGAACCGCGCCGAAGGGGTGAGCTCAAGGTCGTAGCCAGCGCGCCGGCCTCGAATGAGGCCCCCCGTGGCTGGACCTGTCGCGTTAGGCGCGCCAGTCCGGGGCGTGCAGCCAACGGAGACGCCGGGCGGCTGGCCTCCCCTCCCCCGGTGCTGCATCGCCGCTCTCACCTTGACGGAGCCGGCTCTTCGACGCCGCAAGGCTCAGGCCGGGCTCGCTGCGCTCGGCCTTGCAGCGCGGAGCCGTCCCCGCCCCTGGGTGTGCGTCGTAGCAGCACTCATGGGGGTCGGAAGATGGCCAAGGACGTCCAGCCTCCCGACGCGCGCATCGTCTCGCTCGTCACCGCAGTGATCGCATTTCTCGACACCGACGCAGCCTTTGGGCCAGGCGACCAGCGCACGATCCGGGCGAAGTCGCAGCTGCGCACCGCGGTCGAGCGGCTCGGCGACGCAGAGCGATCCTCGGACCCGCCTCGCCTTCGTGTCATTCACGGCGGTGAGCGCTCCTGACGACGGAGGGCGACGCCGGCCGGACGGCCCACGTAGGTCCAGGTGAGGTCGATCTCGGTCGCCACGCACCAGGCGTGGTCGGCTGGCCACCGGAGGTTGGCCGTCTGGCGGTCAGCGCCCGGCAAGGCAGTGCCAGCGGACCTGGCGGAGGATTCGCCTGGTTGAGGCGGTGCGGCTATCAGCCGTCGCGGGTCGCGAACCGGAGGGCGGCCAGGATCAGCGCAGCGGCGAGCAGGATGAAGATTCCCGCCTCGATCCCCTGCATGGGCCAGAAATGGGAGGCGGGCTGGTACACGACCCGAAACGGGGTGTTCGGCCCCAGAGCGGCGTATGGAATGCCGGCTGCCGGGCCGGGCACGCAGCCGGGGGACCCGCAGGCCCCGATGCCCAGCGGCTGCAGCTGCGCGTTGAGGAAGGTCGTGTCAACGTAGCCTGCGCCGGGAGCGACGACCGATTGGTTCTGGTCTCCGCTCACGACCACGCGGGTGACCATGGGCAGGAGATGCGGTCGTGCCAGCTCGACGAAGGCCACCCGGACGGCGATGAAGATCGCCAGCGTCACGGCCATGGCGGGAAGCGTCCGGCGCAGGGCGGCCCCGACCGCGGCGCCGAGAGCGACGGCGAAGAGCACGTAGGCGAAGACCACCGGCGCCTGCAGGTCGTAGAGGCCCCAGGTCGTGTCGAAGTTGCTGGGGAGGCGCGCGATCCAGATCTGTCCGCCGATGGCCATGACAGCGGCGGCAAGCGCCGAGGCCATGATCAGCAGGGCGAGGCTGGAGGCCGCCCAGCGCCGGCGGGTGATGCCCTGCGTCCAGATCAGCCGGTGCGTCCCGCGCTCGACGTCTCCGGAGAGAAGCGGGGCTCCCACGAACACGCCCGCGACCCCTGGGGCAGCGATTAGGAGTGCGCGGAAGCCGTCCATCAGGGTGTGCACCGAGCCCTCCGGCTGCGTGCTCTCCCAGATCGCCACGCCCACCAACGCGGCAGCAGCGGCCGCGGCCAGGGCGCCTCCGGCGACCGCCGCCTGACGGTTGCTACGCCAGGCGAGCCAGGTCGCCCCCGTCATGCCGGGATCGCCGCGGGCGCGGGGAGGGCCCCGGCGGAGGGATTGCCGAGGTAGGCGAGGACCAGATCCTCCAGGCTGACAGGAGCCGTCATCCACCCCGGGGGGGCGCTGCCGTCGCGTGTCAGGATCCGGCACTGCCGCTGGCCCGTGCCCGCCTGGATGACGGTGCCGCGGACCCGCCCGGCCTCGGAAGCCGGACCTACGAGCCAGCGGTGGTCCGCGAGAAGGCGTTCCAGGTCTCCCGCGACCTGCAGCCGCCCGCTCGCCAGGATGACCAGGTAGTCGGCGACGCGCTCCAAGTCGGCGACCACGTGCGACGAGAGGACGACGGTGAGGCCATCTGCCGCAGCGGCCTCCATCACCTCGGAGAGGAACTGACGGCGGGCAAGCGGGTCTAGGTTGACCACCGGCTCGTCCAGGAGCAGCAGCTCAGGTCGCTTCGCGAGCGCCAGTGTCAGTGCGACCTGCGCCTGTTGACCGCCGGAAAGCGTTCGAACTTGGCGGTCGAGAGGGATCTCGAGCCGGCGCATCCGCCCTTCGGCCATGGGTTGGTCCCACCTGGGATTCAGCTCGCGGCCCAGGCGCAAGGTATCAGCGACCGTGAAGTGACGGTAGAGGGGACGGTCCTGAGCCAGGAAGCCGACCCGGGCCAGCACCAGCGTCGGGTTTCGCCGCGGTGACCAGCCGAAGATCTCGGGCTCGCCCGCATTCGGGGTCAGGAGGCCGACGGCGAGCTGCAGCAAGGTGGTCTTGCCGGCTCCGTTAGGGCCAACCAGGGCGACCACGCGGCCGGCGGGGATGGAGAGGGTGAGATCGCGGATCGCCCAGGTCGAGCCGTAGCGCTTGCCAAGCCCTCTCGCCTCCAGGGCGGCGTTCATGCCACCTGCTCCCGACCGGTCGGGTCGAGCGTGAGGCTTACCAAGGCCTCGATAGCCCCTTGGTCGAGCCCCTCCCTCCTGGCTTCAGCCAGCCAGTCCCGCAACGAACGGGTCAGCCGATCGTGGACCTCGGCGGCAACGGCCCGGGGCGCGGTCTCGGCAACGAAGGTGCCGACACCGACACGGCTCACTGCCCAGCCCTCGTGCTCCAACTCCGTGTACGCCTTGAGCACCGTATTGGGGTTGATGGCCAGCGCGGCGACCACCTCACGCGCGGCCGGCAGGCGATCGCCGGGCCTGAGCAGACCGCAGCGGATAGCGCGCTGGACTTGGTGGACGATCTGCATGTAGGCGGAGACCCCAGAGCGGGGATCCAGATGGAAATCGATCGTCAGTTCGGTGCGCATTAGCTCAGTAGTGATCTAGTGAATTGAGGAACTCTAGCTGTGCGGGATGCGCTCTGTCAACCGGCCCAGATGCGCGTTAGACGAAACGGCAAGTACGAGACTCGCGCCATTCGACGCGATTGATATTCCACAGAATCGCCGCCCAGCGGCCCGACGCCACCCGCGTCGCCGGGTTCCACTCCTGGCTCCGGCTGGGTCGCCACGTGCGCAAGGGCGAGCACGGCATCGCCATCCTGGCTCCGGTCGTCCCGCGGCTGCGGGTCGTCGACGGCGAGTCCGGGGACGAGCGATGGGTGGCCGGGAGGCCCCACGCGTTCCGGGTGGCCCATGTGTTCGACGTGAGCCAGACTGACGGCGAGGAGCTGGCCGCACCCCCGGTCAGCCGTCTCGAGGGCAGCGACCCGAAGGACTGGTACACGAAGCTGCGCGACGTCGCCCACGGCCTGGAGTTCACCGTCGAGGAGAACTACCTGCCCGACGGCGTGAACGGCGACTGCAACCACGCGCTGCGCCGCATCCGCATCGAGGTGCGGAACGGGCAGAGCCACCAGGTGAAGACGCTGGCCCACGAGCTGGGCCACGCCATCCTCCACGCAGATCGTGCAGGACTGTGCCGGGAGCAGGCCGAGCTGGAGGCAGAGTCGATCGCGTACATCGTGTGCGCCGGGCTCGGCATCGACACCTCCGAGTACTCGTTCGGCTACCTGGCGGTGTGGGCCGGGGGTGGCGAGCAGGCCCGGCACGCCATCGCCGAGTCGGCACAGCGCATCCAGACGGCGGCACACCGGGTGCTGGATGCACTCACTCCCGGCGCCGAGGAGGTGGCGGCCTAACCGCCCGCCGACTCAGCAGGCTCCCGTGTACCAGGGCCGGGCGTCCCGGCCCTGGCGGCCGCTGCTCAGGTGTGCGTGAGAAAGAGGTCCAGAAGCGCCACCACGGCACCGAGCGCAAACACTCCGACCACGACCCGGACTGCGACGGTCAGGGCCCGGCCGAGGATCTCGGCCACCATCCCGACGACCAGGACGAGCGGCGCCGTCACGATCCAGCACAGGGCAACCAGTACCGCCGCCCAGGGCGAGAGCGGCCGGCGCAGAACCTGAGCTGGGGCCATGGGTCCACGTGTCCACGCGGCCCAGAGCCCGCTCATGTCGGCCTCTCGGGCTGCAACGCCAGGGTGGTCCTGCGCCCCGGCTCAGGAGCCCGCCGACTTCCTTGTCGTTCTGCTGTGACCATACGCACAAGTGTACCTCACGCCGGCGCGACCACGCCAGTCACTGAGCGGCGAGCACCCGGACCGGTGACCGTCGGTGCTGCCGGATGAACCCGAACGGTCCGCGTCACCTCTTGGCCCGAAGCGCTGCAGGGGTCCAGGCCCGGGCGATGGGTGTCCTTCCTCCCGAGGAAGGTGATCGCTGCAGGTGGCATCCAAGCAGCGCGCGGCCTCGCTGCAACCCCCAAGCCAAGTCGCCTGGCGGCGAGGGGTTTCCGCTCGGCCTTGTGCGCGCCGCTTCACGGAAGCCACGCAATCACCCCTCAAGGAGGACACATCATGGCCCGGAAGCAGAACCCTGAGCAGCCCGTCGGCGAGATCATCGCCGAGAGCGCGACCGTCAAGAGCCGGAGCTTCGGAAGCTGCCGCTTCGCGATCCTGGGACGCGTTGCCGCGGAGCCGGCCCTCAGGTACACCGCCGGCGGCAAGGCGGTCCTGGACCTGACCCTGGCGACCACCGCCGCGGGGGTCGCCAGCTTCCACACGGTCGTCTGCTGGGAGCGCGCGGCCGAGACCCTGGCCCAGTACGCGGGCAAGGGCCGGGAGCTCTACGTCGACGGGCGCCTCGGATCCCGCGTGCGCGAGGTGGAAGGCCACCGCATCAAGCAGGTGGACCTCGTGGTCGAGAACTTCCAACTCCTCGGTCGGCCGCTCACGGCCTCGGCGGACACGGGCGAAGAGCCCGCCGTGGAGGGGGCCGCGTAGGCGGTTCCCCCCTGTGGGGCGCGGGCGGGAAGACCGCCCGCGCCTTCTCCTCTTTAACCCGTCTCATCGAGAAGGGCTGGTTCGAGACCCGCCATTCGGGGGGTGGTGGCCCGAGCGCCGCGGCGCCGTCAACCCGCAAGGGGTCGGGCGCTGCGCGCCCTTGACAGCGCCTTGGGCTCGGGCTCTGCCGCCGGCAGGCGGTGCCTTCGCACCGCCGCTCCTGGAAAAACCCAGGGGCCAGTCCCCACACAGGAGGTCAGTCATGACCACGGCAACCCTGCTTAACGTCGCCATCATCCCGCTCGCGGAGATTCGCGATGTCGGGAACGTCCGCCAGGAACTGCGCGGCATCGAGGATCTGGCGGAGTCGATCCGCCGTCACGGGATGCTTACCGCGGTCACCGTGGAGCCCCACCCCGAAGGTGGCTACACGCTCGCGGCCGGCTCTCGCCGTCTCGCCGCCGCACGCCTCGCCGGCCTCGATGACGTGCCGGCGGTCATCGTGGCTCCCGGTGGAGATGTCGAGCGGCTTCTCAAGCGGGCAGTCGAGAACATCGACAGGGAGCAACTCACGGATCTCGAGGCGGCTGATGCCATGCAGCAGCTCCTCGATCTGGGCGCCGATACCGAGCTGGTCGCCGCAGCCCTCCACACCACGCCCGACAACATCGAGGCGTGGCGGGTGGTCGCAGGCCTGCCGACCCTGGTGCGTGAGCTGATCGAGGCGGGGACGATGACCGCCCGCGATGCGCACGAGCTCACCGCAGTCAGTGAGAACGCAGAGGAGCTCGACGAGTGCCTACGCAGGATCGGGGAGGGATGGAACGTGAAGTCGGCGGTCGAGACCGTGGTCCGCGAGCGCAAGCGGCGGATCGAGGAAGAAAAGACCCGGAGCCGGCTGACCAAGGAGGGCTGCCCCATCGTCGACCCGCCCAACTACGGCTACTTCGCCCACAACTCCAAGGTGCAGCGGGTGGGCCAGGGACATGGCGACGTCCA
>PLXL01000108.1 GCA_003153215.1 Candidatus Dormiibacterota bacterium
CCGGCCCAGCGCGCCGGGCACGTCCTGAACCACTCGCGTCGCTCTGGACGGCCCTCAGATCCGGCGGATCATCTCGCGCTCGACTGCCTCGCGAGCCCGCCGGACCCGGGGCGCGAACGGGTGCACGCGCAGAGCCTGCTCCATCTGGCGCAGCAGGGAGTAGAGGTTCTTGACCACCTTCACGACGTCTCCGACGTCGGCGCCCGGGGGGACGTCGATCTCGGCGAGCGCCACCCCGGAGGCCCATTGGTACGCGGCCGCGACGAAGTCGAAGGAGAGCGGCCGGAGGGTGGCGACACCATGGTGCTCCTCGATCGCGGCGAGCCGCTGAAGATCGGTGCGCAGCAGCCGGTATCCCCGCTCGACGCCGCGGCTTGGCCACTGGCGACGGGCGGGTTGGGGTCGCTCCCGTCCCCTGTCCTCGGCCACCAGCATGGTGAGCGTGCCCACCAGCTCGGGCGGGGTCAGCTCCTCCAGCCAGCCAGCTCGGACCGCGTCGGCGACCAGCAGCGCGCTCTCACCGAAGAGCGCCTCGGCCAGCAGGCCCAGCTCGGTCGGCCGGTCGTTCTCGAGGAAGCCGCCCTCCCGGAGCACCCCGCGCAGTGCCCGGAACTCGCGACGGTAGCGGCCACGCGCAGAGCGCAGCTCCTCCTCGCCGTGCCGGAGCGTCTCCTCGACCTCTTCGCTCTCCCTCCGGTGACTGCGATGCTCGCTCAGGTAGGGGCAGCCTGTGCAGGGACTCTCCTCGAGCCGCGCACGCGTCCCCTTCAGCGAGCGCCGCATCGTCTCGAACTTTCCCCCGGGGTCGGCGGCCCGGCCTCCGTAGCGTCCCGCCCGGCTGTCCCGCCAGTGCTGGCGCTGGGTGCGCCGCACCTCCGTCTCCATGACCTCCACCTGGGCGGCTACACGCAGATGACGGGTGAGGGTCGTCTCGGTGCACGCCTGCCTGGGATGGCGGAAGGCCCGCCGGCCCAGATCGACGCGCAGCTCCTCAAGGTTGGACTTGCGGTGCACCCAGTGCTCGCTCCGCTGCAGGGCCTGGTACTGCCCGAAGGATCGGTCGAGCAGCTCCTCGGCTCGCTCCAGGGTGCGCGTCTTGAGCAGTGCGAGAACCATCGTATAGGTGGGCGCGAACTTCGATTCGACGCTCATCTCACCGCCGATGGCGGCGTCATAGATGTCGCGGACATCGACGTCCGACTCCTTGAGGATGACGCCGTGCCCCAGGGTGTCGATGCCGCGTCGTCCGGCCCGCCCCATCAGCTGGGTCAGCTCNNAGCGAAAGGGTTTCGGTGGCGAACACGACCTTGATCAGCCCCCGCTGAAAGAGGGTCTCAACAGTCTCCTTCGCGTACGGGAGCATGCCCGCGTGGTGCATGGCGATCCCGCGGCGGAGCAGCTTGGTGTCGATGGCGTCGACGAACACCCGCCGCTCGTCGTCGTCCGCGATGCCCTGGATGCGACGCGCCATCTCGGTGTCGACGGCCGACTTCTCGGCAGGCTCGGTGAGGTCGAGTCCGTGCACCGCGCAGCGGGAGAGCGCCTCACGGCAGCCGCGGCGGGAGAAGATGAAGTAGATCGCCGGCAGCATCCCGTTGGCGCGCAGGCGATCGATGACCTGGAGCAGGTCGTTCTCCGGGGCGCGGCGCGCGTAGCGCAGGCGTAGGTCGCCGACGCTCAGGTTCTGGGCTTGCTCCAGGGTCCTGCGGGCCACCTGGCCGCGCTCATCGAAGAGTGGCCAGAGCTGGTTGTCGAGGCAGAGCCACAGCTCGAGAGCGACTGGGCGCTCGGTCTGGGTCACCACCTCGATGCCGCCCCGCAAGCCGCTCATCCAGGCCGCCACCTCGTCGACGTTGCTGATGGTTGCGGAGAGGCCGGTGATCCGGATGTGGTGCGGAGCCTCGATGATCACCTCCTCCCACACCGTGCCCCGTGGGTAGTCGTCGATGTAATGGACCTCGTCGAGGATGAGGTCGCCGACGGTGGCGACACGCTCCGGCTCGTCGTAGAGGATGTTGCGGAGGATCTCGGTCGTCATCACCACCACCGAGGCGGACTCATTGACCGTGTGCTCGCCGGTGACCAGGCCGACGTTCTGCTCGCCATACCGCGCCCCGAGGTCGCGGAACTTCTGGTTGGAGAGTGCCTTCAGTGGGGTGGTGTAGATCACCCGGTGGGGCGCGTCCGCATCCTTGCGGAGGCTTGCCGGCGCGGCCAGGCAGCGCCAGATCGCGTATTCGGCGATGAGCGTCTTGCCGCTCGACGTGGGGGCGCTGACCAGCACACCCCGCGAGCGTTCCAGCTTCTCGATCGCCTCGAGCTGGAAGGGATCGAGGGTGAGGCCCACGTGGGCGCTGAAGGCTGCCGCCAGGGTTGCCGGGCTGGGGTCCGGCGCCGGCATTTTCCCTCCGACGGTCACTCGGGTGCCGCTTCGCTCGCCGGTGCGGGGTGCCGGGGTGGCCGGAGGCCCACGAAGGAGACCGCTCCGCCCAGGAGGCAGAGGACGGCGGAGATCAGCATGGCGTGGTGGAAACCGCTGGTGAACCCGTTTCCCCCCGCGTCGGCCGCCCCGGAGAGCCCGGCCGCGAGGGGCACGGCGGCCACCGCGATGAGACCCGCCACCCGCGTGACCGCGTTGTTGACACCGGAGGCGATCCCCGCACGCGTCGAGGGCACCGCTCCCAGCAGGGCGGTGGTGAGCGGCGCGGCGGTGAGGGCGAGGCCTGCGCCGAAGACCACGGCGGCGGGGAGCACCACCGTCAGGTAGGAGGCCGGAGCCGACACCCTGAGGAAGAGCAGCAGACCGAGCGCGGCGACGATCGGTCCCAGGGTGACCGGCCGGCGGGTGCCCATCTTGCTGACCAGCCCTCCCAGTCGCGGGGAGAGGAGAAACAGCAGCAGCGTGATGGGGAAGATCGCCGCTCCGGAGGCCAGGGCGCTGTAGCCGGTCACCTGCTGCAACTCGAGAACCACCAGGAAGAGGGCGGCGCTCAGGGCGCCGTAGACGAGGAGGGTGGTCAGGTTGGCCACCGCATACCCCCGGAGGGCAAAGAGCGAGAGCGGCAGCAGAGGCCGCTCTCGGCGGGACTCGATGACCCCGAAGGCGACGAGCAGCGCGAGGCCGAGGACCAGCGCGCCGACCGTGAGCGCCGCTCCGATGTGGTGGGCCTCGATCAGGCCACAGGCGACCAACCCCAGGCCGGCAGTCGCGGTCAGGGCACCGCCCAGGTCCAGGTCCGCCGTGAGCGTCGTGGACCTGACCTCGTGGGGGAGGTGGCGGAGTGCGGCGGCGACCGCGGCGGCCGCCAGCGGGATGTTGATGAGGAAGACCCATCTCCAGCCGGCGTGGTCCACGAGCAGTCCCCCGAGGAGCGGGCCGATGACGGTGGCGAGGCCGGAGATCCCCGACCAGGCCCCGATGGCCCGTCCCCGCTCCTCGCCGGAGAAGCTCGTCGAGACGAGTGCGAGTGCCCCGGGAACCAGGAGGCTGGCCGCCGCTCCCTGAAACAGGCGGGCGACGATCAGGACGGCTCCGCTCGGAGCGACTCCACAGATGGCGGAGGTCACCCCGAACGCCACCGCGCCGGTCAGGAAGACCCGGCCGTGGCCCGCCACATCACCCAGGGCGCCACCCAGGAGCACCAACCCGGCGAGCGTGATCAGGTAGGCGTCGAGCACCCATTGCTGCGTGGAGAGGCCTCCGCCCAGGGTGCGACCGATGGCGGGAAGGGCGACGATGACCATCGTCGTGTCGAGGAGGGCCATCCCCGAACCGAGCACGGTCGCGACCAGGAGCCAGCGGCCTGCCGGGCCGGCGAGGGTCAGCCTCCGGGCCGCACCGGGTCCCGTGTTCACAGGCGTACGATCTCGAACCTGGAGTCGACGAGGAGCGCCTCCCCGTCGTCGCCGACGAAATTGAGCACCTTCTGGCAGACCTCGTCGGCGTGGCGGGCGTCGTTGGAGACGCAGGCCACCCCCAGCTCCACCGCCTGCCAGAGGTCCTGGTCGCCCACCTCGGCGATCGCGACCTCGAAGGTGCGGCGAACGCGGGCGACCAGCGAGCGCACCACCTGCCGTTTGTCCTTGAGAGATTCGCTCCCCGGGACCTGGAGGCGGATCACGAGGGTTCCGATGACCATCCCCGGCAAGCTAGCAGACCGGCAGGGGCACTGAGCTCTCGGCCCCCCCGATGGGAGGCGGTTGGGAGGGGCCAGCCGGACCGGGGCGTGCCCGCGGCCGGTGACGGGAAGGCGGCTGGGAAGGGGTGCCCTAGAGGATCCGGAGCAGTTTCTGCCGCAGGGCCTCGAGGCGCTCGAAGTCGCCGATCGACGGACGAGCGGGCGGCTTTCCCGGGAACTTGAGGTGCTGGACGGCCTCCGCCAGGAGCTGGATGTCCTCCTCGCTCAGGCGAACCGATCGGAGGTTGTGGGTGGGCGCCGTGGGAACCGGGTGGACCGGCGGTTCCGGCAGGGAGGGCTCGGCCGGGACGGGCTCCTCGGTGCTGCGGAACAGCTCGTCCGATCCGCGCAGCTGAGCGCGGCGGAACCCGGGCATCACGGGCGCCCCGCCCGCGCCTTGGGCCGTGCCGGCACCGCCGCCTCCTCCGGGGCGGGCGTCTCGGCACCCTGAGCCATGACGATGCGGGCAAGGGCGCGGTACGCCTTGGCGCCCGGCGACTCGGGCGCGTACTGCAGGATGGAGAGCCCCGCCAGCGGCGTCTCGGCAAAGCGGATGGAGGCGTCCACCCGAACGTCGAAGACCTCGCTGCCGTAGCGCTCCTTGACCAGCTCGAGAACCTCCTGGCTGTGGAGGGTCCGCGGCTTGTAGATGGTCGGCAGGATGCCGGAGATGCTCAACTGAGGGTTGAGCTTTGCCCGGACCCGGTCGATGGTCTTCTGGAGCTGCTGCATCCCCTTCATTCCGAAGTACTCGCACTGGAGGGGGATGATCACCTCGGTGGCGACCACCAGGGCATTGACGCAGAGGAGGCCCAGCGAGGGGGGGCAGTCGATGATCGCGTAGTCGAACTCGGGCAGCAGGGGGGTGAGCTTCTCCTGGAGCACCGACTCCCGGCCAAACTCGGTGACGAGCTGCAGCTCCGCGCCCGAGAGGTCGATGTTGGAGGGCAGGAAGTCCAGACCGATCGGCTCCGAGCGCAGCCGGGCTTCGGCGGCGGTGGTGCCCGGTTCGGTGAGGATGTTGTAGACGGTCACCTCCAGCTCATCTGGCCGGCGCACGCCCATGTTGATGGTCAGGTGGCCCTGGGGATCGAGGTCGACGGCCAGCACCCGGGCGCCTGCCTCGGCGAGGGCGGCGGCCAGGTTGACTGCGGTGGTGGTCTTGCCCACGCCGCCCTTCTGGTTGGCGATGGCGATGACCCGCGTCACAGATCGACCTGAGCCGGAGCGGGGGTGGAGAATCCTGTCGAACAGATGCGCCGCACTGAGCCGGTATCATAGCGGACCCCGCCTATCGCCAAAGCCAATCCGGCAGCGGGCTGAACGATCGAGTCGACCCTGAGGGAGTTCGTGAGTGGCTGAAGCCGAACGTGTCAAGCCGCGCACCCTGTACGTGGAAGAGGCCATCCAGGCGGCCCTGGAGAGCAGATGGCAGGACGCCGTCGCCATCAACCGCGCCCTGGTCGAGCGGCACGGAGGCGTCGAGGAGACCTTCAACAGGATCGGCAAGGCGCTGACCGAGCTCGGCGAGCATCAGGCTGCCCTCGATGCGTATTCGCAGGCGCTCCAGATCAACCCGCAGAACGTGATCGCCCAGAAGAACGTGCGCAAGCTGCGGCTTCTGCTCGAAAGCCGCGAGAGGATCGCCGGAGCCAAGGGGGCGATCGACGTCGACCTCTTCGCCGAGGAGCCCGGCAAGAGCGCGCTCACGGTGCTCAACCCGCCCAAGTCCGGAGTGGTGATCGTTGTCGCGCCCGGCGAGGTCGTGGAGCTGCACCTCCAGGACGGCGGCCTCCAGGCCCAGACGATCGCGGCTGTGGTGCTCGGCGACGTCGACAGCAAGATCGCGCGCCGGCTCGTGCCCCTCATCTCCACCGGCAACCGCTACACGGCGGTGGTGGCTCGAGTGGAGGAGAGCCAGATCGAGATCATCATCCGCGAGGCCTTCCAGTCCAACGAGAACGCGCGCAAGTCGTCCTTCCCGGTCAGCCGCCAGAGGCGCGAGGAGTTCAGACCCTACGCCAAGGACTCCCTGCTCGCGCAGCGGGGGACGGACGAGCAGGCTCTCGGGGATGCCGGCGAGGAAGAGGAAGTGGGCGATGCCGGGGAGCCTGCGGAGGAGTTGGGGCCGCTCGCCGCCGGCGAGGAGTTCGAGGAACCCGCACCCCTCGAGGACGTCGAGGAGGAGGACGACGTCGACGAGGACGTCCGCCCAGAGGACCAGTACTAGGGGCGGCCCTCGACACGGGGGGTCTCCGACACTGGCACAATCCCTTTCAGCAAACATGCCCTCCACCGCCAGCCGGTCGCCCTGGCCTCTCGTCGGTCGGCACGAGGAACTGGCCCTGCTCGCTCGGGAGTTGGAGCGTCCGGCCTCGTGCGGCGTCATCATCGCGGGCGCTCCCGGGGTTGGCAAGACCCGGCTCCGCGGCGAGGCGCTCGCCCGGCTGCGCCGGGATGGTTGGCTCGTTCGCGAGGTGACCGCCACGGAGGCGGCGGCGACCATCCCCTTCGGTCCCCTGGCGCCGCTCCTCCCTGAGGCGCTCTCCATGAGCCCGCTCGACGTCCTCCGGCACAGCGTTCGCGAGCTCCGGCAAGAGCGCGGGAACGGCCGGCTGGTGGTCTCNNCGCTCCGGCGAGACCCTTCCCGACCCGATTGTGGGGCTGCGCAAGGAGGGGGCCGTCGGCTGGATCGAGCTCCAACCCCTCTCCCGGACCGAGGTGGAGGCGCTCCTCGGCCAGGCGCTCGACGGTCACCTGGACGCCGGCACACGACACGAGCTGAGCCGTCTGAGTCAGGGCAACGCCCTCTTCCTCCACGAGCTGGTCGAGATCGGGCTCGGTTCCGGGGCCCTGGCGGAGCGGGACGGCGTGTGGCGCTGGGACGGAGAGCCGGTGGCGGCGGGGGGCCCTCTCGAGGCCATCCAGCAGCGGCTTCGCCCCCTCTCCGCACCCCTGCGCGAGGCGGCCGAAGCCCTCGCTCTCGCCGAACCGCTTCCCCTCGACGTTCTGGAGAGGCTGGTGGCGCCCGCCGTCATCCGGGACCTCGAGGCAGCAGCGGTGATCACCACCACCGCCGTGACGGAGAGGGACCGGCGGTGGTGGCAGGTGCGGCTCGCCCATCCCCTCTACGCCGAGGCGCTGCGCGGCGGCCTGACCCCGCTACGGAGGCGGGAGCTNNCGGTCCACGCCGAGTCCGCGCTGGCGGCAGCTCGCTGGATGCTCGGCTCCGGGCGCTTCGACACCGCCGAGGCGCTGGCGCGGGCCGCGGTCGACTCGGGTGCGGGGTTCCCCGCGGAGATCGCGCTCTCCCGGGCCATGACCGGGCTGCGCCGGCCGGAGGAGGCACAGGCCGTCCTCGAGGCCGCGCACCCCGTCGGCGACGCGCAGGCGGCCGAGCTGGCCCTGACCAGCGCCCAGAACCTCCATGACGGGCTGGGTCGCCCCGATCGGGCCCGGGAGGTCCTCAGCGACGCGTTGGACCGCCTCCCCGAGGACGCCGCTTTCGAACTGATCGTGACCCGGGCCCTCTTCGAGGTGTCGGCAGGCCACCTCGCGACGGCCGAGGCCCTCACCACCACCGTCATCGAGAGCGCGAGCGTTCCCCTTGCCGCGCAGATCGGAGCCATCGGCGTACGCGGTCTGGCACTCGCCTTCTCCGGGCGGCCCCTCCAGGCCGTCACCGTCCTCGAGACCGGGGTGGAGCTGCTCCGCGACTCCCCGGAGCTCCTCGCCACCCGCTCCACCCTGCTCACCGGGCGATGGATGGCCCTCTGGTTCGCCGGCCGGATCCCCGAGGCCGGCCGGCTCGCCGCAGAAGTCCACGACCGGCTCGTCGAGGCCAGCCTCGAACCACTTCGCGGCTACTGGACCGGACTGGTGGGCTGGGCCGCCCTGCTGTCGGGGAAGAGCCGGACGGCCCGGTCATGGCTGGAGGAGGGAGCCTCGATCTGCCACCGCTACATGGCCGGCGGAGGTCACCTGGTGGCACTGGAAGGGGTTCTGGCGCAGGCCGCCAGCCTCCGCGGCGACCTCCGGCGAGCCGAGACGGCCCTCGCCGCGGCTCACGCCGCGGTCGCTGCGCTGCCCACCGAGCTGCCCTGGGTCGANNGGCTTCTCCTCCATGGAGGCATGGGCGCTCCACGACGCCGCGCGCCTCGGCGATCTCTTCGGGGTCGAGCGGCTGGCGTTCCTCGCCGGGTGCTGCGAAGGGGATCTCATCCCCGCACTGGCGGCCCACGTGCGAGCCCTCGCCGATGCCGACGGCCCCGGTCTCGAGCGCATCTCCCTCGACTTCGAACGGATGGGACTCACCCTGCTCGCCGCCGAAGCGGCGACGGAAGCGGCCGAGGCCTACAGGAAAGCGGGGATGCCGAACCGCGCCCGGGTGCCCATGCTCCGGAGCGCCGCCCTGACGGCGGACTGCGAGCAGAGCCGGTCACCCATCATCGCCCGCGTCTCCACCCGGCGTGCCCTCACCGACCGCGAGCTCCAGGTGGCCCAGATGGCGTCCGGGGGCGGGAGCAGCGCGGACATCGCGGCCCGGCTGGGGCTCTCCGTNNGCCCGCGTCGAGTGAGTACCGACAGCTCTGTCTGAGTACCTGGGGGCGCTTGCACGCACCGGCTGGGTACCGCGGTACTCATGACGCGGCTCCCGGATCTGCCTAGCGTGACCCCTCGATGAACCGGGAGCTGGCCCTTGAGGAGTTGACCCCGGCCTATGCGGAGGCGCTGCGCCTGCGCGATCAGGGCGCCGACCACGCGGCGATCGCCGCCCGGCTGGATCTGCCGGTCGAGGCGGTGCCCAACCTGCTGGAGCTTGCTCAGGCCAAGCTCGACACCCTGCTCGTCATGCCCACCGTGGAGGCGGACTGAGGTGCGCAATTGGAGCGGTGGAGCAGTTGGGGAAGGGAGTGCCGCCGGCTCCGAGAGGGGGCGGACCGCTCCGCGAGGGGGATGGCCTGTCGGGGAGTGCGCCGTCCGGGGGGGCGGCGCACCGACCGCTCAGGGGTTGCGACATCCGCGTATGTGAACCCCAATTCCTAGTTGTGAGAGGCCACCGCCAGGCGGTAGCCTTCGTCAGTCGCCCGAGCCAAATACGCGCAAAGGAGTTCAGTACCTGAAATGCCAGCACAGATAGGTGGACGCACCTACTCCAACGGCGAGCTCATCCTCGGCGGCGCCCTCGTCGTCGCCCTGATCAACTGGTTCATCCCGTGGTGGTGGGCCTACAGCTTCAACTACTCCAGCATCAGTGGCCTTGGCGGCCTCAACTCGAGCGGCGGCATCGGCGGCCTCGGCTCCTGGTCGGGCTGGCTCGGCTTCCTCGCCCTGCTCGTCCTTATCGCCCTGTTCGTGATCCGGACCTTTGCCCCTCAGGTGCTGCCGGCCCTCCCGGCTGCCGACTACCTGATCTACGCCGTGGGCGGCGTGTTCATCTTCCTGATGGTCGTCCTCTTCCTGACCTACGCCGGCGGCGTGGGCGGCTCCGGCCCCGGATACTCGGCGGGCATCTCCATCGGCTTCTTCATCGGGTTGATCACGGCCGCGGCGATCGCTGTGGGTGGCTGGCTCAAGAAGAGCGACGTTCAGCCGGCGACCGCGCCGATGAACTTCGCGGGGTACAACCAGACGCCTCCTCCTCCGCCTCCGGCGGCCTTCTAACCCTCACGGCATAGGCGAGGAGCATCGAGGGCCGCCGTTCCCAGCGGGCGGTGGCCCTCGATCCTCGTCCCAGCGCGTCATCTCACTCAAAGCAGCCGTCCGCACCGTTTCGCCTCGACCCGGGGCGGAGCCTGTCTAGACTTCGCACATATGAGCGCCCTGCAGAGTCCGGCGCGGGGCCGCGCGGGCGGCTTCGCCGATTGGATCGGCGCGGCGGCACAGCGCCGGCGCGTCGTGACCGAAGCCTTCCTCGACACCTTCGCCGACTGGGGCTATGAGTACCTCTCCACCCCGCTGGTGGAGCCGCTCGAAACCGTCGCCGCCGGCGTCGGGGGCGGCCTCCAGGCCCAGCTNNGGCGGCCGGCGCCGGGAGGCGATGCAGGCGGGCTGCGAGCTGATCGGGCACCCAGGGCTCTCCGCCGACGCGGAGTGCATCGCGGTGGCCGCCGCCGCGCTCGAGCGGGCTGGCGTCACCGGCGTCCAGATCGACGTCGGTCACGCCGACTTCGTCCCCTCCCTGCTCGACTCCGCCAACCTTGACGCCGAATCCCGCGGTCGGGTCGCCGACGCGCTGCGTGGGCGCGACCTCGTGGCCGTGGAGGAGGCCCTGCGCGGCACCGCGGCGGGCGACGCCGAGCGGGAGCTGCTGCTCGCCTTCCCCACCCTGCGCGGCGGTCGGGAGATCCTGGAGACGGCGGGCGCACGGATCAGCGACCCCCGGCCGCAGCGGGTCCTCGCCGACCTGGCGGAGCTCTGGGAGGTCCTCGACCGCCACGGGATCACCGCCAGCGTCCACCTCGACCTCGGTGCCGTGCGCGACTGGGATTACTACACCGGCCCGACCTTCGAGCTGTTCAGCGCGGATCTCGGCTTTCCCCTGGGTGCGGGCGGGCGCTACGACCGGCTGCTCGCGGCCTTCGGCACGGATGCCCCGGCGACCGGGTTCGTCCTCCACGTCGACCGCTGCTGCGACGCCCTGCTGCGTGGCTCAGGCCAGAACGGCAAGGTTGACGCGCTCCGCCTCGGCTACTCAGCAGCGCGGGCGGGCGAGGCGCCGGCCCTCGCCGCCCGCCTCCGCAAGGCGGGGGTCGCCATCGCGCTCGAGCTCGAGCCCACCGCTCGCCACCGCGAGGAGCCAGTGGTCGAAGGCATGGCCCGCCTGGACGATGACGGCGCCGTCCTCTGGCGGTACCGGGGAAAGGAGGGAAGCGGGGTCGAGGCTCTCCTCGTCGCCCACGCCGAGGGCGTCCTGTGAGCGGTGGCCTGCGGCTCGCGTTGCCCGGTGGTGCCCTCTTCGAGGACGCCTGCCGGCTGCTCTCGGACGCCGGAGTGGCGGACATCGACGCCGGCCGATTCGACCGGCAGCTGAAGATCGCCACCCCGATCGCCACCGTGGTCAAGGTGCGGCCGACCGACGTTCCCGTCTACGTGGAGATGGGCGCGTGCGATGCCGGCATCGTGGGCAAGGACATCCTCTGGGAATCGCCGCGCGACTGCTACGAGCTGGTCGACCTCCACTTCGGNNGAGGGGCGTTTCCCGCAGTCACTTCGGGCCGCCACCAAGTACCCGATCGCCGCCCGCCGCTTCTTCGACTCGCTGGGGCTCGCGGTCGAGCTGATCAAACTCCACGGGTCGGTCGAGCTGGCGCCTGCCATGGGCCTCGCCGATTGCGTCGTCGACATCACCGCGACCGGACGGACCCTCATTGCCAACCACCTCGTCGAGGTCGCCGAGGCGGGACGCTCGACGGCTCGGCTCATCTCCAACCAGGCCTCGCTCAAGACCAGGAGCGAGGCGGTGAACCAGCTCGCCGCCGCCCTCCGCCGCACCGTCACGGCGGGGGCCGAGCCCGGTTCCGGGCCCTCGGATCCGGCCTCCTCGGAGCTCGCATCACCCGAGCCCACGCTGCANNCGCGCCGAGAGGCGGGGCACCCCCGCAATCCTGGATGGCGAGACGGCGGGGCCGCTGGCAGCGTGGTTCGCGCTGCCGGTCACCGCCGAGCACGTCGTCCACGCCATCCTCGACGACGTCGCCCGCGAGGGCGACCCCGCCGTCCGGCGCTGGACCGAGCGGCTGGACCACGTGGACGTCGCGGAGACCCGGGTGCCGCTGGGAGCGATGGCCCGCGCCTGGGACCAGACCGCCCCCGAGGTTCGCGATGCGATCAGCGCCGCCGCGGCCCGCATTCGGGCGATCCACGAGCCCCAGCGCGACATCGCCACCCGGGGCACGGCGACCGCACACCTCCGGCCCCTGCCGCTGCGCCGGGTCGGCTGCTACGTCCCCGGAGGGCGGGCCGCCTACCCCAGCACGGTGCTGATGAACGTGATCCCGGCCCAGCTCGCCGGTGTCGGGGAGATCGCCCTGGTCTCACCTCCGGGCCCCGACGGGTCCGTCCACCCGCTCGTCCTCGCCAGCGCCCACCACCTGGGGGTGGCCGAGGTCCGCGCCATCGGGGGCGCCCAGGCAATCGGAGCACTCGGCTACGGCACCCAGACCATCGCCCGGGTGGACAAGATCACCGGTCCCGGCAACCTCTTCGTGACCCTGGCCAAGCGCGCCATCTTCGGCGAGGTCGGGATCGACGGCGTGGCCGGCCCCAGCGAGATCGTGGTGATCGCCTCGGACGGCGCCGACCCGCGCCTCGTCGCCGCCGACCTGGTCTCCCAGCTCGAGCACGACCCCCTGGCCTGGGCGGTGTGCATCACCGACTCTCCGGGGCTGGCCGGCCGGGTGGCGGAGGCCTTCTCCGAGGAGGCGTCGGCCGCGTCCCGGAGCGGCATCATCGCCCAGGCCGCCGGGCGCCACGGTGCGGTGGTCGTCACCGAGTCGCTCGACGCGGCTCGCCGCCTCGCCGACGAGTTTGCCGCCGAGCACCTCTCCCTGCAGGGCGAGGCCGCCGAAGCGCTCCNNCTACGTGGCCGGGCCAAACCACACCCTGCCGACCGGTGGCGCAGCCCGCCACCGCGGGCCCCTCTCGGTCATGGACTTCCAGCGCTGGCAGTCGGTGGTCGATCTCTCGGCCGAGGAGTTCGACGACCTGTCGCCCGTCGCCTGCGCCCTCGCCGCCGCCGAGGGGTTGCGCGGCCACGAGCGGGCGATCCGGCTCAGGATGGAGGATGGTGTCCGATGAGTGAGAGCAGTCCGGGCCCGGCGTCGCAGCGGTCCGCGACCGAGGAGCGGGTCACCAAGGAGACCCGCATCCAGGTCGACGTCCAGATCGACGGTGGCGGGGCGGCCGACATCGAAGTGCCGCTGCCCTTCTTCCGCCACATGCTCGAATCCTTCGTCAAGTACAGCGGCATGGACGTCCGGCTCCACGGCTCCGGCGACATCGACGTCGATGCCCACCACCTGGTCGAGGACTGCGGGCTGGCCCTGGGCGCGGCGATCAGCCGGGCTCTCGGCGACCGCTCCGGCATCCGGCGCTTCGGCCACGCCTACGCGCCCCTCGACGAGTCGCTGGTGCGCTGCGCCCTGGACTTCTCCAACCGACCCCACCTGGAGTGGGAGATGGGCGCCCTCAAGGGACGCATCAACGACTTCGACGTGACCCTCCTCCACGAGTTCGTGCAGGGTCTGGCCCAATCTGCGGGGATCAGCCTCCACGTCGACCTGATCCGCGGGGTGAACCTGCACCACGTCGCCGAGGCCGCCTTCAAGGCCCTGGGGCTCGCCACCCGCGACGCCCTGACCCTGGTCGGGCGCGGGGTGCCCTCCACCAAGGGAGTGCTCTGATGCTCCGGGACGGGCGCCGCGCGTCCTGCACGCTGCGGGTGCCCTGATGCCGCGGGTGGCGATCGTCGACTACGGGG
>PLXL01000181.1 GCA_003153215.1 Candidatus Dormiibacterota bacterium
AAGGCCTTCGACGCGGCGCATGGCAGCGCCGCCAAGGCACCTCCAACCGCCCCTGAGGCTTGACAGGAAGCTATGGGATCTAATCGGCTGTGATGCGAGGTGGGCCTGATCAAGGTAGTAGTCGATCTCTGAGAGTTCCTCTTGTCTGCCTGCAAAGAGGGCGGGGTCGCGCACGGGATTGGCAAAGTCGTAAGGGTTGGGTAGCGTGCTGAGACCTAGTGTCAAGGGAGCTCTCTCCATGTGGCGCCGATGAGATCGAGGGTGGCGATGGCAGCGGCGAACGTGTCTGGCAGGGCTACCTGCTGGGTCCAGAGGAGTAAGAGATGTCCGGCGCCACGCGGCCGTGGGAGCGTGGTGTACTGGCGGACCGCCGTGAAGTAGGCGTGAACCGGCGCTGGGTCTACTCCAAGGTAGTGGTCTTGAAACCACCAAGCGGTTTCGCTCGTTGTCCAGAGACTCAAGTCTTCGACGATGGAGCATTCACTACAAGCGAGGAAAGTGGATTCGGCCAGTTGGCGGAGTTGGCGAGCGTGGGCGCAGATACTAGGGGCTTGGGTGCGACGTCCAGCGAGGCTGACGTAGCGCTCGTGGCCGACGGCGGTCGCGAGGATTCCGACGTGGGTGCGAAGGCTTTGCAGTTCCATGGGGCTAATTAGGCGGTTGTGCGCGACGCGATTGCGCGTGAACTCGAGTTGGGCGTAGTTGGCGGAGAAGACGTCCTTGCGGCCGAAAATGGTCCCGAAGGCCTCGTCCCAATTGGGCCGCGACGTGATGATCTCTCGGAGATGTGGGAAGTCAAGATAGTAGAGCGGATGCTGCGGTACATAGCCCATCTGCACCGCCTGCCGTTCCTCAGCTATGGCCTGTTTGTATCGCGTGAAGAGATCCCCAGGCAGCCTGTGCCTGAATGCTTGTGGTCCATCTAAGCGCTCCAGAGTCTCGATGAGGAGTTCACGGAGCGCATTCTCAAGCTGGAAGAGGAGGGAGTAGGCCTCCTCGTTGGTGGTGGGGGCCGTGTGTACGAGAGTAGGTGATTTCCGGGCCATCTGGGGTCTAGTGTGGGTGGGACGGGAGTCGACGTTTGACGCGCTTGACTGCCCAATACTAGAGGGCATGCTGACGGGGGGTGTGGGAGGGTCTTAGCGTGGGCCGCGGCAGAACCTTGCCTCACGCATGGGCATCCGCTTGATGCGCGTGTCGGCGGACGATGAGACCTACATAAGCCCTCGCGCGTTGGTGTTCGCGGACCTTCCCGGAGGAAGAGGGAACTGCCGTCAGCCGTCGGCTTGCGGCCACCGCCGCCTGCCCGGGCCTGCCGTCGAGGCGCTACTCTCGACGGCCAGGGAGGGAGGGGACGGGAAGGTGAAGAGGCTCCGGGCGTGAGCGCGTTCAGGGGCGGAGGCAGAGCGGAGCTTCCGGTGGGTCGATTCGGCAGAGTTCGAGGTGCACGCTGCGGCAGTCGTGCCCGGCGTCGCCCTATCATCAGTAACCCAAGTAACGCGCTCTCGAGCTTCGCATCGCCCAATCTGAACTCGAATCCGTGAATATTCCTTCCAAGCTGGATGTCGGGAGTTCGAGTCTCGTCTCCCGCTCCATCGCCGCGCGGCTCACATTTCCAGCGAGCCTGGGACGTCGCCCCAATCAGGTTGAGGAGAGCCTTGACGTGAGGACACCCGGCACAAGGAGTCCGCCCGTGGAGATGCGGTTAGTACCCGACCGCGCCGTCGATGCGCTGGCGTAGAAGGTCGGCGTGCCCGTTGTGACGGGAGTACTCCTCGACCATGTGGGTGAGCATCCACCGCGCCGAGATGGTCTGTCCGGTGCTCTTCCGGGGGAAGGTGTCATCCAGCGCATGCGCCGTCAGGATCGCTCGCGACTCCTCGCACGCGGCTCGCCAGGTGGCAAAGGCTTCGTCGGCGTCCGCGGTCTCGACGTTGTCGAAGTCGCCGTCGGGGTCCGCCTCCGACGAGTAGATCGAGTCGATGCTCTCCTGCGCCAGGCCCCGCCGGAACCAGCCACGCTCGACGTCCGCCATGTGCCGGACCAGTCCGAGCAGCGAAAGGGTCGACGGCGGCGCCGCGCGGAGCCGGAGCTGATCTGCCGTGAGCCCCTCACACTTGCGGGCGAGGGTCACTCGCTGCCACTCTAGGAATGCGGTCAGGGTGGTGCGTTCGTCGGCGACGCGGGGCAGCGATTCGTAGTCGAGGGCCATGAGGGCAACGATTGTAGGCCCCTGTTCGGCGTCCTTGCCCGTGCCAGATCGGTCGAGCCTGGAGATCGCCGAAGAGCGTGAGCTTCGCGGTATTCATCTCTCGTAGCGGGCACACGATGGCGGGCGGAGCCGTCAGGGGCTTCTTCGCCGTGAGGCTTGGGACACGTTGTCGCCGCTCACCCGCCGGCGACGAGATGTGGAGGGGCAGCGAGCGACTCCATGAGCGACAGCGTCTCCTCGCTCGGCTGGGTATCGCATCTCTCCGACAGCTCCCGAGTGAGGCGTCGATAGAGGTCGCGAGCGGCATCGCCGCGGCCCAAGCGATGCTGCCAGATGATCTGCTGGCGGAAGAGGTCCTCGATGGGGTCGGGGTCGATGCTGAGAGCCTGGTCGATAGTCAGGACGGCGGCGTCGAGGTCGCCCCGGTCGGCGTGGAGGTGGGCCAGCTCTTGGAGGGTGTCGATGGCCGCGCTGCGCACGTTCTCCTGCTCCTCGACGAGCCAGTTGTAGGGAGCGCCCGCGAAGGGCTCCCCGCGGATGCCGTCGGCGGCCCGGGCCAGCAGGGCGAGGCGGTGCTCCGGCGCGGTCGCCTGCCTCGCGGCCGCGCGCCCCGCGGTCAGACGGCCGTAGTCGGAGCTGACGATGTCGGGGTTGAGGCGAACCACGCCTCTCGCGGGAGGGAGGGGGTCGATGCTGTCGTCGCCGAGCAGCTTCCGGAGAGCTGCCCGAGTGCCGCGAGTGCCCCACACCCAGCGGCCCCTCCAGACCTGGTCCGGGCTGCCCGCGCCGAGAAGAGAAACGCCCTCCTCCTCGGTGAGCTCCCCTCGGACAGCGAGCAGGGCGAGGACCTGGCGCCCGGCATCGGGAAGGCCCTTGACGAGTTCCCGGTCGTCGAGCAGGATCCGAACCCGCCCGTAGAGGCGAACCTCCACCCGCCGCCGCTCGAGCGCCGGGGGAAAGGTCAGGACCGGGGCGGCGGCGGAGGCACTCGAGACCGGTGAGCCGGGCTCCGGGCGGGACCGCTCGTCGGAGTCATCAACGATGGCGAGCGCTGCCTCCTCCTCGGCGGTGAGGTCGGGGACGATGTCGGGCCCGCGGCCGGCGGCGACGACATTCACCAGGTCAGCGGCCTCGGCCTCGCTCAGCCGGTACAGGACCGACGCTCCACCGACCAGGGCGGTTGCGCCCTCGCCCACCCCGCCATCAGTCGCGACGGGGAGAGGGCGGGACCACGGGGCGTCGACGAGGCCCCCTACCAGGACCAGGGCCACGGCGCATCCGACGGCCTGATCGGCGAGGGCTCCGAGGAGCTGGAGTTGCTCTGGGCTGAGGTCCTCGGTGCGAACCACCGCGAGGAGAGTCTCGAGCGGGTCGGGCCCGTCCACGCGCTCATGCCAGTCGCGTTGCTGCTCACCCTCCAGGACGCCCCGATGGCGGCGGATCGTCGCCTCCAGGTGGGCGAGGAAGGAGTCGATGGAGAGGTGGGTGAGACCGGGAGTGTCGGCTGGGGTAGGGATGAGAACTGCGGTGGGAGAGGCGGGGGGCGCGGCCGCATCGGCGACGATCGCCGCGGCATCCCACCACGCGTGGTGAGCGAGGAAGGACACCAGCATCGCCCGGGCCGCCCCTTCGGCGCCCGGCCCGGTGAGCGCCAGGCGGTGGAGCTGGTCGATGTCCACGACCACCTCGGCGCCACTCCCTCCGCGGTGGCCGATCAGGATGCGGCCGGGGACTCGCTGGAGCCGCTCCAGCGTGGCCTCGAAGGCCGCCGCCTGCGGCTGGTCCGGCTGCGCGTCCATGCCCTCACGCGCTGTGGCGCTGGCGAGGGCGGCGCGAATCCGGCGCAAGTTCGGCCGCCTGGCCAGCAGAGCGACCCGCGAGCCGCCGGAGGTGCCGGGCCGGCGCCGCCACCGCTCGTGGCGCTGGGCGGCGAGGAGCAGGCCGACGACCGCAGCGGCGGTCGCTCCGGCCATCACCCCACCCTCGGCGAGCACGACCCCCCAGCCTCCCTCCTGCGGCGCGGACGGGCTCCCATCGTGAGGTGGCGTTGTGGCTCCCTCTCCGGGGACGGCCCCCGGGGCGGCGGTGGTCGGGGTGGGCGCCGGCGTGGGGGTCGGGCTCGCCGGCGCCGTCGGGATGGCTGCTGACGCGGCCGGGGCGGCCGACATCGACGGCGCCGGAGCGGGCGGGGTCGGGGCAGGCATCGGCGTGGATGGCGCGGGCACGTCCACCGCCCCCCCAACGCCCGGGACCTCCAGCTCCCATCCAGGGTAGATCCAGTGAGGATCGGTGAAGACGCGGCCGTCATCCTCGGTCTGACCTTCGTTGGCTTCCCAGATGCGCGGCCACTCCGTCGGGTTCTGGTACTCCTCCCCGGCGATCGCCCAGAGGGTGTCGCCAGGGACCACCGTCACCTCCTGCTCGGGAGCGGCCTCGCCTGTGAGGGAGCGGACAACGCCCGCTGGAGTTGCCACCGGCGCCGGGGAGCCCGGCTGGAGCGACCTGTGGTCGATCAGATCGGTGAGGGCGTCATGCGGCGCGGCGAGGACCGCGCTGTGTTGGACCGGCGCCAGGGCTGCGGCGAGGGACGCCGGGCGCGCCGGCGCGGCAGGCCGGCTCATCAGGGCGATGCCGAACATCACCACGCTGACCAACAGTGCGGCGAGTCTCTGGCCGGGGGCCACCCAGGGCCGGCGCCGCCCCTGCACTCCGCGCAGGGTGGCGACGAGCTCCACCGCCATGCCGAGCATGAGATAGGCCCAGAGGACCCATAGGGCGCAGGCGAGGATGTGCAGCAGGACGCCGTCGTCGATCCCCTGCGTCTGGAAAGCCAGCGTGATCTGGCTCCAGCTCGGCAGCGTGTGGGGTAGCGGCCAGCCCACCAGGAGAACCAGCATCAGCGGGATCCCGGCGATGAGGAGGAGGAGGACCGCAACCCCCGCCAGCGTGGTCGCCGTCCCCGCGATCCGTCGCATTACACCCATGGTCATGTCCCCTCGATCGCCGCGGCGGTGGCCGAGGCCGTCATCGTGAAGCTGTTGACACCGAAGAGACCGAGGAACACCGTGGGCACCTCGGCCGAGACGGTCACGGTCAGCTGAGCACCATCCACAGCGCTCGGCGTGCAGGCGACCAGGTCATCGCCGGTCTGCTGGATGTAGGCGGCGGCTGCAGTGCAGGCTCCCCCCACATCGACCGTGGGCGTGCCCCCTCCGTACACCGAGGCGACATCGAGGACGTCGGCGCCGGTGCGGGCCGCCTCCTGGGCCTCTCCGGAGGCCCGCAGGAATCCCTGGAGGGCGCGGGACCCGTCCACCCCCAGGCCTATCGCCGCGATCATCGCCAGCAGTGCGCCCGCTATGAAGATGCTGATGGTGCCGCGCTGCAGGCGACGGAGGGTCGGGCTCACGTTCCCACGCTCCGGTACGGGTCGATGGGGGCGGTCGAGCTCTCGGTCACCTGATTGTTGATGGGGAGGCCCAGCCCGCTGTTGGCGAAGTCGCAGGTGACCGTGACCGTGACCGTTCCGCCGGGCTGGAAGTGAGTGGTGTCGACGGTGACGTCTGTCTCTGCGTTGAAGTTGATGCAGTCGGCGCCCGACTGCTGCAGGGCCGTGGTGACCATTGCCTGGGCCGCTCCGGGAGCCTCGGCGGGTCCTGCGGCGAGCGACGCCGCTCGGGCTCCGCTGACGGCGGCGTCGTCCACGAGGGCCTGGGCGCCGGAGAGCCTTCCTCCGGCCACGCCGAGAAGGAGTAGGAAGACCACCGCCGGTGCCACCAGCACCAGCTCGATGGCGACGGCTCCCCACGATGTCGACCTACTCCTCCGCAGGGATGGCGGACACCGGAGCCCGGCCGCCGACATCGCGGCGCCGCTTCCGGCCAGACGAGGCCGGCGGAGGGTACTGCGGAGCCGGGGCGGCCGGAGACCGGTCATGGCAGTCGCTCGATGGGGCCGGCGGCCGACATGCTGACGGGCAGATTGAGGCCGGGAACCAGCTGCATGGCCGTGCCCGTCACCACCACCGTCACGGTCTGATGGACGAGGTCGACGGTGACCGACGCGCTCGGCTGCAGGAGCAGCTGGTCCTGGGAGGTCACGGTGGCATCGGCGGCGGTCTGGCCGACCGCACCGGGGTCGGGGACGCCGTATGCGGTGGCGGCCTGCAGCCCCTCGGTGGCGGCGGCCTCGGCCACCTGATTGGCGAACTCGAAGAGCGCGTACTGGATCACCGACATGATCAGCAGCAGCACCACGGGCATGGCGATGGCGAGCTGGACCACGGTGACCCCGCGGTCGGCCCGGGCCCGTCGCATCGCCCGCAATCCCGCCACGCGCCGAACCTCAGCAGCCGCTCAGCGGGTTGGAGGCGCTGCTGATTGTCGTGTTGTTCAGGCAGTTGGTCCGGCTGGTGACGAACGCCATGACACCCACCACGATGAGGGCGGTGATCACGAGTGCCGCCACCGCCCAGATGGCGACCTGGATCATCTCCACACCACGCTCGCCGGCGCGGCGGCGCGACATCCGTCCCCTCGCGCCTAGTTGCACCGACCGCTGCCTTCTGAACCGCGCCATGTCGTCGCCTCCTTCCTCGTCCTTCGCCGAATAACCGCTACTTCAAGAGGGTGAGAAATGCCGGTGCCGCCAGGAAAAGGGTGAAACCGACCAGCGGCAGGACGCTCACCGCCGCCATCTGCTCGCTGGCCACGTGCTCCTCGGCCTCCACCCGGATCAGCCGCCGGCCGCGGAGCGTCTCGCTGAAGGTCTGCAGGGACTCGGCTATGCGCGCACCGTCCTGGCCGGCCAGGGCAACGCGCGCCGCCAGCTCCTCGAGGGTGTCGAGACCGAGCTCCGAGCCCAGCCGGCCGAGCGCATCCCAGGGCCGCTCCTGGCCGATGCGAGCCTCGCTGAGCGCGGCGCGGAGCTGCACGAACCCCCAGCTGTCGCCGGCTCCTGCGCCGTCCTGGAGAGCCGCCTCGATGCCGCGGTTGGCGGTCAGTGACATCGCCACGGTCTGGACGAAGACGGTGAGGTCGTCGACCATCTCGCGGCGGCGGGTGACCGCATTGCTGCGCACCACGAAGTCGGGAGCGATGAAGCCGCCCAGCCCGAAAACGAGGGCCAGCCACAACGGGATGACAAGCGGGATGGCGATGGTGGTCTGGAGCACCCCGCCGGCGACGCCGATCACTGTGGCGAGCAGCAGCGGGAGGGCCAGGCCCATCAGCCCGCTCGCCAGCTTCTCGGCGATGTGGCGCTCCAGGGTCTGTCCGACCACGGCGAGGTCCTCGGGGCTGACCAGCCCTCCGAGCAGTCGGAGACCGAGCGCTCCGGACCGGCGCAGCAGCGCCCCCGCGAGCGGCATCCCGGCCCGGACCAGGGCGGTGGGCTGGGCGATCCGGCGCGTCGCGAGCGGCGTGGGCTCGGGGAGGAGGCGCAGCCGGGCCATGCCCTCGGCGAGGCTGGTCCGTGCAGGCATGGCGCTCAAGAGCAGCAGCCAGAGGCCGATGCCGAGCCCGAGCGCGGGGAGGAGCCACGGGGTCATTGCGGGGTCTCCGGCGGCGCGAGCAGCCGGCGCGGGGCGCGGATCCGCCCCACCCGGTCCATGGCCCAGATCGAGAGGGCCATGATCCCGATCACCACCAGCAGGAGCAGCTGCCCGCCCGGCGTCGCGTACGGGGCCACGTAGGTGCGGTCGACCACGGCGAGCAGCAGAGCGATGGCGATGGTGAGCCCGATGATCATCCGCCCGGTCCAGAGCACACCCGAGCGGCTGGCGTCGACCCGGCGCCGCAGGTCGACCTCGGCCCGGCCCCCCGCCGCCACCGACCGGAGCACCCGGCCCAGCTGCTCGGACTCGCCGAGGCGAAATGCCATCACCAGCTGGTCGCAGATGGGGTCCGCCATGACCCCGGCGAAGGCCGCCAGCGCCTCCGACATGCTGACCCGGCCACCCAGCTCGGCGGCCAGGATCTCGGTCTCGCGCCGGACCGATCGGGGTGCCACCTGGGCGGCGGACCTGACCACAGCCTCCAGCCCCTGGCCGCTGCCCTCCAGCATGTCGGCGAGCAGCTCGATGAACTCGATCAGGCCGACGGCGCGCTGCATGTGCAACCGCTCCGCCTGACGCCGGATCACCATCTGGGGGATCTGCCAGCCGGCCACAGCGCCGGCGAGCGCGAGTACCGGCCACCCGGTGGCGAGCCCCAGCACTGCGGCGCCGAGAGCGGCCGCGGTGATCCGGAGTGCGATCTGATCCGGCACCACCCGGCGCCGCGGCGCCGTTCGCGGGGCACCGGCACCGCGGAACGATGCGTACACCACCAGCAGACCGAGGCCGAGGCAGAGGCCGAGGGCCACGCCGAGCAGGGTGGCGTCCATCAGGCGTACCTCTCCTGGGCGCGGGCGTACCACGCCGAGTCGTCGTACCCGCAGGCGGCGAGCACATCACGCCGGCGATCGCTCAGGGGATTGACCCACTCCCGCCCCTCCGGGCCCACGCGCATCAGCTCGCTGCGGGTCACGCTGCCGTCGCGCACCCCGGTGACCTCGACGATCGAGTTGATCAGCCGGCGCCGGTGCCCCTGGCGGTCGCGCCGGGCGGTTATCTGGATGACGAAGTCGATGGCGTCGGCGATCATGTGAGCGCTCGCCTCCATCGGGGTCCTCCCCGGCCCGCGCAGGGCCAGGGACTGGAAGCGGCTGAGGGCCTGGATCGGGCTGCGGGCGTGGATGGTGCTGATCGAGCCCGCCGCATCGCCGGCCCCGGTGGCGTCCAGCATCGGCTCCACCTCCTCGGGCCGGCGGACCTCCCCCACGATGAGTACTCCGGGGGCCATGCGCAGCGCGGCTTCGAAAAGCTCGCCGGCCGGGATGCGGCCGCGGCCCTCGACGTTGGCCTGGCGTGCCTGCATCGCCACGCAGTTGGGATGCGCGTCGACGTCACGGTCGAGATGGAGCTCGTACGTGTCCTCCACGGTCACGATGCGCACCTCGGGAGGGATGCACGAGGCGAGCGCCAGGGCGGTCGTCGTCTTGCCGGCGCCGGTCGCGCCCGAGATCACCACCGTCTGGCGGCCGACGATGGCGGCGCGGAGCAACTCCGCCCCCCGCTGATCGATCACCTGGGTCTGCACCAGGTCGTCGAGGGTCAGCTTGAGGAGGCGATGGAGGCGGATGGTCACGGTGGGCCGGCGCACCACCTCGCGAACGGCGTGGAGACGACTCCCATCACGCAGGGTGAGGTCGAGGATGGGCTGGGCGGTGTCCCATCGCCGCTCCTGGATGCTCTCCCGCGCGGCCAGGCGCTGGATCAGGATGATCAGCTCCTCGTCGGACTCCGCGACCGGCGACGCCATCCGCTGCATCCCCTTGGACCGCGACTCGACCCAGACGCTGTCGAAGCCGTTCAGGTACACGTTCTCGACGTCGGGGTCGGCCAGCAGGGGCTCCAGGTCACCCAGGCCGAAGAGGCGCCGGAGCACGATCGCCCGGATCTCTCGCTCCTCCTCACGGTTGAAGGGGTGGCGGCCGGCGGCCACCTGGCCCGTGTTCGCGTCGGCCACCCACTCGTCGAGGAGCTCCCCCGCCCGCTCCCGGACCCTCTTCTCGCTGAGCCCGCCCTCGGCGGCTCTCTGCTCGGCCCGCAGCCGCGGGTCGACGTACTCGTATGCGGTGCGGCCGATGTCGCGGATGAGCGGCATCAGACTCCCTCCGCGAGCGGCACCGGAACACTCGCCTGGGGTGAGGGCTGCGCGGGGGAGGCGGATGGCGTCGCCGGCAGTCGGGCCGCCAGCGCATTGGCAACGCCGCGCGCCGCCCGGAGCACTGCGAGGCTCCGGCCGGGTATGCCCCGGCCACCGCCCGACAGGACTGCGGCACCCGCCAGATCGAACGGGAGGGTGCCGATCACCGGGATGTCGAGGGCGGCGGCGATCTCCTCGGGCGGGTACGGGCCCCGCTGGGAGAGCAGGACCAGCACCTGCACCCGGAGCGCGTGTAGGGACGGCAGCCAGGCGTGGAGATGTTGAACCTCCTCCAGGGTGGGCCGGGCAACCATTACCACGAGACCCGCACGCTGGATCAGCCGTGCAATCGGTGTGCGCTCCCGAGCGCCCCAGCTCTCCAGGCGGCCGCAGTCGGCGATGACGTCGCAGCCCTCATGGGCCAGGATCGAGAGGTCCTCGGCGAGCCGGTCAAGCGGAACCCGCATCTCCTCGGGCGACGTGGGGGCCACCACCACCTGGAGGCCGCCGCGGAGCTGCTGCGCGTGCTCGAGGAGGGGGTTCCGATCGGCCGCGGCCGCGACGTCGTGCTGGCGCTCCAGCGCCACGGTGAGGCTGACCACGCCCCGGGTGACCTCGAGGCCGAAGCGCGCGGCCAGGTCACCGCCCGCCGGATCACACTCGACGAGAATCGGCGTGGGGCGCCGCTGCGGCCAGACCGCCCCCAGGGCGCAGGCCGCGGTGGTGACACCGGGGGCACCCTTGACGCTGCACAGCGGCAGCAGGGCCACTCTCTCAGCTCCCACCGCCGGAGACCAGCAGCAGAACCAGGTTGCCGCTCGCCGCCGCCGGCGCCAGCGCCGTCGCCTGGTCGGAGGGCAGCTGCAGGGAGATGACGCCGTCCTCGTGGTCGACGGCAACGACCGCCGCGCTGACGGGGCCGGTCACGACCGGCGCCGCTGAGGAGGTGGATGTCGACGCGGTCTGGTCGTCGATCACCTCTACCTCGTCACCGGCGGCGATGCTCGGGGGGTACGAGCCGAGCTTGGCGTTGACCGCCATGACGCTCTCGCCGGTGGGCAGCGCGACGGGACCGAGCTCCGCCACCACGAGCGGCGTGCCGCCGTACAGGGTGGTCGCCGCCGGACGCCCCACGACCGCGTCCTCCTCCGAGGAGTCGATGACAGTGAGATCGCCCATGTCCTCGGAGACGTTCACCACCTCGAGGTCGCCGGCGGTGATGACCTGCCCTGCCTGCACCGTCTGGGACATCACCAGGATCCCGTGCTCACCGCTCACCGAGTGGATGAGGGCACCCACGCTCACCACCGAGGCGAGCACCAGCACCAGGCCGACGACCAACAGCGAGGTGCGTGGCCGCCAGGGGCGCGGCGCGATGCGCGTGGGTACCCGCCCACGAAGCGTGTCGGTGAGGGGGGTGGGGAGCATTCTGGCTATCCCGCTGTGATCACGCTGGCGATCTGCTGCACGGCGACCTGCTCGGTCACGGTCGGGCCCGGGACCAGACCCAAGTCGCCGCCGGCGCCCCCCGCATTGACGGACGTCCAGGTGGCGTCGTACCAGACGGTGGCGGAGAGCGCGTACGTGCCGCCCGGCTGATCGGCGGACGTGTCGGAGTACGTGTAGGTGCAGGCACCGCTACTGGCCGGCGGCGGGGTGTTGCCCCACGTGCTGTTGTATGGGACCCCGGGACCGTCGCAGGTAACGCTGCCGCCGTCACCCGCCGTCCAGATCACCTCTTCAGGGATGGCCACCACCGTCGCCGAGACGGTCCCCGCGGTTGCCGTCGCGGTGAAGGTCTTCCACGCGCCGGGGTTCAGGTACAGGTACGTGGGGAGATTCACCACTGAAGGGGCTCCTACCGGCGGCGAGGTGCCGACGCTCGGCGGGTCCCATGGAACCTGTGAGAGGGCCAGGTAGCCAAGGATGTTGCCGGGGGTGGGTGGGCCCCCTGGAAGGACCCCGACGATCACCACGGCAGTCACTGTGGGGTCCGGGCAGAACATGACACCCATCCAGTCCCATGGAGATGCCCCGACGTGGTAGGGAAGGTTGCCGCTCAACCAAGTGGTGACCTGCTGCCACTCTGCATCGGTGAGCCACGTCCCCACAGCGGGGTTGCCATTGGGTCCTCCCTTCCACGTGCAGGAGGTAGTGCCCACGCCACCTGACCCTGCGGTGGGGGTCGACGTGGTGCCTCCCACTCCGCACCCGAGCCCGCTTGGGTCTGCGCTGCAGCTGGCGGTGGGCGTCGGCGTGGGAAGGATGGAACCGGCGTACGCAGTCGTCGGAGCTACGGTCACGACATGGCCTATGAGCAGCAGGCTCACGACAGAGGCGAGAAGAGTGATAGCGACCGAGCGCCTCAGAATCCGGTGCAATTGCCCACCTCATCACTGGGCTCGCCCGAGGCCATCCACTTGCCCGAGACAAGCGTGAAGGCCACCTGGACGCCATCTCCTTCTGGCTGGGTGCCCCCGGGCTGGTTCGGTACCGCCTCGGGGGTGCCCCCGTTGGACGCTCTGTAGTACTCGCCGGTTGCATCCCAGACGCAGTCGGAAACCGTCGTCGCCGTCCCGCTGTTGGAGACCACGCGCGGGTGCTCCGGCGTGAATGTCCCCTTCACAAAGATTCCCTGAGCGTCTTCCTGGATCAGCTGGCTCTGCCACTCCTGCAGGAGCGGGTTGACCATCGTGGCCGAGAGCGCCGGCAGGTTCCACGCCCCAGGGCTCGAGGTGGCCGCGTTAGCCTGGTTCACCGCAGCGATGTACGCTTGGTAGGCGGCGATGATCGCTGCCGTCTGGTCGCCAGAGGGCGACGGTGATGGCACAGCGGATGCCGTAGCGGACGCCGAGTCGGTAACGGTGGGGGTCGCCGTGGGCGAGCTGCGGGGGGTCGAGCCGCAGGCCGCGGCTGCCAGCAGGCCCACGAGCCCCACCAGGGCCACGAGCAGGCCCGACCCTCTCCGGGCGCACACGCGGTTGGAACCGTGCGTCGCGGCTCTCTCTTCCGTCGTCACCGGGGCCTCCCAACCCACTGCGTCGACAGGGGCCGGAAGAGCCCCGGTGCCGAGCATCCTGGCATGGCGGAACGGCGGGATGCAAGCGATTGCGGCGAATGAGCCACCCATGCACCGGAGATGAGCCACGAACGAGCCGTGACGCGTTGCAACGGCGCGATCCGCGGCACATCCGCGGTGTCCGCCGCACACGATCGCCGTCGCGTCCCAAAGCGGGGCAGGCGCACTCCATCGCCGTTCAGAGCAGGCTCTCCCTTCGCACCAAACGAACGTGAAGCCGCGACCCTCCCCTGCGGGCTCGCGATCCCTTCGGTGCGCGATCGTGCCACAGCCGTCGTTGCAGGCGCAAGTCAGACACGTGCCACAGCCCATCACGGCATCCCTCCCGTCCTCCCGAGCCGCTGCTCCGACGCCTGCACCCTGCCAGAGCCCGTTCCTCGGCGCTCCAAGGCTCGGGCCCGGCTCGCTGCGCTCGGCCTTTCCGCGCGGAGCGGTCTCCGCCCTTCCGGGTGCTGTCGAAGCAGCGCCCAGCAGGGGACCAAAGATCAAGCGGCCGGAGCCCGGGCGCCCACCCGGCCTCGGATGGGCGGCTGCCGTACCCCTTAACGTACCCCTTAAGCCTGGCACGGACCGGCCGCCCTTGGCAGGCTATGGCCCCCTTTTCGTATTCGGACCAAGGTTTTTCGGCTTCCTCGGGCCACGCTTGGGTGGAGTTCGATTCCCTTTCCGGCACAGCCTGGAGCA
>PLXL01000130.1 GCA_003153215.1 Candidatus Dormiibacterota bacterium
CGAGCCCACGATCCGAGGAATTGGCAATGACCGAGAGCACCCGTCCCATGAACCTGACCGAGGCCGAGTGGCGAGCCCGGCTCTCCCCCGAGCAGTACTCCGTCCTGCGGCAGAAGGGGACCGAGCGAGCCTTCACGGGAAGCTACTGGCAGAACCACGACACCGGCGCCTACCACTGCGCCGGCTGCGGGGCCCAGCTGTTCCGTTCGGATACCAAGTTCGACTCCGGAAGCGGCTGGCCGAGCTTCACCGAGCCGGCGGACCTGGAGGCGGTGGACTTCCAAGTCGACAAGAGTCACGGGACGACCCGCACCGAGGTGGTCTGCCGGAGCTGCGGGGGCCACCTGGGCCACGTCTTCGACGACGGGCCGGGGCCGACCGGGAAGCGCTACTGCATCAACTCCGCCTCCCTCGAGATGATCCCCGAGAAGTGACGGGATCGTCGGCCCGGCCACCGGCCGGCATGGGGGAAGACTCATGCGGGAGAGGGGCTCGGGTGCCCGTCGGGATCGTCGTCCGCCCGGTACGGCCCGAGGAGTACGCCGAGGCCGGACGTCAGACCCGCGCCGGCTTCGCGGGGCTGATGGGCGAGGCCGACCCGGAGTACCTCGACGTGGTCGCCGACGTGGCCGGGCGCACCGGGCGCACCACCGTCCTGGTGGCGGTCGACGGCGGCCAGGTCCTCGGCTCGATCACGGTGGAGCTGGACACCAAACTCGACCCGGCGCAGGAGCTGGCGCNNGAGATGGCGACGGCCCGCCGGCTCTACGAGGCGATGGGCTTCCAGGGTGGGCCGTCGGAGGAGCACGCGCCCGGACGCTGGCACATTCGCTACGAGCTCCGGCTCAGGCCAGACGAGCCCGCCGTCTGAGTCCCGCCGCGTTGGGCGCAGGGCGGCATCGGGTCATCCCCAACCCCGATGCCGCGGTCCGACCCAAAACACGCCCTGCGTCTCGCTCGATCCGCAGGTCCCACTCCCGGTGACGCCTCAAATGCGAGGACCGCGTGCTCGCTGGGGGGATTATCCGCCGACCGAGGGGCCTACTGTTGGCAAACGCGTCAAATGTCAAAGGAACTCCACCACCGCAGGCCCGGTGTGGTCCCCCGATGCGCGGCTTCACGGAAACGTGACGGTCAGGCCGGCCCAGGTCAGGACGCCGGCGTCGAGGGCACTCGCCCGGACCCCCACGCGGGGCCCCGCGCTCTTTCAAGATCCTTCGTCACGAATATTTCGTCACGAAGAGTTTTCTGATTCTCTCAGGGCCTCCCTTCCCGGCCTGACCATCATTGAAACTTGACAGAATGTTGTTGATATACAACACTCTCTCCGATGGTCGGTAAGCAAGGTCGCGAGAACACATCCGATGGCGGCGGGGCGCCTCGCCTGCACAACCGGATCGCCGTGCTCCGCCTGGAGCGGGGCCTTTCGCGCCAGGCCCTCGCCGACCTGGTCGGGGTCAACCACCAGACGATCGGCTACCTGGAGCGGGGCGACTACAACCCGAGCCTGGAGCTCGCCTTCCGGCTCAGCGAGGTGTTCGGTTTGCCGATCGAGGCGATCTTCTCGCGCACCCCGCTCCGCCCCATGAGCGAGGAGCTGTACGGACGCCAGCGCCAGCCGGACGCCACCCCGCCGGCTCCGGCCTCCACTCCGGACGAGACCGCGGAAGGAGGCCGCGCGTGAACCCAAACCCTGGCGGCGAGCGCCGACGCCGCCCGCGGCTTTTCTCCAACCGGGTCACCCCCGTGGTCGCCGTCATCGTCTTCCTTTGGCTGATCCTCGGCCTTCTGGCGATCCTGCCGCTGCCCGCCTACCTCCTGCTGGTGCTGGTCACCTGGGCGGTGGTCGCCGGGGTGCGCAGGGAGCCGGGAAGCTGGCTCGGTCGGCGTGGCGTGCGGCGCGCCCTGGTGGCCGCCATCGCCGCCGACTGCGTCGGACTCGTCGCCACCTCGCCCCCCGGTTCCCAGCTCGGTTCGGCCACTCTGCCGCTGCTGATCTTCCTTGTGCTCCTCAACATCGCCCTGGGGAACGCGACCCAGCGGATGGCCACTGCACCGCAGGGGTGGATCGATGAGCGCCAGGAGGAGCTCCGCAACCACGCCCACCGTCTCGCCTACCCGGTCTTCGCCGCGGTCGTCGGTGCCCTCCTGCTCGCCGACGTCGCCTCGACACCGAGCCGGGAGTGGGCCGCGCACGCACTGGGAAGCGGTGGATTCTTCGTCTTCCTGGAGCTCCTATTCGTTCTTCCCGCGATGGTGCTGGCCTTCATCGAGCCCGCCCCTCCCCCGCCGGAAAGCGAAGTGCCAGGGCAAGCCCGGCGCGTGAATGTGCAGGCGCGCTTCGCGCTCGCGCTCGTCGCCCTGGTCCTCGCCCTCCCCCTGCTGGGGTCCGCGGCCGTGGTGCTGCTTCCCCTGCGCACCTCGTCGCACGTGTCGACCCCGCAGCTCGGCCCGGTGCTGAGCGGCACGCCGGCACCCCCCTCGCCTCCCACGCCGCAGGTCATCCCACTCACCTGTCACACCTTCAATGCCGATGTGGAGGCCGGGTGGGGCGTGTACGCCAAGCTACCGGTCAGCGCGCAGGCGTGCTGGGACGGCCACAGTGCCACCGAGGAGTACGGGATGAATCAGGGCGACTGCATGATGGGCGGAGGGCTCCTGGTCGCGGTCACCACGGAAC
>PLXL01000259.1:0-3476 GCA_003153215.1 Candidatus Dormiibacterota bacterium
CGTATGACAGCCGATCCGGTACTCTGCGGCGCGTTGGCATCCTGAAGCCAAATTTAGCTGCTACGTATGACGGACCCGTCGTCTGTCTGTCACAAGGGAAGACGGTGCGTGGCATGTCGGTTTGGCCGGCGCTAGCGGCGAGGTGAGGTCCGTGAGGGGGATCAGGGGATGATGCGCGGAGTCCGCGCGGGCGCGGACTGAGGCGCCTACCCCCGATTCAGTGCCAGTGTGTTCGCAGCAGTAGTTTCGTGGGGAGAGGATCCTGGCTCTGGGCAATGCAGCGAGTTTCAGCCTGTGATCAGACGCATGCGTCCGCGGCCAAGACGCTGGGGCGGTTTCCCAGGCGCCTTGTGGTGCAGGTGGACCATTCGACACTGGCGCATCCGAATCTTCCCGGTCCTGCCCCGCGCGGCGATCATTACTCCCGTGAACCGAGATGGGAACGCCGCAATGACGGACCGCGTCGAGCCTGCCCACGCCGATTCACGGTCGCCGGCCGCTCGCGAGGGCGTGCCCGTGCTCCTTCTCGACGACAACTTGACGGTGCTTGAGGCACTGCAAGAGGCCGTCGCAGCAGACGAGACCCTGACCGTCGTCGGCGCGGTCTGTCGGATTTCCGATGCGATCAGAGTGGCGGCTGCGACGCACCCCCGGGTTGCGGTCATCGACGTCAACCTGCCCGATGGTGGCGGTTGGGCGGCCGCACGCGGGCTGCGGGGGATCTGTCCAGACATCCGGCTCGTTGCATACTCTGGGTTCGGCGACGGACTCGTGGTCCGCACGATCGCGGCAGCGGGAGTCTCGGCCTTCGTCCCCAAGGGCTCTGATATCGAAGTCCTGCTTGCGGCTATCCATGGAAGGGACGTCAAGCCATCGCCCCGAGATCCGACGCCACTGCTGGGCAGGACTGACGCCGTCCCGAGCTGACCCTGGCGGACTAGGCTTAGTCCGCCTCGCCCCGTCGTGTGTGGAAGACTCTCGAACCGCCCGGGGTGAGTGGCCGGTCCTATCCACTGGTCCACCCTCTATGAGGGATCCTGGTGGATGACGGGTCCATCTGCGAGGATGGCCGCTGCCGCTGATGGTAATTGGTCGCAGTCCGCGACGACCAGGCGTTGGGTGTCCGACCGGGCCCCTTCTGGTCGTTGTATGCCGTTACAGGGCGTTTTATTTGATGCGATCGATATTCGTGACTTCCAGACCGCGGCAGACGCTGCAGGCGTCAGGTAGCCTAGGGCGCTGGCAGGGCATCTCTCGCCGCGAGCGTCCTGGCCAGACTACCGTCATCACCTGGGCCAAGATCCCGTAGGGTTTCTCCGCCGACCGGAGATGGGGACGAGCCGACGGGCCGTGGCGCAGTCGGCGGCGGCAGTGAGGATTCTTTCGCCGTTCTTCGCACCATCCGGAGCTGCCGCACCATTCAGCATCCGGANNCTGGTAGGTAAGGGAATTCCGCTCAGGAAGAACCCATGACTCCCAAGGGGACGTTCATCTTTTCTGTTCTCTCCCCCTTGTCTTCCGTGTGTGTCTGGGCCGACACGGCCGCCGCCGTCGGCGGCCCGTCGTGGCCACGCTGGACTGGACCCGCCTCGTCCGCTCGCTGAGCCTGGGCCGCGCCGCTCCCCCGCGAACTGGTGCTCATCTCATCCTCTGGCGTTCCAGCGCCGCCTGGTGCGGGCATGGCCCTGTCCTCAGCCTGCCGCGCGTGGAGCAGCTCCGCGACAGCGCTCCGAGAGACGCACCATCCCGCCCGCCCCCCGAGTGGCACCCCGAACAGGGTTCCGGCCCTCAGCAGCCGTCGGGTCTGCTCTTCACCGATCCCGAGCGCGGCGGCCACCTCGGCCACAGTCATCGTGTGGGTCCCCGGGGGTGGCACTTCCATTGGCTCGAAGTCGTCGGGGTCGAATCCCTGCTCGGCAGCCCACCGGAGAAACTCAGCGGAGTGCCGACCTTGAGGAAGGCCGACGTACCGCCGCACCTCCTCGAGGTCGTGCCGGAGCGCCCTGACCTCGCGTACCAAGTCCTCGATCGCCATGAGAGGATAATACGCCTTCTGCAACGTTGCACAAGATGTTGCACTAAAGGCGGCGAAACGCTATAATTGCGACATGCTAACCGTGAGGGTGCATCGCGAGGCCAGCAAGGAGCGCTCCCGACTGCCGAAGCCGGTGGCAGAGCGCTTCGCCGCGGTGGAGGAGGCGATCACCTTGAACCCGTATGCGCCGGCCTTCAAGCGGGAGGCGGGCTGGGGCCAGCGCAGTGTTCTGGTAGCCGGCGTGAGCTTCCAGGGAACGACCTATCGGATGGCCTGGGAGGTGATCTCGGCCGCGGAGGTGGTCATCTGGGCGTACGGAGCCCACGAGGGCTTCTACAGCCGCCTGTCGCGGCGGGCGAAGCAACGATGAGCCCCACTCGCGTCGCTGGCGCCGACACCGTGCTGGACCGCCTCCAGGGCGGGCTCCTGGGGGTGGCGGTGGGCGATGTACTGGGAGCGACCCTCGAGTTCGCGCCGCCACAGCCGGCGGATGCGCTGCACACCGAGATCAGCGGAGGAGGCGTCTTCGGTTGGATTCCCGGAGCTCCGACGGACGACACCGATCTCACCATGGCTGTCGCCGAGGCCTACGCGGCGGGATTCAGCCTCGAAGTGGTTGCGGACCGCTTCCTGGCCTGGTACCAGGCTGGCCCCAAGGACGTCGGCGGGACCACCGCCGCGGCGCTCCGAGGCTACGCGCAGCACCGGGACCCGCGCAACTCTGGAAGAGCCGGCGAACGGTCAGCCGCGAACGGGAGCCTGATGCGCACGATGCCGGTGGCTCTCGCGCGCGGCAACACGTCGGAACGCCGGCGGGAGGCCGCTGCGGTCAGCGCCATCACCCACGCCGAGCCGCGCTGCGTCCAAGCCTGTGTCGTGTACTGCGACCTGGCCGACGCCCTCGTTCGCGGGATTCCCGTGGCCATGGCGATCGCTGAGGCTCGTGAGACCTCCGGGCTGCTGCCCGCGGTCGCCGACGTCCTCGCCACCGCCCCGCACCTCGACATCGGGCACCTGGACACCACCGGCTACGTGCTCGGCACTCTCGGGGTGGCCGTGTGGGCGATCACCCAGCCACGGGGCTTCGAGGACGTGCTCATCGCGGTGGTCAACCGGGGCGGCGACGCCGACACCACCGGGGCGGTCGCCGGCGGCCTCCTGGGAGCGCGGGACGGCCTCTCGGCCATCCCGTCGCGGTGGCTGGGCGCTCTCACCACGCGAGCGCGACTCGACCAGCTGGCGACGTCGCTCGCGGGCCTCCGTGGGGCCCCGCGCGAGTAGCCAACCCAGAGGTCCGAGCTGAGGACCGCGGCCAAGAGTCAGCGGCGGATCAGCTCGCCCTGAATGGCATCCGCGAGCTCCCGGGCCTTGGCTCGTGAGAGCGGACCCATCCCCTGAACGCCGAGGGTTCCGCCAGCGGTGGAGAGCCGCACAGAGCTGG
>PLXL01000259.1:3496-26852 GCA_003153215.1 Candidatus Dormiibacterota bacterium
CCTCGCCCGGCTGAAGTCGCAAGCGTGGGACGTGCCTTGGCACTGCCTCATTCACCGCTGCCTCACTCATGGGTCACATCAACCTCCGTTTGCGGGGGTACCTTCCCTCGCCTGTTTCATTCCCACTCCCCGCCCAGCCAGCTGTCCTCGCGCAGCTCCTCGAGGGCCTTCAGTTCGTGGTCCTCGAGGTGGACGTAGCAGAAGGTGTCCCANNGCCTCCGGATCGACTGCGATGGTGTCGGCCGGGAAGGCGTGGCGCCGGGTCTCATTGAGGTGGTAGGCGCGGCGCGGGGCGGCGGGGCCGTGCTCGTAGCCGCCGACGAGGGGCCGCTCCGCGCCGGCATCCTCACGGAGCCACCATACGGTCCGATCGGCGGGGTTCCGACCGCCATCCGCTGGGACCGCGGCAAGGAGTTCCTCGCCTCGGCGATCACCGACGCAGCGACTGCACTCGCGATCGACGCCCATCCCCTCCCTCCCTATTCCCCGGAGCGCAAGGGTGGGGTTGAGCGCGCAAATCGATCAATCGAGCAGCTTCACCTCGCCGGGTTGCCCGGGTACCTCCACCGGGCACGCATCAAGAGCGGGCGGCGGACCGATGAGAACGATCCCCTGCTTACCCTCGACGCCTTCGTGACCGCGTTCGCCGGCTTCGTGCACGAGTTCAACGAGGAGCGCCCCCACGAGGGGATCGATGGGGATACCCCGGTCGCGCGCTGGCGCAGCGACGCCACCCCGTTGGTCCAAGTGCCCGCCGAGCGGCTGCATCACCTCCTCCTCGCCCGCGTGCCCAGGCGTGTCGGGCGCAGTGGCATCCGCCTCTCATCCGCCTCTTCGGTGCCTCGTACAACTCCGCCGAGCTGGTGGGACGCGTCGGGGAAAACGTTGAGGTCCGCTATGCCCGCCACCAGCTCGACCGGGTCGAGGTGTTCCTCAACGACACCTTCCTCTGCACCGCCTACCTCATGGACGCAATTGAGGAGGAGGCGGCGCGGCGCATCCTCGCGCAACGCGCGAAGGAGGCCACGTGGCTCGCCGCCAAGCACCGTGCCGCCGCCCGGCGCCGACGCGATCGGTTCGCGCCCATCACCCAAGCCCGGCCCGACCCCAAGCAGGGCAAGGCCGCACCCCCGCGCCGAACGATCACTCCCAGCCGAAGCCTCCTGGGGCCGCGGCAGGTGCCTCCGGGCATGGTCCGGCCGCCCGGCCTCGACGCACCACACAAAGGAGACAGCGCGTGACAGACCACTTCCTTGATCTGCCTGACGCCGCAGTAATCGCGACCGACCAGCTGCTCGACACCAAAGAGTTGGTCGCCGAGCTGGTCCATGCGAAGGCTATGGGCGCCATCTACGGTCCTGCCGGCACCGGCAAGACTTTCGCCGTCGACCGCGCTCTCGCCGACGTGACACAACGGAACGTGCTGACGACCACCTTCCGCGCCCGCCCCACCACGCGCTACGTCCGGCACGAGCTGTACCGTATCCTCGGGCTCGGCATCGCACCCCCGGCAAGCCCGGTCGAGACGGATCTCCTCCTCAAGCAGGCTCTCGGTGAGCGGAGATGGCTCCTCGTCATCGATGAAGCTCAGTGGCTGAACCGTGAGTGCCTCGAGTACCTCCGCTATCTGCACGATGACCGTACCAGCACGTTCGCCATGCTCTTGGTCGGCGGTGCCGGCTGTTACGAGGTCATCCGGCGCGAGCCCATGCTCGACTCGCGCCTGTACGCGCATCTGCGCTTCGCGCCTCTCAGCCCTGACGAAGTTGCCGTGGTGATCCCTCTCTTCCACCCGATCTACCGTGACGCCGACCTTCGCGTCATCGCCCTCGTCGACGACGTGTGTGCTCACGGCAACTTCCGCAACTGGGCGCTGTTCACGCTCCACGCCCACCTGGTCATGCAGCGCGGCGGGATCACGGCGTTCACCGAAGAGGTCGCCCGCAACGTCTTCGGCCGGTTCGGCGGCGACCGTGCCGCGTAGGCCGGCGTATCTGGTCGCCCCGCATCGCATCGTCGGAACCGGCGGCCCCCAGGTTCACCTCATGCTCGACCCACCGGACAGCTTGCGGGTACAGCGGGCCATCGAGAGCCTGGCGGCACCCGACCTCGGCACCGTGGTGCTCACGCCCACCCCGGGCACCCAAAGTGGTGCCGTGCTCCTGCAGGACCTCCTCGACCTGCTCGGCTTCCCACGGCAGCCCGCATGGCAGGTCCTGACCAGCGGGATGGTGGATGTCACCATCGACATCCTCCGCCGTCGGCAGGTCCAGATCCTCTACGTGCTCCGCGCCCACCGGCTTCACGACCGCCTGTGGGACCTCCTCCTCGTCCTTGCCGAGAGGGCTCATCTCACCCTCTGGCTGACCCTTCACGGTGAGGGGCCCAGCCTTGCACAATCACGTCGACTCGTTGGCTGCGACCTGGAGTGGCACCTCCCTCCCCCGCGTCACCGGCAGCGGCGGGAGCCACCGGAGTGGCGCCCCCACCGGGCCCCAGCCGTCACGGCCGACTGAACGTCAGGCTACTGACATTCTCGTGCTGGTTTCCACTGACATTCCCGTGCGTTTCCCACTGACATTTTCATGCGTCTTTACAAGCAGGCCCCGATGGCCGCTTCCCAATAACGAGAGCCTCTATGAAACCCGGGGCGGTTCAATGGGCAACTACGTCTCAACCGGCTCCGGGCACGCCCCTACGCCCAATGAGGCTGAAACCCTGCGACGTCTCTCCCGCGGAGGAAGGCGACTGGTGGGCTTTAGTCGCACGCAGCTGTTCAAACGTCTCGAAAGCGGCGGCGTTGCCTTTGTCCAGTCACGACATCTGCTCCGGAACTTCGTCGTACTCCACGCGATCGAGCACGACTCGGCCATCCCGGTAGGTACGCAAACCGCGGAGGTGTTGGACGTTCAGGCATCAGACGAGGACGTCGAGGAGGTCCACCGCCTGCTCCCCGACGAGCACGTGGTGGTGCAGAAGCGTCGGTCCGGCATCGTGCTTCTGCTGCCCCGCGACGTCGGTCCCCTGGAGGCGGAGACCGAGCGCCGCTTCTATCGCCGCTTCGAGAAGCGCCTGCGCCTATCCGTCAGCCCCGGATAGGCCCCGGCCGGGCCGATGCCGCCGTTGATCGCCGGGTCCGCCGTTCCGGTCGCGGACGCAGTTCCTGTGGGGCATCTCGGTCGAGGTGCGGCTCATCGTGGGCCGGCTACCCGCTTCGCCGCTCGCGCAGGGCCACGTTCTGGGCGTCAACCACCGCGACCGCGGCCATGTTGACAATATCGGGCACGTCGACGCCCCGGCTGAGGACGTGCACCGGTCGGGCCATCCCCATGAGGATGGGCCCGACGGCCACCGCTCCGCCGAGGTGCTGGAGGAGCTTGTAGGCGACGTTGGCCGACTCGAGGCTCGGGAAGATGAGCACATTGGCCTCGCCGGTCAGCGTCGAGAAGGGGTAGTCGTCCCTGCGCATCTCGGGAGAGAGGGCGACGTCGGCCATCATCTCGCCATCGACCACGAGATCGGGCTGGCGGGCTTTCACGAGCGCCGCGGCCCTGGCCATCTTGGCGGTGCGGGCATCGGGCGTGGAGCCGAAGTTCGAGTACGACAGCAGCGCCAGCCGGGGCTCGATGTCGAACTCTCGAGCCCGGTCAGCCGCCATGAGCGCGATGCCGGCCACCTCCTCGGCAGTCGGGTCGACGTTGACGGTGGGATCGGAGAGGAGCACCACCCGGCCGTCCGGGGCGACCATCAGGTAGAGGCCCGCCACGCGCGAGACACCCGCGGCCGCGCCGATGATCTGCAGAGCAGGCCGGATGACGTCGGGGTAGTGGTAGGTGAGGCCGGCCACGAAGGCGTCGGCGTCACCCGAACGGACCATCATCGCCCCGAAGGCGTTGGGATGGCCCAGCTGCTCGCGGGCCTCCCGAAGTGTGACGCCCTTGCGGGCACGCTGCTCGTGGAGAGCGGCCGCGTAGGCGTCCAGGCGGTGAGAACCGGCCGGATCGACGATGTCCAGGTTGCCGTCGATCCGCATCTCCTCCAGCAGCGCGTGGACGACTGCTTCACGTCCGAGCAGGATCGGGGTCGCGATGCCCTCCTCCTGCAGACGGATCGCTGCCCGGATGATCTTGCGCTCCTCGCCCTCGGAGAACACCACCCGTCGGGGTGACGCCTGCGCCTTCTGGATCACCACGCCCATCACCGCTCGACCGGGCGTGAGCCGGTTGGCGAGCTCCTGGGCATAGACCACGAGATCGATGGACCGGCGGGCGACGCCCGAGGCCATCGCGGCACCGGCGATCGCGGGCGCGACGCGGAGGGGCACGCGGGGGTCGAGCGGCTTGGGGATGAGGTACTCGGGACCGAAGTGGAGCTGGTCGAGGCCATACGCTCGCAGCACGGAGTCGGGCACGTCCTCCTTGACCAGGTCAGCCAGGGCGCGCGCCGCGGCGACCTTCATCCCGGAATCGATTTTCCGCGCCCGCACGTCGAGCACACCTCGGAAGATGAAGGGGAACCCGAGCACGTTGTTGACCTGGTTGGGGTAGTCGGAGCGACCCGTGGCCATGATCACGTCGGGGCGGGCTGACGTGGCCTCCTCGTAGCTGATCTCGGGATCGGGATTGGCGAGGGCGAAGACGATGGGACGGTCGGCCATCGACTTGACCATCTCCGGGGAAACCACCCCGCCCACCGAGCAGCCCAGGAAGATGTCAGCGCCCTCCATGGCCTCGGCCAGCGTACGCCTGGGGGTGTCGACGGCGAATCTGGCCTTGTACGGATTGACACCCTCGGTGCGGCCGGTGTACACCACGCCCCTGGTATCGACCAACAAGATGTTCTCGCGCCGCATGCCGAGGGTGACGAAGAACTCGCTGCAGGCTATGGCCGCGGCGCCCGCGCCACTCACGACCATGTGAACATCCTCGATGGCCTTGCCGGCAAGCTCGAGGGCGTTGAGGCCGGCGGCGCCGGTGATGATGGCCGTGCCGTGCTGGTCATCGTGGAAGACCGGAATGCTCATGGTCTCGACCAAGCGCTGTTCGATCTCGAAGCAGTCGGGGGCGCTGATGTCCTCGAGGTTGATGCCACCGAACGTGGGTTCCAGCGCCTTGACGATGCGGACCACGTCGTCGGCAGTGGGGGCATCGATCTCGAGGTCGAACACGTCGACGTCGGCGAAGCGCTTGAACAGGAGTCCCTTGCCCTCCATCACCGGCTTGCCCGCCAGCGGGCCGACGTTGCCCAGTCCCAGCACCGCGGTGCCGTTGCTCACCACCGCCACGAGGTTGCCACGGGCGGTGTAGAGGAACGCGTCGTCCGGGTCGCGCTGGATCTCGCGCACGGGCTCGGCCACTCCCGGCGTGTACGCCAGGGCCAGATCGCGCTGGGTGGCGCACGGCTTGGTGAGCGATACGGCGATCTTGCCCGGTCGTCCGGATCGGTGGTACTCGAGTGCCTCGTCGCGCAGATGCGACTTCGACTGCATCGTCATGTGAGACCTCCAAGGGTACTTGTTTACCGCGCCGGGGTGTGAATGGGTGGTGAGCCGGCGAGCGTGACCCGGTCCTCGCCCGCCTTCTCCAGGACCGCGCCAGGCCAACGCCGCCGATTGCCTGGAGCGCGACGCCGAGGAACTCTTGTCAATACTTGCTGGAAGGCTTTTCCACAAGTATTGACAAGAGCTCACACCGACTTTGAATGGCCACCGCGACGCCCGGGCTGTATTGGTGGGCCATCCCCGTCGGGCTTGCACATCGCACGCCGGCGTGGCGTCAAGCGCCCGCGGCTCATTGATCGCGTGAGAGTGCGAGCGCCGTCGCGTGGCAACATGACCCCCACATACATCAGAATCAAACTTCCACCACGGTTCGTGCGCCGTCCACACCCTACCCTACCTGCTCATGAAGCGTATACGCGCGCCCATAAGGCCGCCCGGACGCACTACCAGAATGCACAGTAGCAGTATGAGGGCAAACGCATCAGAAAAGTCAGATGAGACATAACGGGCCAGCAATTCCTGAAGGATACCAAGAAGCACGCCGGCTATTACTGCACCGGGTAACGACCCGAATCCACCAGCCACAGCGGCCACGAATCCGTACAGCCCAAATGTGACGCCGGAATCGTACGCGGCATATTGCAGCGACCCTATTAGCACCCCGCCGACGCCACCGATCCCAGCCATGAGGCCCATGGCCATGCCTCCCAGGAGCCGCGGCGAAAGGCCGAGCAGCTGGCTCGTCTCGCGGTCAACAGCGCATGCCCGCATGCCAATCCCAAGGCGAGTGGCCCGTAATACGATCCCTAACCCTCCGAGGAGGACCGCGGCAGCCAGCACAACATAGAGGTACATGATTGAAACGTTTGCGCCCAGAACGTGAAACTGTGTTTGCGGCGCCCAGACAGGAAGTAGGTTAGGGTTGGCTCCTTGCCAGAGGAGCATGAGGTCGGTGACGACGGCCAAGTAAACCAGGGTGGCAATGTTGGGCGCGTAGCCCGGAGCGTCGCGCATGATTAGTGGAGTCAATACCACGTACCATAGGATCAGGCCACCGGCGACGGCAAGTCCCACACCCGCAAGTACTGCTATGGCGTATGGCACGCCCTCCGCGAGCACCGCGTAAGCACCCAGTGCCCCCAGTGTCACGAAGCTCCCTTGGGCGAAATTGACAATGCCAGTGGTCTTAAACACCAGGGAGAATCCAGCACCCACAAGGGCGTACACACACCCTATGCCGAAGCCGAAGATCAGTAGCGGCACCATCACTCAGACCCACCGACCACGTCTGCCACGCCACCTTGCTGCTCGTAGGAGGACCCTAGGTATGCAGATTGAACCACCTTGCTTTCCCGGATCGCCTGGGGGCGTCCAGAATCTACTACACGCCCAAAATCCATGACAGAGATCCTGTCAGCTACACTGAAGATGAAGCCCATCTCGTGCTCTACAAGGAGAATGCCGCAGCCCTCCGATCGCAGATGCAGGACAAGATCCGCCAAGAGACCTATCTCGGTCGCGCCCATGCCCGCCACTGGTTCGTCTAGAAGGACAATCACAGCCTCAGTCGCTACGATCTGTGCGATCTCCAGTGAGCGACCCTGTGCACCGCTGAGGTCTCTGGCTCTGTCACGTGACCGCGACCCCAGCCCAACAGTTCGAAGAATGTCTAGTGCCCGCTGTTCCTGCCGGCTTCGCTCTCTCCTGTACGCTGGTAGGCGCAATATTGTGTCGAGCACGCTTGCATGGCGATGGATATGCATGCCCAGTAGCACTGACTCCAGCACGGATAGCCCTACCACCGGGCGCGAGCTCTGAAAAGTCCTGGCCAGGCCCAGTCGGACTAGGTCATACGGCCTCCTGCCTATCACGCTCTTACCGCCGAGCAGTATATCGCCCGAATCGGGTCGCTCGAAGCCACTGATGACGCTGATGAGTGTCGACTTCCCGGCACCATTTGGGCCGATCAGAGCGTGAACCTCGCCGCGGTCGACCGTCAGGGACACATCGGCAAGCGCATTGACCCCACCAAATGCCTTGGAGAGCGATCGCGTCTCGAGATAAGGCGCGTTCATTTCTCTCTGCTCCATAGGCGCCGCGGAACAAGATAGCGAAACGTCCTCGCATCGCGCCACGCCATACCCAGACCACTAGGGAATAGCACAATTACCGCGAGGAAGAGGGAGTCAACAACCAGCAGTGTGGCACCCTGAAGCCCTCCGATGAGGGATGGGAGCACCGTCACGATCAACGCTCCTATTACCGGTCCCCACATGGTGCCGAGTCCTCCCACGAACAGCATCGCCATAAACACGACAATCACGCTTGAGGAGTAGAGATCCGAGGACACGTAAGTAGTGAGTTCCGCGTACATAGCACCACTGAGGGCGCCCAACCCTCCAGCGACGACAAACGCCGCGACTTTGTATTTCAGGGTTGAGACGCCCAGAGACATGGCCAGCTCCTCGCGGGAGCCGATGAGCCTCCAAGCGCGACCTATGGGTGAGGCGTTGGCCAGCCAGACCAACAACACAAGAACGATGACGATTCCCCATGCTAAGCCGTAGAAGCTCAACTGTGATCCGAGTCCGAAGTCGATTGGACCGACTGTCAGGGGTGGAATATCCGGGATGCCAACCGCCCCGCCAGTAATGCTTGCCGCGTTCGCGCTGCTCGCTACAGCTATGGCTAAGGTGAACGTAGCCATGGCTAAGTAGTACCCTCTGAGTCGTAAGAGGATCAGCCCAAGAACTGCTGAGATGATGACAGCACCAACCATTGCTAGCACTAGGCCGAGCCATGGCTCGATGTGGAGAGTGACGGTGTAGATGGCATAGCCGTAGCCGCCGAACGCGAGAAATGCTGTAGTAGCTAAGTTCACCTGGCCGGCGAGCCCAGCAATTACGTTGAGGCCGATGATAGCTATGGCGTAGGTGGCGGTTATACACCCTGTGTACAGCCAAAACGTCGAACCGGTCATTGGGATAGCAACTAGAGCCCCGACCAGTAGGACCGCGACAGCGGCGTACAGCTGCGAAGAGTGCGCCGTGGGCCGTTGTCGGCGAAGCGGCCATGGGGCACGACTTGGATGGCGTTGCTCAGCTCTGATCGGAGTCGGTGGAGGCGAGCTGTCTGGCATTGGAGAAGCGCCTAGAGCGTCGTCCATCATGCCTCCTGCTGCACGGTGCCAAAGTAGAGGTCGGTTAGCCTTTCGGGCTCGACCATTCTGCCCTTGACTCGGTAGACGAGACGTCCGCTCCGAAGCACCATGCACTCGCTAGGGGCGCACCAAAGTGGTACAGACCGCTGCTCGACAATGACCATCGCGAGTCCCTCATCCCAAAGACGGTGGAGGCCGGCGTAGACATCGGTCACGATCTTGGGCGCAAGGCCGTGCGACGGTTCATCTAGCAGCAGGACGTATGGTTCGGAGGCGATCGCACGGGCAATAGCCAGCATCTGCAGCTCTCCTCCGCTTAGAGTGTAGCAGTCTTGTTTAAGCCGCGAACGCAGTGCAGGGAACGCGTCCAACGCACGTTCGATGCGCCTGGCTCTAGCCTCACGTCCAGCGCGTCTCACTCCCGCTCCGAGCCGGAGATTCTCCGCGACCGATAGACCGGGAAGAACGCCCCGACCCTCGGGAACGAGTACCAGTCCTAGGCGAGCGCGCGCGGGTGCTGAGCGGGCCCCTACTTCCTGGTCGCGGACCCTGATGTCACCGACGGAGTCCTTCACCAGTCCAGCAAGCGTCTTCAACAGCGTCGTCTTTCCGGCGCCGTTGGGTCCCAGCACAACGACGACCTCACCTGGGTCGACAGCGAATGTGATCGGCCCGAGGAACAGATTGCGCCCGTAGCCGGCGCGAACCGACTCGACCACGAGGGACGGTGGCTCACGTCGATGAGCGAGCGGCTCCGGTATCACGCCGCTAATTCCCTTCGCAGCCGAGGCTGCAGTCAGCTTGTGCATGTTCCGCAGGTGCTTTGTCATCATTCACCTCCTCCACACCCGGAAAGTTCGGTCTCCAACTGCTGGAGCTGACCACCCGGCTCCTCCCCGGCCGCCTCGCCATACAGTCCCGCCGACATCTAGACATCGAACACCCTCGTAAGGCTTCCCGCTATCAACCGGGTGCCCTGAAGACGGCGCGTGAGGCGTGGCTGGTGGCATGAGCTACCACCCCAGCCACGCCCATCTAGGCAACGACGCCCCAGCTCGAGCGCGATGCAGACACAGACGCCTCTCTACTTCGTGGACACGACAACTACCTTGCCATTCTTGACCTCCGCCATCACGTTGGCAGCACTCCCAGAAACGCCATTCAACTGCGTAGGAGAAAACTTGTAAATCTGCGTCCCCAGATAGGACATGTTCAGGAGCTTTGCCTGAATGTCGGCGCTATTAGTGGAATGCGCCTCGCGCATCGCGAGTGCGAACATCTGGACTGCGTCCCACCCGCGCCCTGCCGCGTAAGCGTCGCCAGTTGTGTCAGAACCGTACTGCTTGTCGTAGGTCGTGAGGAAGCCCTTAATGGAACTTAGGAGGGCCGAATTCGACACGTCAGGATAGACCTGAACGTAAGCACCGGTGAACACGATATTCGCATACTTCGCTGCTGACTCCTGAAGGATCGATGTGACGTCTTCGTCCATCACAATGGGCACTGAGAGTCCCAGGCTCGCTGCGGCTTCGGCCTCCAGAACAACATCCGGCCCCGTAATGCCATCAAGTATTACACCTGCACTCGCAACTGCCGAGACCTCTGCCGTAAGGCTCGTCGGTGATGTAGGCACTCCTTCGGAGGCCACTACCGTCATGCCGGAGCTCGTGGCGTCGGTGGCCAGAAGCGTGGCGAGCGCCTGACCGAAAGGCGTCTCCGTCGTTATGATGCCAACTGACTTTGCCTTCAGCACGTTCTTGGCATATGAAATCATGAGATCAGACGCCCCCACACTCGTTGGGAGCGTGGAGAACGTCCACTGTGAGTTTGGGACTGCAATTGACCCCACAATTGCTGCCACATGGTCGCTTGCCAAGACGGGCGCATCCGCTGCGGTAGTAGCTGAGCTCTCGCCAAGGATCATGCCCACTGGATGGTCCTGCGATAGAATCTCCTCACTGACCGATAGACCGGTCGATGCCGTGCTCTCGACATCGAGGGACGCGATTTGAAGGGGGTGACCTAGTACTCCGCCCTGAGCGTTTATGGCTACGGCGGCAGCCTCGGCGCCGTGTAGGAAGGGGGTGTCGAAGCTTGCAAGGTATCCTGAGAGCGAGACTGCAGCGCCGATGGTGATGGCCGATCCGGGTGGCGTGGGTGAGGAGGCAGCCGAGGAGGGAGCCTTAGACGAGCCACACGCACTTGCGGCTAGGACCACGACCGCTATCAGTCCAAGCGCTGCAGCACCCCATGCAGCCCTCGCTTGACGAAATCCTTTAGTCATCTCAAACCTCCTATGCAACGACTTCCCAGTATCGTGTCTGGCGGGCATGTATAAGTCGACCTCCTGTGACCGTTATCCGTAGCGCTCCTCCAGGGAGGACCGTCCAATGCTTCTGCGGTAGCGCGCACTCCCACGCGGAGCCATGGCACCGAGGTCCCACGAGTCGTCTCAGCCGCGCGCCTCCTACTCGTCCTCGTTTCCACTCCAGCTCTTCCCAAACTCGTTTCCAGCTCCTCCCAAATTCAGTCCCGGAGCCCTATGCTGATAGACATACCTTTTGTTCGCCAGATCGTGAATGGACAGCCCGGAATCGATCTGCTGGACTCGGACCGCCTCACCGTTGCTGATTTCCTCGGCCCTGACCACGACACGCTCCGCCATCTCCGCCGGAACGAAGCAGACGCCGGTGTCATCGGCAACGACGATATCACCCGGGCGCACTACGACGCCCGCCAGGTAAACTGGGCCGTTAATTTCGACGGTCTCCGCCCTCCACTTACCGGTGATTGGGCTAACTTCGCTGGACCACACTGGGAAACCAATCGACCGCGAGCGAGAGACATCGCGAACCCCGCCTTCAACAACGGCCGCTACCTCGCCTTGGCGCTTACCTATCGTGGCGGAGATACCCCCCATGTTGGATACCCCAGCCACGCCTTGTATGACGAGCACGTCTCCGGGCTGAGCCTGGTTGTGAGCTTCGATCTCTGCCATCCGCGAGGATGACTTCACGGCATTCGCATAGGGGTCCGTTCGCTGTGCGATATTTCGCAGGGTAATTGCAGTGCCAACGACGGAAGTACCCGGTATCGTCGGCCGAAGGATTGATGCGGGGATGGTTCCACGAACCCCGAGTTCATCCATAGCGTCGCTGACTGTGCCGGTCGCGTCCGCTAGGCGCATGAAGCGCTCAACGATCTCTCGCGGCACACGTGCGATATTGGTCGTGACAGCCTTCGCATCAATTTTTCCAGTAAGATGTGTCTCGACGGTCATCATCGCTCCTTTAACCTTTCTGATAGCACGCGAGCAAAGTTTAGGCCCATGAACTTCTCGATGGCGGAACTAGTCATACCGGCGCTCTGGAGCGCATCGGCTAGAACCGTCATGTGATCAAGATCCTTGAGCGGATAGGCAAGGCCGAAAGGCTCGTACATGGAGCCTTGCTGACGTAGAACGTCATACCGCTCCGGCGCCGTCTGGCCAACAACGAAGTCACTGCCGAAGCCGATGCCCTCGTCTCCAACTATATTGTGGACATGGACAACTTGGCGCACCAGATCCTCGAGGGTCGGGGAGGAGGCTGTCCGGGGGTAAAGGAGTCTAGGAAGGAAGCAAATCCCCACTACCCCCCCGCGCTCTGCGACGGCCCTCAACGTGGTGTCCTCTTTGTTGCGGGCGTGGTTGAAGACAGAGCGCGCGTTGGCGTGCGTCACGAGGATAGGGTCCTTTGACGCGGCTGCGACGTCCACAGTGGTCTTGTCACCTGTGTGCGAAGTGTCGAGTATGAGGCCGAGGTCGTTACAGCGCGCGACAAATTGGCGGCCGAGGTCGGTGAGACCGTGGTCATCGTCAACGGCGCAGCCATCGCCAAACTGATTGCGCCCGTTGTGCGTTATCTGCATGATGCGCACACCGAGCGCGTGCAGGAGCTCCAAGAGTTCGAGCTTGTCTCCGATGAACGAGCTGTTTTGATATCCAAGGATCAACCCTGTGGTCTGGGTGTCGTCGAGGCTGCGCCAGTCTGCGTAGGAGGCCAAGAGGCGACAGGAAGGACCAAACGTCGCTAGCCGTTCTCGGTACAGAGCGAGGTCGCACAGTGCGCGGTCGAGGTCGGGGTCTGGGACGACGAGCCTTAGGTTGTTGACCGTGGCGTGGACAATGTATGTATCGGGAAGGCTAGCGTATTTATCAAAGAAGGCAGCGTCAAGCTTGGAGCCGTTGAGCGCATCGAGGATCAACATGGCGTGTCGCTTTCCTCCAGGTTGTTGGGCGTGCTATTGCGGCCAAACAAGAAGAGGATGGTGGCCGCTCGCGCCACCGACGAATAGCCATTGACATGGCCGATGGACGCGCTCTCTCCCACGCCACCCTCGCGGAGATCCGCCAGCGCGCTGTCCAGCGAGTGATCCAGGGAGGGGAGAGTCCGGAACAGGCCGAAGCGCGCACCGGTGCTGGTGACGACCGGTGTCTGCCCCTTGGGAGCCGAGGTCGTGCCGCTGTGGAAGTCGGATCGGATGCCGGCTTCGTCCTGGAACACGTAAGGAGCTCTCCATGATGTTCGCTGTGCGCACACTATAGTGCAAGTATGGATCATAACGCGCCTCTCAGGGCCCGTCAAGCGGGTACACCCTCCGCCGCCCCATCCGCCCGTGCCTCAGCGGCGGGGCTGCGCTTTCCGACGGACTTGACCTCGGTTACCTTTCTGGGGTATGTTCGCGTTACGCACACGCGTTCTTATGTGGTACAAATGAGGTTCTGTGGCTGAGATTGTGAGCGTCGACGAGGCAATCGCCGCGCTGGTGGCCGACGGGGACACCGTGGCGCTCGAGGGCTTCACCCACCTCATCCCCTTCGCCGCCGGGCACGAGATCATCCGCCAGGGCCGGCGTGACCTCACCCTGGTGCGGATGACCCCAGACCTCATCTACGACCAGATGATCGGCATGGGCTGTGCCCGCCGCCTGATCTTCTCCTGGGGAGGCAACCCCGGCGTCGGCTCCCTGCACCGGTTCCGTGATGCGGTAGAGAACGGATGGCCGGTCCCCCTGGAGATCGAGGAGCACAGCCACGCCGGGATGGCCAACCGCTACGTGGCCGGTGCCACCGGGCTGCCCTTCGCCGTGCTGCGCGGCTACGTGGGCACCGACCTGCCGGCCCACACCGACACCATCCGCTGGGTCACCTGCCCGTTCACGGGCGAGGTCCTGGCCGCGGTCGCGGCGCTGCGCCCGGACGTCACCGTGGTCCACGCGCAGCGAGCCGACCGCAGGGGCAACGTGCAGATGTGGGGCATCCTGGGCGTGCAGAAGGAGGCGGTGCTCGCGGCGAAGCGCTCTCTGGTCACCGTCGAGGAGGTGGTGGACACCCTGGAGCGGCGCCCGGGGGACGTGATCCTCCCCGGGTTCTCCGTCACCTGCGTGGCCGAGGTGCCCGGCGGCGCCCACCCCTCCTACGCCCTCGGGTACTCACTGCGGGACAACGACTTCTACCGGCGCTGGGACAGCATCAGCCGCGACCGCGACAGCTTCCTGGGCTGGATGCGCGAGGCGGTCCTGGAGAGCGATGGCCGTCGTCGAACGACGTCCTGAGCCCTTCGAGGCCGACGAGATGATGACCGTGGCCGCAGCCCGCCAGCTGCGGGACGGCACGGTGTGCTTCGTCGGCATCGGGCTGCCCAGCACTGCGGCCAACCTTGCCCGGATCACCCACGCCCCCGGCATCGTCCTGATCTACGAGTCCGGCATCATCGGGGCCCGGCCCGCCACCCTTCCGCTCTCCATCGGCGACGGCGTGCTGGTGGAGGGCGCCGACGCCGTGGTCTCGGTGCCCGAGGTCTTCAACTACTGGCTGCAGCCGGGCCGGATCGACGTCGGCTTCCTGACGGGAGCGCAGGTGGACCGCTTCGGCAACCTCAACACGACAGTGATCGGGGGTGACTACCGGCACCCGCTCGTGCGCCTGCCCGGCGCGGGGGGTGCACCGGAGATCGCCGCCCTCTGCCGCCAGGTGGTGGTGCTGGTGCGGCAGACCCCACGGGTGTTCGTCAACCGTGTCGACTTCGTCACCTCGGTGGGCTACGGAAGCGCCGCGGGCGATCGCGGCCGTCTCGGCCTGAGCGGTGGCGGCCCCAAGGTGGTCATCACCGACATCGGCAGCCTCGCCCCCGATCCCGACACCGCCGAGCTCACCCTGGTCAGCCTGCATCCCGGGAGCACCGTGGAGCAGGCCCGCGCCGCCACGGGCTGGCCACTCCAGGTCTCTCCGGACCTGCGCGTCGAGGAGCCGCCGAGCGACAGGGAGCTCGCCGTCCTCCGGCGCCTCACCGCCACCATAGGGGGAGTGAGAACGCACGGCGGTGAGTGAGACGCAGGAGGTCTACATCCTCGACGCCGTCCGGACCAGGATCGGCCGGTACGCGGGGGCTCTCTCACCAACGCGGCCCGACGATCTTGCCGCGACGGTCATCCGCGAGCTGATCCGGCGCAGCCCCGCCCTCGACCCCACCGCCCTCGACGACATCGTGCTGGGCGACGCCAACGGGGCGGGCGAGGACAACCGCAACGTCGCCCGGATGGCGGGGCTGCTCGCCGGGCTTCCACCCTGCGTGCCCGGCCAGACCGTGAACCGTCTCTGCGGCTCCGGGCTGGAGGCGGTGATGGCCGCGAGCCGGAGCATCGCCGTGGGTGACGCCTCCCTCTGCATCGCGGGCGGGGTGGAGTCGATGAGCCGGTCGCCGTGGGTGCTGCTCAAACCGGAGGCGGGGCTCCCACGGGGAAGTGAGACCCTGCACTCGACGACCTTGGGATGGCGCATGGTCAACCCGCGGATGCCCCGAGAGTGGACCATCTCCCTGGGGGAAGGCGCCGAGATCCTCGCCGACCGCTACGCGATCGACCGCGAGGCGCAGGACCGGTTTGCGCTGCGCAGCCACCGGCGGGCCACCGCGGCCTGGGAGGCATGCCGCTTCAGCGCCGAGGCCTGCGAGGTCCCCGGCGTCTCGCTGGCCCGCGACGAGAGCATCCGCGCCGACACCTCCCTCGAAGCGCTCGCCGCTCTCAAGCCCGCCTTTCGGGAGAACGGCACGGTGACCGCGGGGAACTCCTCACCCCTCAACGACGGGGCGGCGGCGCTGCTCCTCGCCGACGAGCCGGGGATGCGGCGGGTCGGGCGGCAGCCCCTGGCCCGCATCGTCAGCCGCGCGGTGAGCGCGGTCGAGCCGCCCCTCTACGGCATCGGTCCGGTGGAGGCGGCCCGCACCGCTCTGCGGCGAGCGGGGATCGGCTGGGGAGACCTCGCCTGCGTGGAGCTGAACGAGGCCTTCGCGGCCCAGTCCCTGGCCTGTCTCGCCGAGTGGCCGGAGCTCGACCCCGAGATCGTCAACCCCAACGGGGGCGCCATCGCCATCGGCCATCCGCTGGGGTGCTCCGGCGCCCGGATCGTCGGCACCCTCGCCCACGAGCTGCACCGGCGGGGCGGGGGCTGGGGTCTCGCCGCTATCTGCATCGGGGTCGGGCAGGGGCTGGCGACGGTGCTGGAGGGCTGCTGATGGCGGATCGAGACGGCGAGCGGCAGGGAGATGACGCTCCGGACCCAGGCGCTGATCGACCGGGCGCTGGCCAGCCACCGTGCCGGCCGAGTAGCGGCGCGCACGCCGGGCTCCGCCTGGGGCGGCGCCGCACCGAACCGGCGATCCGCTCCCGCCGCGCCAGGGGCGACGGGTTCAGGAGGCTCGGAGGCGTGAGCGCCCGGCTCGCCCATGCGATTAGCGGGACCGAGAGCGGGCCGGCGCTGCTGCTGGCGCCCTCCCTGGGGACCACCCTGGGGATGTGGGAGCCGCTGCTCGGAGAGCTCGAGGCTCGCTTCCGCGTCATCCGCTATGACCATCGCGGCCACGGCGGCTCCGAGGTGCCATCGGGCCCCTACGCCATAAACGACCTCGCGGCGCCGATGCCGTCGCCCTACTGGACCGCCTGGGCGTGCACCGTGCCCACCACTGCGGCGTCTCCCTGGGCGGCATGCTGGGCCTGTGGCCGGCCGCTCATGCCCCGGAGGGCTTGGAGCGACAGGTGGTCGTGTCGGCCCTGCCGCGGCTCGACCCCCCGGAGCGCTACCGGGACCGGGCCGCACAGGTGCGCGCGGGCGGAACGGCCGCGGTGGCCGAGACGGTGGTCGGGCGGTGGTTCAGCCCACCTTCGTCGCGCGGCACGGGTTGGCGGTGACCCGCTTCCGCGAGGAGCTCAGCAGGGTTCCGGCCGAGGGCTACACCGGCTGCTGCGACGCGGTGGCGGGTGGCCAGGACCCCTTCGTGAGCGTCGGCGAGGCGAAGGGGCTCGCCGACGCCCTCCCCGACGCGCACTGCGCCGTGCTGCCCGATGCCGGCGACTTGGTGCCGGTCGAGGCGCCGGGTCGGCTTGCCCGCCTGGTCGTCGACCACCTCTGCGTGGCAGCCGGAGGGCGCGGCGGTGCCTGACGGCACGCGAGGCGTCACCCCCCCCGGCCGCCGCGCCGAGGGGATGCGGATCCGCCGCGAGCTTCTCGGTGACGACTACGTCGACCGCTCCGCGGCCGGCGCCGACGATCTCACTGCCGACTTCGTGGAGCTGGCGATCAGCCATGCCTGGGCCGACGTGTGGGCGCGGCCGGGCCTGGACCGACGGACCCGCAGCTGCATCACCCTGGCCATACTGGCGGCGTTGGGGTGCGAGGAGGAGCTGGCGATGCACGTCCCCGCGGCGCTGCGCGCCAGGGTGACCCGTGACGAGGTCAAGGAGGTGCTGCTCCAAGTGGCAGTCTATGCTAGCCTTCCTCGGGCACATCGAGCCTTCGCCATCGCCCGAGTCGCGCTGGCCGCGATGGAGGAGGACTGATCGCAGATGGCTCAATCGGCGAAAGGCCCTCTCCGCACCCGCGCCCCGGAGCCGGCGCCGCGGCCCGGGCTCGTGCAATCGCTGGAGCGGGGCCTGGCGGTCATCCGCGCCTTCGACGCCGATCACCGCGAGCTGACGCTGAGCGACGTGGCCCGGGCCACGGGCCTCACCCGAGCCACGGCGCGGCGCTTCCTCCACACCCTGGTCGAGCTCGGCTACATGCGCAGCACCGGCCGGCTCTTCGCCCTGCGGTCGCGCATCCTCGAGCTCGGCTACGCCTACCTGTCGAGCTCCACCCTTCCCGAGGTCGTCGAGTCCCACCTGGAGGCCCTGGTGGCCATCGTCCGCGAGTCCTCCTCGGTGTCGGTCCTCGACGGCGACGAGGTGGTCTACGTGGCTCGCGTGGCCACTCGCCGGATCATGACCGTGGCCATCAGCATCGGCACGCGCTTCCCCGCCTATGCCACCTCGATGGGGCGCGTCCTTCTGGCAGGGCAGAGCGATGAGTGGCTCTCCGGCTACCTGGCTTCGGCCAACCTGCGCCGGCTCACCCTGTACACCGTCACCGACCCGGACGAGCTTCGCGCCGAGCTGCTCCAGGTCAGAACGCAGGGATGGGCACTGGTGGACGAGGAGCTGGAGGAGGGGCTGAGGGCCATCGCGGCACCGATCCACGATCCGGGTGGACGCGTGATCGCCGCCGTCAACGTCTCGGCCCCGACGGGCCGATGCGGCGCGGACACGATGCGCTCCGAACTCGTCCCCCCCCTCCTCGACACCGCGAGGCGCATCGAGGAGGATCTGCGTGCCGTGGATGGGAGGAGGCCGAGCCCACCTCGCTAAGCCCAAGTTCCCAGGCCAGGGCGAGTTCAGCTAGTGTGTCACGAACGCAGAAGGAGGAGCCATGTAGGGGAAGATTCTTTCGGAAGCGGTGCTGTGCAGGAGATGGAGGATTGTTGGCCCTCCGGCGTCGCCCTGCGGGGAGCGACGCTAAACCACCCTGGCGTCACTCTATGACGCGAAGCTGTTTAGCTCTGTGCGAAGCGCTCCAGCTCGGCGCTTCCGGGGGAGAGCTCTGAGTAGGGGACGGCCACCAGGGGGCGCTGAACCACACCGAGCAGCTCGTGGAACGTGGGCCGCGAGGGGTCGACGTAGAGGATCCCCGTGACCACCTCGCCGCGGGCGTGGGCCTCGCGGAGATAAGCGCCCACGGCGTCGCGGTCGGTGGGGTCGTACCCCTGGGGCACGGCGCGGGCCCGCACGCGGCTGCGATCGTGGAGGGTGAGGTCGGTGATCCCCTCGCGACCGATCGCGGCCAGGATCGCCGGCCGCGGCTCCACGAAGTCGGTCTCGGTGCCGTGGACGTCGTGGTCGCGGGTGAAGCGGTAGCTCTTGGTCGATCCCTCGTGGTCGTTGAAGCTCACGCAGGGCGAGATGACGTCGATGAGGGCGAGGCCGCGATGCCCGGTGGCGGCCTTGAGGATGGGCACCAGTTGCACCTTATCGCCGGAGAAGCCGCGGGCCAGGAAGGTGGCCCCCAGGCTCAGCCCCAGCAGCATCGGGTCGATGGGCTGGATCACCCCGGCGGTGCCCCAGTGGCTGGTGGAGCCGACGTCGGCCGACGCCGAGAGCTGGCCCTTGGTGAGGCCGTACACCCCGTTGTTCTCGATGATGTAGACCATCCGCAGGTTGCGGCGGATCAGGTGGACCAGGTGACCGATGCCGATGGAGAAGCTGTCGCCGTCGCCCGAGATGCCGATGAGCAGGAGCTCGGAGTTGGCCGCTGCCACCCCGGTGGCCAGCGGGGCCATCCGGCCGTGCACTCCGTTGAAGCCGTGCGCTCCGTGGAGGAAGTACGCGGCGGTCTTGGCCGAGCAGCCGATCCCGCTCAGCTTGGCGACCATGTGGGGCGGCACTGCCACCTCCCAGAGGGCCCGGACGATCGCCGCGGTGACCGAGTGGTGGCCGCAGCCCGCGCACAGCGTGGACATCGGCCCCTCGTAGTCGCGCTCGGTGAGGCCCAGCTCGTTGACCGGGAGGGCAGGGTGGCGGACGGGCGGCTTGGCGATGGAGGGCACGGCTACTTCTCCCGTCGGCGCAGCCGGGTGAGCACGGACTCCACCACCTCGCCGGCGCTGACCGGAACGCCGCCGTAGACGAGCACCGAGCCCAGTTTCGCCGCATTGGCGCCGCTCTCCAGGAGCAGGGTGCGGAGCTGGCCGTCGCGGTTCTGCTCCACGACGAAGCAGATCTCGTGCGTGTCCAGGAAGGCGTGGACGGCGGCGTCGAAGGGATAGCCGCGGACGCGCATCCAATCGGCGGCGACCCCGCGGGCCCTGAGCAGCTCCGCCGCCTCCCGCACTGCGGGTCCACCGCTGCCCAGGGTGACCAGCCCCACGCCTGCCTCCGGGCGGCGCTCGACCACCGGCTCGGGGACCCGCCGCGCCGCCGCCGCGTGCTTGCGCGCCAGGCGGTCGACCACCTCGCGGTACTCGTCGGGGTCCTCGGTGTAGCCCCCGAGGCGGTTGTGACCCGAGCCGCGGGTGAAGTAGGCGGCTCGGGGGCTGACCCCGGGAAGGGTGCGCGCGGTGACGCCGTCCGGATCCGGGTCCGCGTAGCGGTGGTACTCCGCCACCCCCTCGAGGTCCGCGGCGCCGAGCACGCGCCCCCGGTCCGGCGTGTAGGAGTCGTCCCAGCGGAGCCGCGGGACCATCCAGTCGTTCATTCCGATGTCGCTGTCGCTCAGCACCAGCACCGGGGTCTGGAAGCGCTCGGCGAGGTCGAAGGCGCGGACGGCGAAGTCGAAGCACTCGGCCGGGTCACCGGGGAAGAGCAGGATGTGCGCGGTGTCGCCGTGGGAGGCGTGGGCCGCGGCGAGGATGTCGGCCTGCTGGGTGCGGGTGGGCATCCCCGTGGAGGGGCCAGCGCGCTGGACGACGAAGAGCACCACCGGCACCTCGGTGTAGTAGGCGAGGCCGAGCTGCTCCTGCATCAGGGACAGGCCGGGCCCCGAGGTCGCGGTGAAGGCGCGGGCGCCCGCCCAGCCGGCGCCGATCACGGTGCCGATGGCGGCCAGCTCGTCCTCCGCCTGCACGATCATGCCGGTGGTCAGCCCGGACTCGGGATCGCGGCGGTAGCGGCGGGAGAAGGCCGAGAAGGCGTCCATCAATGAGGTCGAGGGGGTGATCGGGTACCAGGCCGCGACGGTGGCGACGGCGTAGATGCAGCCCACGGCGGTCGCGGTGTTGCCATCCACGATGATCGAGTCGAGGGTGCCCTCCAGCGGCTCCACACGGCAGGGGAGAGGGTAGGCGAAGTGCTCCCGTGCGTACTCCTCGCCGAGACGGAAGGCATGGTGGTTGGCCTCGCGCAGCCGGGCCCGACGCTGGTAGCGCTCGTCGATGAACGCCGCGGCGATCTCAGGGTCGATGTTGAGGAGCGCGGTGACCGCCCCCGCGTAGACCATGTTCTGGAGGAGGATGCGCTCCCGCGGGTTGTCGAACTCCTCGATGCACATCCGGGCGATGGGGATGCCCAGGAGGGCCACGTCCTCCCGGGCCCCTGCCTGCTCAAGGGGGGAGGTCGAATCCCAGAGGACCCACCCCCCGGGGCTGAGCTCGGCGATGTCACGCTCCCGGGTCTGGGTGTTCATGGCACGAGCTTGGCGCGCATGGGGTCACCGACGCGCAGCGCCGTGGATGGGTCTGCTGCGTGGGGAGGTCACCATGGGTCCGGGGCACCATAGGTCCGCCGTGGCGGCGCTAGGAACGCCTAGGCAGCCCGATAGGCCCCACTCCGGTAAAAACCGGGGGGCCGCGGCGCCATTTCCGAGCCTCTGAGGCCATCCCAGCGGCGGCTTCATAGGTCCTCGCTGTCCCGGGCGAAGCCGGTGCGCTGGTAATGTCGGCCGGTGGCTCGGCGGTACGTGGTCCTGGGCGCGGGCGCGATCGGAGGTGTGATCGCCGCCTCCCTGCACCGAGCCGGGATCGAGGTCGCGGCCATTGCCCGAGGCGCGCACCTGGCGGCGATACAGCGCCGCGGCCTGCTCCTGCGCACACCGGACGGGGATTGGACCGTGCGGCTCACCGCCGTCGGCTCACCTCGCGAGCTGGAGTGGAGGGACGACGACGCGGTCGTGCTGGCCGTGAAGTCGCAGGACACCGAGGCCGCGCTGCGTGATCTCGCCGCGGTGGCGCCGCCCTCCGTGGTGGTGGCCTGCGCCCAGAACGGCGTGGCCAACGAGCCGGCCGCACTGCGGTTGTTCGCGAGCACGCTGGCGGTGCTGGTGATCTTGCCGGCCACCCATCTGGAAGCCGGGGTGGTGGCGGCGGAGTCGCTCCCCTGCCTGGGAATCCTGGACGTGGGCTGCTACCCCGCCGGGGTGGACGCGGTGGCCAGGGAGGTCGCGGTGACCCTCGGCGCAGCCGGTTTCAGCTCCCTGGCGCTCCCCGACGTGGTGCGCTGGAAGTACCGGAAGCTGCTGGTGAACCTGGCCAACGCCGTTGGCGCGATCTGCGGCCCGGAGAGGGCGCGCGGTGAGCTGGCGGCGAGGGTGTTCGCCGAGGGCGAGGCCGTGCTGCGTGCCGCGGGGATCGCCAGCGTCTCGGTGGAGGAGGACGCAGCTCGGCGCGATGGCCTGATCAGCATCCGCCCCATCGTCGGGCACCGGCGCGCGGGGAGCTCGTCCTGGCAGAGCCTGAGCCGCGGCACGGGCAGCATCGAGGCCGACTACCTGAACGGTGAGATCGTCCTGCTGGGCCGCCTTCATGGCGTGCCGACGCCGGCCAACGCGCTGGTCCAGCGCATCGCCAACCGGATGGCCCGCGAACGGGCCGGGCCCGGAGCGATCAGCGAGAGTGAGGTCCTTTCACACTTGGATGCCAGCTCCCGGTGATCCGGTGGGCAGCTCACACGGCGATCAGGTCCAGACTGCTGCGGCCCCGGAAGGCGCCGGATCGGATGCTCGTGGCGGTCGGCGATGCCCCAGCGCCGGCGCTCGTCCTCGACCGCCGCCTCGGCCGCGAGGCGGAGCAAGGGCGGGGCAGCTGCCCCTCGGGCGTACAACGGAGGCAGTCAGCGGTCGGCGGCAGGATTCCACACGATGCGTGCGCGCGCGAGGATCGGCCTGCGCCGGATGCCGCGAATCCCGGCCTTCAGCACCCGGTCGATGGTCGACGCCGCCTCGTTGCTGACGCAACCAATCAGCATCCGCCGTCGTGATGCGCGCGCGACCGGCTAGCTTGATAAGAGGATGGCCGCCCCCAAGCGTGCTGGCGGTTGAGGCCCTAGCTGTTAGCGCTCACGAGAATGTCACCCCTTTGAAGCGCAACGTCATCCTCCTGGGCCCGCCCGGGGTGGGCAAGTCCCACCTGGCGATCGCCTTGGGCGTCGCCGCCACCGACGCCGGGTACCGCACCTACTTCACCGCCGCCGCGGACATGGTGGCCGCCCTGCAGGCCGCTCATCTCGAGGGCACCGCAGCCTACAAGCTGCGCACCTACTTGAGCCCCTCCGTCCTGGTCATCGACGAGCTCGGCTACCTGCCCCTTGACCAGGCCTCGGCCAACTGGATCTTCCAGGTGGTCAGCCGCCGCTACGACCGCGGTTCGATCATCCTCACCTCCAATCGCGGCTTCGGCGACTGGAACCAGGTCTTCGCCGACCCGGTGGTGGCCTCGGCCATCGTCGACCGGCTCCTCCACACCGCCACCGTGCTCAACATCCGCGGCGCCAGCTATCGGATGCGCGCCTACGTCGACCAGCAGAAGCTCAAGGGAGGCGGTGCTATGGTTGGCTGACCCCCGAGACCTGTGCACTTTTCG
>PLXL01000100.1:0-7457 GCA_003153215.1 Candidatus Dormiibacterota bacterium
TCAGATCGTCGATCCGATCAGCACGGGTTCCCGCCCGGTCCGTTGTCGGCGGGCGAACCGGACGGTGCACTGACTGCGGCAGAAGTTCCCCAATCCGAGAAGGACCAGGAAGTGGTGCTGCCGCTGTCGGCCGAGGCACTCGCCGTCCACGTCACCTTCATCGGAAGGCTGGAGGCTCGGGCTATCCAGATCGCGGCGGTCCCGGCGCCGAGCGAACTGATGGTGGCGCTGAGGACGGCGACCGCGGCCGTCTCCGACACGATGGATGCCTGGGACGCCGAGGAGAGGGGAAAGGTGGTCGAGCAGAGGAATGGGCTGAGCAGGGTGGCGCCGCCTCCCGGCACGCGCTGCCAGTGGGAGCAGGTGGAGCGCTCGAAGTAGGTCTGTTTGTTGACGAAGATCATCGTGTAGAGACCGTCGCCGGTCCGGGTGAGGGTGGCGGTGACATCTCCGCCACGCGTGACAGCGACCGTGCCGCCGTCAACCCCACCCNNCTGGTGGCGCTGAGCGTCCCCGCGGCCAACGTCGAGGTCGCCTGGCTGGCGGCGCCTCAAGTGACCGGTTGCGAGGGCGGGGTGGTCTGGCTGCAGGCGGAGCACAACACCGCCGCGAGGGTCACGGCAGCGGTCGCGGCGGAAGCTCGCCGGAGCGATCCCCACCCCCGGCCACCGCCGGACACCGCGGCGCCGATCGCCGCGTGGGCGCGGGAGACTGGGTGGGGCTGAGAGGCACGGAACGGGATGGTAGGCGTCCGCGGACAACCCCGTCAGCAGCCCGGGGCTGGCGCCAGGTTGGGCCACTCGCGGCCCGAACCGAACTTCCCGAACGCCCATTCGCAAGCTGCCCCGCCCTGCTACGATCGGCGCGGCCCGCCGCCCTCCACACGTCACACACGAGGCTCAGAGACCGACATGCCTCCCCGGACCCAGACCCGACCTCGCACAGCTCCGGCACGCACCGCATCGCGGCGCCCTGCCGGCCGCCCCGCAGGCCACCGCCCCGCCAGGCCGGTCCGCCCGCCCCGCAAGCAGCTGATCAGCGCCGAGCAGCGCCGCGAGCTGAGCGGCATCGGCCTGGTCGGCCTCGGGCTGCTGCTCGGGGTCGTCCTCGCCATTCCCGGAGGCGGGTCGATCGCCCGGCCGGTCCATGACGCGCTGCTCGGATCGCTCGGCATCGGCGCCTGGGTGATCGCGGCCGGTCTGATCGTGACCGGGGCTCGCCTGCTCGGCCAGCGCGCCTGGACCGGTGGGGCTCTGGCCGCCGCCGGCAGCCTCCTGGTGGCGGTCGCCATGCTCGGCTTCTTCGGTCTGATCTTCTCGGGCAGTGCCGGGTCGATCGGCCAGCACTTCAGCGCCGGTTTGGCAGACCGGCTCGGTGGGGCCGCGACCGCGGCTTTCATGCTCGTCCTGGTCTGCGCGGGGCTGGTGCTGGCCGTCGAGCTCCGGATCGCGCCCGCGTTCGCGGCGGTGCGCGGCTGGCTGGCCAACCAGACCTCAGCCGACCCTACCACCGCTGCGAAGCCGGTAAAGAAGGGACGAGAGGCGGCTGTCAGCCTGACCGGCACTGCCGCGCCGCTCGGATTCATGCCTCCCCCGGCCCCGCGGGAGCCGCTCCTCACGCTGCTGCCCCTGCCACCGCTGGCCACGCCCCATCCCGGCGAACCGCCGGAAGACGAACTCGTCGCGGCCTCCCCCGAGACCTTCACCCGCGAGTTCGAGGGCAAGGTGGAGGCGCGCCCGCTGGGGGCGATCCCCGAGGTGGCGATCCTGCACGGCGAGGAAGCCACCGAGGACGAGCCGGAGCGGGTCTGGGTGCTCCCCAGCCCCGAGCTCCTCGACACCGTGAGCGGCAAGCGCGAGCGCCTCGAGAAGGAGGTGCAGGCGACCGCGGCGCTGATCGCCAGCACCCTCGCGTCGTTCTCGATCCAGGCTCGGGTGGTGGGCGCCAACAGCGGTCCGACGGTCACCCAGTACGAATTGCAGCCGGCCGCGGGCGTCCCGGTCCGCAAGATCGTCGGCGCTCAGACCGACCTCTCGCTAGCCCTTGCCGCACCGATCCGGATCCAGCCCTTCATCCCGGGCAAGTCGGCGGTCGGGATCGAGGTGCCCAACAAGGCGGCCCAGCTGGTCTCGCTCAAGGAGATCATCAGCGCCCCGGCCTTCAGCGACCCCCGCAAGCGGCTGGCCGTCGCCCTCGGCGCCGACGTCTCCGGGCACCCCGTGGTCGGCGACCTCTGNNGTGCCCCACCTGCTCGTACCGGTGGTGGTCGAGCCGGAGGCGGCCGTCGCCTCGCTGCGCTGGGCGTGCAAGGAGATGGAGGAGCGCTACAAGCTCTTCGCCAGCCACGGCGCGCGCAACATCGCGGCCTTCAACGAGCGCGCCCCCGGGTTCGGGCTCTCGCCGCTCCCCTACGTCGTCATCGTCATCGACGAGCTGGCCGACCTGATGATGGTCGCGGCCGGCGAGATCGAGGACCTGGTATGCCGGGTGGCCCAGCTCGCCCGCGCCGTCGGCATCCACCTCATCGTCGCCACCCAGCGGCCGTCGGCCGACATCATCACCGGGCTGATCAAGGCCAACATCCCGAGCCGGGCGGCCTTCGCCGTCTCGAGCGGCGTCGACTCCCGGGTCATCATCGACGAGATGGGCGCCGAGAAGCTGCTCGGCCGGGGCGACATGCTCTACCTGCCCATCGACGAGGGCAAGCCGCGGCGGCTGCAGGGCGCCTTCTGCTCGGACCGCGAGCTGGAGGCTCTCATCGACTTCTGGAAGCAGCAGGGGAAGCCGGACTACCAGGAGGAGGTCTTCCACGTCGAGGCGACGGTGTCGTGGGCCCGCGACGCCGGCAAGCGCGACCCGCTCTTCGCCAAGGCCGCCCACACCGTTGCCGCCGAGGGCCGGGGCGCCGCCTCATTGCTCCAGCGCAAGCTCAACGTCGGCTACACGCGGGCCGCCCGACTCGTCGACCAGCTGGCCGAACAGCGCGTGGTCGGTCCCTTCGAGGGCAGCAAGTCCCGGGAGGTCCTGATGGACGTCCTCCAAGTGGACGAATTGCTGGCCGAGCTGGGGGAGGAGTAGGGGAGACCTCCTCCCACGGGCGCAGGGTTTGCTGACAGCCGCTGCTATCCTTGGTCACCGGATGGCTCAGGAGTACTCGTTCGACGTCGTCAGCGACTTCGACCACCAGGAGATGGTCAACGCTGTCGACCAGACACGCCGGGAGATCCAGACCCGGTACGACTTCAAGGGCATCACGGTGGAGATCACCCTGGAGAAGGAGCAATTGGTCCTCCTCACCGAGGGCGACATGCAGCTCAAAGCCATCCTCGAAGTCCTCCAGAGCAAGCTCCACCGGCGCGGCATCGACCTCAAGGTGCTGGACCCCCAAAAGGCCGAGCCGGCGGCCAAGGGCAACCTGCGCCAGGTGATCAAGTTCCGCCGGGGGATCTCCGAGGAGTTGGCGCGCACCCTGACCAAGAAGATCCGGAGCGAGCACCCTAAGGTGCAGTCCCGCATCCAGGGCGACCAGCTCCGGGTGGTCTCCAAGGATAAGGACGCTCTCCAGGGGGTGATCCACGCCCTCCGCGAGATGGACCTCGAGGTCCCCCTGCAGTTCAACAATTACCGGTGAGCGACGGAGTGAGGAGGCACGACCGGAGGTCGATGACTCCGAGCGGAGGAACCACCGGTACCGTTCACGTGTACAGGTGAGACGCCACCTCAACCTGCCCAACCAGCTGACCATCCTTCGCCTCCTGCTGGTCCCGGTCATCGGCGTCGCGCTAGCAATCGGCTTCACCGACCATTACCAGGTGGCCGTCGTCACCTACGCCTTGGCGGCGCTCACCGACACCCTCGACGGCCGGATCGCCCGCTCCCGCCACCAGGTCACGGAGCTGGGCACGTTCCTCGACCCGCTGGTGGACAAGATCATGGTGATCACCGTCCTGGTGATCCTGGTCGAGCACTCGCTGCTGCCCGGGTGGGTGGTCGTGGTGATCTTTGCCCGCGAGTTCGTCATCACCGGCCTGCGCTCGCTGGCCGCCACCCAGGGCGTCGTCGTCAGCGCCAGCGCGTGGGGCAAGTCGAAGATGCTCACCCAGAATTGCATGATCGGCCTGGTGATCCTGGCGCAGCCCTATCCGGTGCTGGGCACGGTGGCGACGGTCTTCGTCTACCTGGCGGTGGTCGCCACCGTGCTCAGCGGGCTCGACTACCTCTGGCGCTATCGCGGCTTCGTCACATGAGCCGGGTGACGCCCAGGACCGACGACGATCCCGGCGATCCCAACGTCCCGCACCTCGCCGGAGACTTCCCGGAGAGCGCGAGCCTCGGCCGGCAACTGCTCGCGAGAGGGCTGACCGTGGCGGTGGCGGAGTCGTGCACCGGCGGGCTCCTGGGAGCCGCGCTCACCGCCGTGCCCGGGGCTTCCGCCTACGTCCGGGGCGGGATCATCGCCTACGCGGACACCGTGAAGATCGACCTCCTGGCCGTGGACCCCGAGCAGCTGGCGCGATTCGGCGCGGTGAGCGCCGAGGTGGCCGCGGCCATGGCACGCGGCGTGGCACAGCTCCTGGGCGCCGACCTCGGCATCGCCATCACCGGGGTGGCCGGCCCGGGGGCCGAGGGGACCACCAAGCCGGTCGGGCTCATCCACGTGGCGGGATGGTGCAGGGATCGGACCGAGGACGCCGAGCTGCACGAGAGTGGCAACCGGGAGGCAAACCGCGCCGCTGCGGTGCGCGCCGCCCTCCTCCTGGGCTCCCGGCTGACATCGGGCGCCCGCGGCTCCTCGGCACAGCCGGGCGCCACCGACGACTAGACTCGTTTGATGGCCATTCAAGGGCAGCAACCGCGTCGCTCCGTCGAGGACTTCCACTTCGGAGCCAAGGTCGTCTCCGCCGACGGGAGGCACGTCGGCTTCCTGAACTTCATGATCATTGACGGCGAGAGCTTCGACATCCACGCCATCGTCGTCAAGGAAACGCGTCACTTCTCCGGCCATTACGTGGCGGCCACCGCGCTGATGGAGGACGACATCTCCATCCCGGTGGGCGCGGTGAAGGACGTCACGCGGGAGCTCATCACCCTCTCAATCACCTCCGCAGAGGTCCGGCGGACCGAGCCCTATCTCACCTACCACTACGCGCTTCCCGAGAAAGGAGACGCCGGCCGCCTCCTGATGGCCCAGGTCGCCCAGACGGGTTACGCGCCCCACCTGGTCGAGGAGGCGCACAAGCGGCTCGACGAGCTGGAGATCTCCCGCGGCGAGAACGTCATGCTCGGTCACACCGGGCAGAAGCTGGGAACGGTTCAGGACCTGGTTCTCGACGACGGTGAGCTGGCCGGGGTGGTCATCCGCCCGGAGGGCTTCTTCAAGGAGCACGTCCTCCTCCAGATCCGCTTCCTCGGTCGGAGCGATGACCTCGCCCTCTTCGCCCACCTCACCGCGGCCGACATCGCCCGACTCGAGCCGTTTCACCCGAGCGGCACGGCGTAAGGGCCTGAGCCTGAGCCGGAGCCGGCGGGAGGCTCCCGCCCCCAGACGGGCGGCAGATGCGGCGCATCTGTGAGCACCGCCCGTTGCCGGCGAGCGGTGGCGAATTGGGGGCCCCGCCTATCCACGGCCCTGTGATTACGGGGCCTTGCACGTTGGCCCCCGACCCGGTACAGTACCGACGTACATCTGTTCGGAATCGCCGCCGACGCCGCCCCAGGAGATCAAGCCGTGACAAGCACACAGCACAGTAGTACAATCGATCGTACAATTGAGGTGACCGGGCGGCGATCGGCCGCCACCACGGAGGCGGACGCGGTGACGACGGAGCGGGAGCGAGCCCTCTCGACGGCCCTGAGCCAGATCGAGCGCAGCCACGGCAAGGGCGCGATCATGCGCCTGGGCGACGTGCTGACCCAGCGGGTCGAGATCATCCCGACCGGTGCCCTGACCCTGGACATCGCGCTCGGCGTCGGCGGCATCCCGCGCGGCCGGGTCGTCGAGGTGTTCGGACCGGAGAGCTCGGGCAAGACGACCTTGACCCTCCACATCATCGCCGAGGCCCAGAAGAGGGGAGGGGTGGCCGCCTTCATCGACGCCGAGCACGCCCTCGATCCCCAGTACGCAGGCCGGATCGGGGTGCGGACCGAGGAGCTGCTGGTGTCCCAGCCGGACACTGGCGAACAGGCACTGGAGATCGTCGAAGTCCTCGTCCGCAGCGGCGCTGTGGACGTGGTCGTGATCGACTCGGTCGCCGCCCTGGTTCCCAAGGCCGAGATCGACGGCGAGATGGGGGACAACCACGTCGGTCTCCAGGCGCGGCTCATGTCACAGGCGATGCGCAAGCTGACCGCTGCCATCAGCCGGTCCAACACCTCCGTCATCTTCATCAACCAGCTCCGCGAGAAGATCGGTGTGATGTTCGGCAACCCGGAGGTCACCTCCGGCGGGCGCGCCCTCAAGTTCTACGCCTCGGTGCGACTCGACATCCGCAAGATCGAGACCATCAAGGTCGGGCTGGAGGCCGTGGGCAGCCGGGTTCGGGTGAAGGTGGTCAAGAACAAGGTGGCCCCTCCGTTCCGCAACGCGGAGTTCGACATCCTCTACAACGAGGGGATCTCCTTCGCGGGCAGCGTGCTCGACATGGCGGTCGACGCCCGCATCGTCGACAAGAGCGGAGCCTGGTTCTCGTACGGCGACCTCCGCCTCGGTCAGGGGCGGGAGAACGTCCGCGACTTCCTCAAGCAGAACCCCGATCTCCTCGAGGAGATCGCCAACAAGGTCCGGGAGCACGCGCTGCCCGCGCCCGTCGTCGCCGAGGCTGCGGAGGAGGTCCCGCCGGCGGTCCCGGTCGGCTGACCGGGCCTCGGCAGGCGCCCCCATGCCCTTCGCCGGCTCCGGCGGCCAGCGCGGTCGCCGCTACGAGCCTCCGCCACCCGTCGATCCGGACGACCGCGACGCGGCCGCCGCGATGGCACAGCGCCTGCTCGCGGTGACGGATCGCTCCCGTGTCGAGCTGCAGCGCCGCCTGGAGCGCCGCGGGTACGCCCCGGACACGGCAACGGATGCCGTCGACCGCCTCCAGGCCCGCGGCTGGGTCGATGACACCCGCCTCGCCGAGGACCTCGCCCAGCGCCGTCTCAGCCACGGCTACGGTCGCCGCCGGGTGCTCGCCGACCTGGTCTCGCGCGGCGTCGATGCGGAGACCGTCAACCGGACGGCGGCGGTACTCGGCGAGGGGCAGGCCGACGCCGTCCGCATCGCCGCCGACCGGCTCCGCCGCGGCCATTCCGGGCCCCTGACCGACCCGGGGGAGGTGCGCCGCCTCGCGGCCGCCCTTCAGCGGCGGGGCTTCGACATGGCGGACATCCGCGCGGTGCTGCGCCAGATGGCCACGGAGAGCGCGGCGGTGTTGCCGGACGAGGGCTGACCCACGCCCTCAGGCCGCTCAGCCGGCCAG
>PLXL01000100.1:7541-12130 GCA_003153215.1 Candidatus Dormiibacterota bacterium
GAAGAGGGCGACGTGGGGGAGGCTGTTGGCCGCCAGGAGCGCGGCTGAGAAGAGCCAGGCACCCGGGATGGCGCGCCGCATCTGCCTCGCCGGCCCGAGGCGGTTGATCCACGGGGTCCAGAGCACGATCCCGATCACCAGCACGAGGATCGCGCTGACGAGGACCAGCGACACCAACCGGGTGTCGAAGTGGTGGACCAGCCTCTGGCCCCTGACGGGGGAGTGGTGGAGGAGGGACGCGAGGTTGGACCCGTAGGCGCCGATGAGGGCGAATGTGGCCACCCAGGCGGGCAGGAAGCTGCGGATCGGCCCCGGCCCTGAGACATCTCGCAGGAGCGTCCTGAGCCGGGTGACCGGGAGGGGCGGGACATGGGCGACGAAGCGCAGGCAGACGAGGCCGGCGGCCAGGTAGACCGCGGCCAGCACCAGGAATGCGCCCCTTCCGAGGTAGTGGTACGCGAACGGGCCCAGCACAAAGCCACCCGCATACCCCGCCATGGTGGCCGCCTCGAAGGCGCCGCTGGCCCGCGCCCGCGCCCGCACGCTCTGGGACGTCGCCGCGGCGATCGCCCCCAGAGCGGTGGGTACGAAGGCGGCGGCGGCCACCCCCTCCAGGATCCGGGCCGCGAAGATCTGCTGGGGATGGAGGGATGCAGCGACCAGGATCAATCCCAGTGCGCCCACCACCGGGCCGCCCACCACGAAGAGCTTGCGGCCCAGCCGGTCGGCGAAACGCGCCAGGAAGGGGGCGAAGACCATCTCGCTGATGGCCTGAGCGGTGCCGACCAGCCCGATGGTCGTCCCGTGCGGATGCCCGTGTGCCAGGTCGGCCAGGTAGAACTGGACCGCCACCGTCGCCCCGGCCACGGCGACCCTGATCAGGGCGGTGCCGGTCAGGAGGGCGGCGATCGAGGCCTGGCGCGTATCGCGGAGCCCGTGCTCCAGATCGGCGACAACGTCTGCACCCTGAGGCGCACCACCGGCAACAGCGGCGTCGGCGGGATGGCCCTCGGTGCCCTCGGTCATGACGGAGGGCGGCCTCCGGGTTCCGTCGTCCGGGCCATCGCCCGTGTCCCTGCCTCCGTCACGGTCAGACACAGCCTCACCTGGCAATTCTGGCGGCAGGGGACCCGGCAGGGTCGAACTCCGGGCACCAACCCCTCTCGGCTCGCGGGCGGCGAGCTCGCCGGCGCCGCCGGCCGCTTCGGAGAGGGGCCGCGGAGAACCCGCCGGGGCAGCTCCTGAGGCTCCGGCCCCCGATCGGTGCCCCGGGTCCGTACAATGCCGACACAACCCCAGGGACCGTCCGGCATTCGTGGCCGGTTCGGCCGTGAGCACGGGCGGATGCCGCACCGCTCACGACCTGCGTCCCCCGGGTGGCGCCCCGAACGAGGTGGCGGTCCACCTCAACCCCCCGACAACTCCGAGGACACCTCCCATCGACATCCTGGCCTTTGTCGCCCTTGGGCTGGGCGTGGTCATCGCCGTGTCCGGCCTCCTGTATGCCCGACGTCTCCTTCACAGCGTCACCGCGTCGCGCGAGGTCGAGACCACCCGCCTCCGCGAAGAGCGCGGCGCGGCCGAGCAGGAGCGTGCCTCGATCGTGCTCGCCGCACGCGAGGAGGCCCACCGGCTCCGGTCCGAGGCCGAGGCCGAGGTCCGGGACCGCCGTGGCGAGATGGCGCGCCTGGAGCAGCGTCTCGCCCAGCACGAGGAGGGTCTCGAGAAGCGCAATCGTGATGTGGAGCAGGGGGAGCAACGGCTCACCCGGCGCGAGGAGGAGCTCGAGCAGACCCGCGTGCAGATCGAGGAGGAGCGCACCGGCATCGCCAAGGAGCTGGAGAGGGTCGCCGGCATGAGCCAGGAGGAGGCCCGGGCCGAGCTGCTCCACGAGGTCCAGGGCGAGCTGGACCACGAGATCGCCGAACGCATACGCGCCGCCGAGAAGCGGGTACGCGAGGAGGCGGATGAGCGGGGCCGCGAGATCCTCATCTCCACCATGCAGCGCCACGCCTCCGAGCAGACGGGCGAGGCCGCCGTCACGGTCCTCCATCTCCCCACCGACGACCTGAAGGGAAGGATCATCGGCCGCGAGGGGCGCAACATCCGAGCCCTCGAGGCGGCGACCGGCATCGACGTCATCGTCGACGAGACCCCCGAGGCGGTGGTCCTCTCCGGATTCGACCCGGTGCGGCGCGAGGTCGCCAAGGTGGCGCTGGAGCGGCTCTTCGTCGACGGCCGCATCCACCCGGCCCGCATCGAGGAGGTGGTGGCCAAGAGCCGCTCCGAGATCGCCGACCGGCTGCGCGAGGAGGGCGAGGCTGCCATCCAGGAGATGGGCATCACCGGCGTGCACCCGGAGCTGGTCAAGCTCCTCGGGACGCTCCGCTATCGGAGCTGGTACGGCGCCAACGTCCTGGTCCACAGCAAGGACACCGCGATGGTGGCGGGCCTGCTCGCCGCGGAGATCGGCTACGACGTCCAGGAGGCGCGGGAGATCGCCCTCTTCCATGACATCGGCCACGCCGTGGAGCAGCACGTCGAAGGCTCGCACGCGATCATCGGCGGCGAGATACTGGCCCGGCTGGGGCGGCCGGCCGCGGTCGTCCACGCGGTCCGTGCGCACCACTACGACGAGGAGCCGCGGTCGATCGGCGCCTTCGTCCTCATGACCGCCGACGCCATCACCGCCTCCCGGCGCGGAGCACGGCGGGAGACGCTCGCCTCCTCGATCAAGCGGCTGGAGAGGCTGGAGCAGATCGCCGACGAGCTGCCCGGTGTGGAGCGCAGCTTCGCGATCCAGGCCGGCAAGGAGCTGCGGGTGATGGTCCGGCCGGAGGAGGTCGACGACGACCGGGCGCAGATCATGGCGCGCGAGATCGCCAAGCGGCTTCATGCGGAGGCGAGCTACTCGGGCCGCATCAAGGTGGTCGTGCTGAGGGAGACCCGGAGCGTCGAATACGCCAAGTGACCGTCGACGCGACGGCCACCACCTCTGATCCTTCGTAACAATCAGGTCGCAGGTGCCGGTGCCCGCCTGTTGGTGAGGACAATCCCCAGTCACCGCTATGCTTTCGTCGTCGCATGGATCTCAGCAACCGCCCACATAGGGCAGGGCAGCGCCCGTGGAAATCCTCAAGGTCTCAGCAACCAGCAAGCCGGTCTCCGTGGCCGGCGCCATCGCTGGGGTGATCCGCAGCCAGCATCGGGTAGAGGTGCAGGCCATCGGTGCCGGCGCGATCAACCAGGCCATCAAGGCCATCGCCATCTCCCGGGGCTACGTCGCCCCGGGAGGGATCGACCTGGTGTGCATCCCNNCGGTCCGGTCCGGTCCGGTCGCCTCACCGCCGGTCGCGAAACTCAGACCGGGTGGGTGTGGTCCTGGTGCCGCTCGCGGCGCAGCTCGTCGTCGGCCCAGTCCGCGCCGTGATGGCTCTCCAGAGACTCCGGGGTTCCCGCCGGCGGCTCCATCCATGAGGGCCCGAAAACCTCCCGGGGGTAGGGCATGTTGTTGCCGAGGCTCTCCCCCGGGTTACCCGGACCGGCCGACCTCACCCAGAGCAGGACAACGAAGCCGACCGCCAGCACCGCGATGATGATCACCCCGATCACCGCGCAATCGTCGCACGACGCCACGACCCTCGTCTGGCCGCGTCGGCGTCGGGCTCAGTCCTCCCAGTCGCCCCGGTAGAGGTGCCGGGCCCAGCGCCGCAGGGAGTCCGGGTCGCCGTCGCCGGGCACCCGATGCCGCAGCAGAGCACGCAACCTCAGCGCCATCAGGCCGAGGAAGATGAGGAGGACCAGCACGATCGCGACCACCTGCTCCATGGGGATCCGATTGTGGCACGGCCCCGGAGCGCGGAGCTCGCTACTCGCTCCGTCGCACCGGTTACGCTGTGAGGCCTCAATGCCCACGCCGCTTCCCCTGCTCAGCCCCTCTGCCCGCGGCTTCCAGGCGATCCCGCTCGCCCAGCGCCCCGCCGGCCGGCAACCGATCGTCCCCGTGCTGGGGCGGCCGCCGCGGGTCCACCTCTGGCACATCGGCTGCCAGATGAACGACGCCGACCACGAGATGCTCGCCGAGCGCTTCGCGGAGATCGGCTTCGTGCCGGACGCCGCCCTGGACGATGCGGATCTCGCGGTGCTGATCACCTGCGCGGTGCGGCAGAACGCGGAGCAGAAGGTCTACGGGAAGTTCCGCGACCTGATCGAGTGGAAGCGGGCGCGCCCCGGCCGCGCCGTCGCCATGACCGGGTGCATGGCCGTCGAGCACGGCTCCACGCTCCTCCGCAAGCTCCCCGAGCTCGACTACCTCTTCGACGTGCGCGACTGCGACGGCTTCTTCGCGCGGCTCCAATCGGTCCACGGCACCAACCTCGACGGGCCCGTGCCGATGCCCGCCTCCGACCGTCTGCTCGCCTACGTCTCGGTGATGGGCGGCTGCAACGAGATGTGCACCTACTGCATCGTCCCCTTTGTCCGCGGCCGGGAGACGAGCCGCCCGGTGGGGGAGATCGTGGAGGACGTCCAGCGCCTGGTGGAGCGGGGGGTGCGCGAGGTGACCCTCCTCGGCCAGAACGTCAACTCCT
>PLXL01000206.1 GCA_003153215.1 Candidatus Dormiibacterota bacterium
ACGGTCCGGACCGGCCCCTCGCCCCACTCGGCGACGTGGACCGGACCGCCGACGTCGATGGTGGTCGAGCGCATCGTTGGGGGTGGTCCGCTCATCTGATCGTGCCGTGGCGCATCCCGATCCCTACGTGCCGGGTGGCTGGGCGGGGCCCGATGGCTGGCTCGGATCCGCCGCCCAGACGTTGCCAAGGACCTGGACCGCGCCGGCGAATCCCCCGGCCCAGGCGGCGGCGACGGCGCCCGTGATGGGCGGGTGCAGCTCCAGCCTGAGCAGCTCATCGCGGGTGACCCAGCGAACCTCGTCGATGGCGGAGTCGAGCGTCGGGTTGCCCCCCACCACCGACGGTGGGGCGACCTCCGCGGCTTCTGGGGGCGGCGCCATCAGTGCGGTGGCCGCGAAGACCAGGTTGACGAGATGGCGTCCGCCGGGCTCGATGGCGTCGCAGACGATCAGGAGACGGCCGATCTCCGCGTCGAGACCGGTCTCCTCACGAAGCTCCCGCCGGGCCGCTTCGACCAGGGTCTCCCCCATCTCGACCCCGCCCCCGGGAAGGAGCCAGTACCGGTGCTCACCCTTGCGGTGGGCGACCAGGAGGAGCCGTTCGGCGGCGCTGAGGCAGACGGCGACCCGGACGCGCGGCTCCATGGCCCGATTATCGGCGGAACCTTGACAGCGAACGGGTGTTTGCCTTACGCTGGGCGTCATGCAAACAGACGTTCCCTCCGGCCGGCCCTCCCAGCGCCCCCGCCGCGGGGCGCCGCGGCCCGCTGGCCCTGAGGCTCGGGTAGACCGGCCATGATCAGCGACTTCCAGCCCGCCCAGCGCGTCCTGCGGCGCCCATACCGTCCGATCGGGCGAGCCCTCCTCGGCGCGGCGTCGGCAGCGTGCATCGGCTGGGCGCTGGTCGGAGGCGTCGGCGCGACCACCACTCCCACCGCGGCCGTGACCATGGTCGTACGGCCCGGCGACACCGTCTGGAGCATCGCCGAGAGCCACTCCGGCGGCGGGGATGTCCGGGACGAGGTGGCGCAGATCCTATCCGCCAACCACCTCAGCTCTCCCGTCATCCAGGTGGGCGAGACCCTCGTCATCCCCTCCGACTGAGCAGGTCTCCCCGTCTGGGCCCGCCGCCGGGTCACATCGGAGCCGCTCGTGACCTCCCATCCATGACGGGGCGCAGGTGACCNNGGCGAGGCGGCACCGCCCCACGGCGCTGGGCCGCGCCTCAGAGCGCCCTGTAGCCGATCTGGGCCAGCGCCATGCGAATCGGGATCGCGTAGGCGAGACGCAGCGGGCAGACCGCCGCGGGCGCACAGGGCGCGTCATTCGAGCCGGCGGCGATCAGCCCGATGACCTGGCCGGTGGCGTCGACCAGCGCACCACCGGAGTCGCCCGCGAAGATCGGCGCCGCAGCCTCGATGATGCCGTCCAGGTCGACGGTGCCGGAGCCGACGCCGTATCGGATGCTGCGGTGGAGCGCCACCAGGCGGCCGGCCACCGCCTTGGGCACCCGTCCGAGGCCCATGGCGTTGCCGATGGCGATGACTGGGTCGCCGATCGCGGCGGCGGAGGTCCGAGCCAGCTCTGCCGGCTTCAGGGGCGGGGCGCCCTGGATCTGGAGGAGTGCCAGGTCGGCGTCGGGATCCGTGACCAGGACGTCGGCGGGATGCACGACACCGGTGCCCCCCACGCGCACCCCGATGAAGATGTCACCGCGGATCACGTGGTAAGCGGTGAGAACCAGGCCCGAGGAGGAGAGGATGATCCCGGTGCCGAGAATCTGGCTCCCCGCCGGGTCGGCGAAGGTGATCGTGTCCACCACCGAGGGCTCCACCTGGCGGCTCAGGCGGGCGACGCTCACGCCGGCCTGCATGGCGGTCGCACCACCGCTCGGCGCACCGGCTGCGCTCAGGAGCCCGACCTCGATCGCTATGACGAGCGGCAGGGCCCGGCANNTTAACGATTCTTAAACCGCTGCCATCCTAAGCCATAACCGGCTGCATTTCCCGGCGAGCTGTGAACAGGTCAGTGTCGCGGGGTGGTGCGGACTCGCCCGCGTCGCTGCTCGGACGGGGCATGATCTCCGTTACCGTACGCGCAGGGGAATTACAGCCACGCGCCCTCGCAGCGGTCGCCCCGATGGTCGCGTGACGGAATCAGGCGTCAGGAATACGTGAGAGGACAGGCAGTCATCCACAAGAGGACGTCCACCGTCCCCTACCAGATCGCGGCCCGCACCAGCCGGCCTGCGCAGGAGGTCCTCGCGCAGTTCGACCTCGAGCGGGTCCCGGCAACGGTCGTGGCCGAGCGCGGCGCCCACTACCTGGTCATCCGGCCGGCGCGGCGATTCCGCTACGGCGCCGACCTGGCCGCGGGTCTCGCCATCGCCATCGTCCTGGCGCTGCTCATCCTCACCGCGGTGACCCCGGTCGTGCTGGTGGCGCTGCCCGTAGCCTTTTTGCCGGCCCTGCCGCTCCTCCTCGACCACCGTCCGGATCTCGCCCTCAGCGCCATCGAGGACGACGGAGAGACCCGGGTGACGGCTCACGGGCAGGCGTCCCCCGACCTCGCCGAGTACCTGGACCGCTACCTCGAATCGCTGCCGCCCGTCGAGCCCGAGCCCCCGGAGACGGACGCAGAGGACGACGGATGGGCCGACGCCGAGATGAGCGAGGACTTCCTCAGCGAGTAGCCGGGAACTCGCGGCCGGCTGTTCTGCCCGGTGGCGTCAGTGGACGACGCGGATCACCGCGGCGACCACTCCCTCGAGGGAGAGCTCCCCGCTGACGAAGATCGGCGCGTAGCTGGCGTTCTCCGGTTGCAGGCGCACGCGCCCGCCATCCCGGAAGAAACGCTTCACCGTCACCTCGCCCTCACCGGTCGCCTCGTTCTCGATCCGGGCGACGACGATCGTCCCGTTCGGCGGCGGGTCGCGGCGTGGCCGGACGACGACCAGGTCACCGTCCAGGATGCCGGCGTCGATCATGCTGTCACCGTGGACGGTGAGCGCGTAGGCCCCGTCGTCCCCGGCCAGCTCCTGGCCCACCGTGATGTGATCCTCGATGTTCTGCTCGGCGAGCACCGGAGTACCGGCAGCCACCCGACCGATCAGCGGAAGGGTGAGCACCCGCGGCGCGCTGCGGCTCGAGGCCGGCTCGTGGCCGACCACCTCGACGGTGCGCGACTTGGTGGGATCGCGGCGGATGTAGCCCTTGGCCTCGAGCGAGTTCAGATGGTTCTGCACCGTCGAGGAGGAGCTGAGGCCGACCGCGAGCCCGATCTCCCGAACCGTGGGAGGGTAGGCGTGGGTGCCCGCATGCTCGCGGAGGAACTCGATGATCTGCCGCTGGCGCGGGTTGAGGGCGTCTGCCATGTCGTCTGTTTCACCTCTCAGCGTGTCGGGGCACGGCCGACTTTAGCATGGCCGGCGCCGAAACGCAAACGGATGTTCCTGACGTATGTTCGGTCTGAGCGCCGCCCGGGATGCCGCGAGGTGACGGATTCGGGAGGCTCTGGGGAGGCGGCGCTCAGCGCCCCTCAGCCAGCGCGAGCGCGCTCACGACCAGCTCGTCGAGATCGTCTCCCCTCTCCCGATGGAGCCAGACGACGTTCCGGTCGGCGCGGAACCAGGTGCGCTGGGCCTTGGCGTAGCGCGCCGTCCTGCGGACGATCTCGGCGACGGCCTCAGCTTCGGACAGCTTCCCGTCCAGCACGGCCAGGGCCTCCCGGTAGCCGATGCCGGAGCCATCCAGCGCCTCCGAGGGCAGCCCCCGGGCGAGCGCCGCAGCCGTCTCCTCGAGCAGGCCGCCGGCCATCATCGCGCGGGCTCGCTCGGCGATCCACCCGCGGTGGAGGTCGGGGGTGGTGTCCAGGCCGATCCGGAAGCTCGGATGGGTGGCGCCACCCCGGCCCCGGGCCGCCAGGCTGCCGCGGGTCTCGACGATCTCCAGGGCTCGCACCACGCGGCGAGGGTTGCGGAGGTCGATCCCCACGGCTCCCTCCGGATCGCGCTGTCTGAGCTCCTCCGCCAGCCCGGTGAGGCCCTCGGGGCTGGCGGCCCTGGCGCTGAGCGCCGCCCGGCGGGCCGGGTCAGGTGGGGCACCCTCCAGCTCGAGGCCGTCCAGCAGGGCCCGCACGTAGAGGCCGGTGCCACCCACGAGGATGGGCCGCACCGCACGGCGGTCCAGGGTGGCGAGGCAGTCACGCGCCGCCGCGAGCCAGTCCGCGACCGAGAACGGCGCACCGGGGTCGCTGATCCCGAGGAGGTGGCAGGGCACGCCGTCGAGGTCCTCGGGGCCGGGCGTGTTGGTCCCGACGTGGAGGCCTCGCAGCACCTGTCGGGAGTCAGCGTTGACCAGCTCCGCAGCGCCCAGCCGCACGGCGAGGCGGGCGGCGAGGGCGGTCTTACCGGTGGCGGTCGGTCCCACCACGGCGATGAGCGGCTCGGGTGTCGTCGGCATGCTGCGGCGAGAGCTCTAGAGGGGAGGGCGGCCGAAGGCGCGCCGCAGGCTGCGATCGTCGAGGACGATGACCGTCGGCCGACCGTGCGGGCAGGTTAGCCCGCCGGGGGTGACGACGAGGCGCTCCAGCAGGCGAAGCTGCTCGCGGGGGTCGAGGCGGTCGCCGAGGCGGACGGCGGCGTGGCAGGCGGTGAGCGCCGCCAGACGGCGGCGCCGGGCGGGCTCGTCGCCGCTTGCCGGGAGGCTCTCGAAGAGGTCGCGGACCAGTCGCTCCGGGTCGAGAGACGCCGTGGCGGCGGGGACGGCGCTGCAGCGGATGAGACCGGGTCCGAAAGGCTCGAGCTGGAAGCCGAGGCCGGTCAGCGTCTCGAAGTTCTCCGACAGGCGCTCCATGGCGGCGGGTTCCACGCTCACCACGCTGTCGACGAGCAGGAGCTGGCTGGTCGCCGGGCGGCCCTCGCGGACGGCGGCGTCGCCCTCGGCGAGGAGCTCGGTGTAGAGGACCTTCTCGTGGGCCGCGTGGGGGTCGACCAGGACCAGGCCGCTCGGCGACTCCGCCACCAGCCATCCCTCGGAGGTCTGGGCCAGCGGGCGGAGGGGGGCGAGGTCGGAGAGGCGGTGGCCGGCGGTCTCCGCCGGATCGCGGCCGGCCTGGGCGTGATCGCCGCCCTCCGCCTCGCGCACTGCCGCCTCCCGCAGAGCGTGGGGCCAGAGCTCCACGCTCCGGCTGTCCGGGCTCTCCCGTAGCTCCAATTCCGGTTCGCCGCTGCCCCCGGCGCCACCCACGCCGCCCTCGAGCTGGGGCAGGCGAATCCCCGCCACGCTGAGCCGGGCCTCCTGAAGTGCCGCCCAGCAGGCGCGCTGGACGGCGGTGAAGACTCGTCCCTCCTCGCGGAGGCGGACCTCGCGCTTGGTGGGGTGGACGTTGACGTCGACCATGGCCGGATCCAGGGTCACCTCGACCACTCCGAAGGGATGGCGTCCCACCGGCAGCAGCCCGGCGTACGCCTCCTCCACCGCCACCACCAGGGCGCGGTTGTGCACGCGGCGCCGGTTGATCACGATGACCANNCTGCCCCCGGGGCTGCGCAGCACCAACCGGTCGTCGCTCCTGCAGCTGAAGCCGACCTCGGGGTGGGTCAGGGCCAGGTCGGAGACGGCGCGCGCCGCCGCCGCCGACTCGCTGCGCTCGGTGCGGAGGAAGGCGAGCCGGGCCGGGGTGTTGTGGAAGAGGTCGCAGACCTCCACCGTGGTGCCCGGGGCACGAGCCGCAGCCCGCTGCTCCAGCACCTCGCCGGCGCGGGAGCGCAGCAGCCAGGCGCTCTCCTCTCCGGCGGTACGGCTGGTGATCCGGAGGTCGCTCACCGCGGCGATGCTGGCCAGCGCCTCCCCCCGGAAGCCGAGGCTCCGGACCCGGGCCAGGTCGTCCACGGTCTCGAGCTTGGAGGTGGCGTGGCGGGCGACCGCGAGATGGAGCTGGTCACCCGGGATGCCGGCGCCGTCGTCGGCCACCACGATGCGCACCAGGCCGCCGGCCTCCAGGTCGACGTCGATGCGGGTCGCCCCGGCGTCGAGAGCGTTCTCGCAAAGCTCCTTGACCGCGGCGGCCGGCCGCTCGACGACCTCCCCGGCCGCGATGGCGTCGGCGACCTGCGGGGGGAGCAGGCGGATCGGGGCGGTCACCGGCCCATCCGCTCCTGCAGCTCGGCCAGCTTGGTGAGGGCCTCCCGTGGGGTGAGATCGTCGAGGTCCAGCTCGGCGAGCTCGTCGAGCACGGGGTGGGCCGGCGGCGTCGCCAGTCCCAGGTCGAGCTGCGCCGGTGCGGGCCGGTCGGCCTCGATCGGGCGATGCAATTCCAGCTCCCCGAGAATCTCCCGGGCCCGGGCCAGCAGGCTGGCGGGCAGTCCCGCGAGCTTGGCGACCTGGATCCCGTACGAGCGGTCGGCGCCCCCCGGGCGGATGCGGTGCAGGAAGGTGACCGTCTCCCCCTCCTCCACTACCTCCACGCGCGCGTTGATCACCCGCGGGAGGTGATCGGCGAGGGCGGTCAGCTCGTGGTAGTGGGTGGCGAAGAGGGTGCGGCAGTTGAGCTGCGGGGAGTCGTGGATGTGCTCGACCAGCGCCTGGGCGATCGAGAGGCCGTCGTAGGTCGAGGTCCCGCGGCCGATCTCGTCGAGGACGAGCAGGGAGCGCGCCGTGGCCTGGCGCAGGATCGCCGCCGTCTCGGCCATCTCGACCATGAAGGTGGAGAGGCCCGCGGAGAGGTCGTCCTGGGCCCCCACCCGGGTGAAGATGCGGTCGCAGACCCCGAGGCGGGCGCGCTCGGCCGGGACGAAGCTCCCGACCTGGGCGAGCAGGGTGATCAGCGCCACCTGGCGGAGGTAGGTGGACTTGCCAGCCATGTTGGGCCCGGTGAGGACGACGATGCGGTGGGCGACGTCGAGGCTCGTGTCGTTGGCCACGAAGGCTCCGGGGCCAAGGCTCCGCTCGACCAGGGGGTGGCGGCCGGCCTCGATGTCGGTGACGGTGGAGCGGTCGACCTCGGGGCGCGTCCAGCCCTCCTCGTCCGCGACGGCGGCGAGCGATTGGGTGACGTCGGCGGTGGCGACGGCGGCGGAGCACGCGAGCAGTCCGGGGGCGTGGGCGGTGACCAGCCGGGTGGCCCCCGCGAGCAGCTCCATCTCGCGGGCCACCGCTCGCTCCCGCGCGCTGAGCACCACCGTCTCCTGCTCCTTGAGATGGGGCGTGATGTAGCGCTCGGCCCCCACCAGCGTCTGCTTGCGGACGTAGTCGGCGGGCACCGCGTCGCGGTGGGCGTGGGGGATCTCCAGGTAGTAGCCGAAGACGCGGTTGTAGCCGACCTTGAGGGAGCGGATGCCGGTGCG
>PLXL01000002.1 GCA_003153215.1 Candidatus Dormiibacterota bacterium
GGCCACTTCGAGGTTGAAGCCCATCATTGTCTCGTAAACCGAGCCGATCTGCTCGACGTCGAGGGTGCGGTAGCTGAGTCGTTCGCCATCGAGGATGAGCAGGTTCTGGAGCACGCGGAAGACCACGCCATCGGAAACACGCGGGGGCTCGGTGCGCTCGCCCGGCTGACGCTTCGAGCCTTGGGGCCGCCCTTCGAGGAAGGGATAGCGATCTGAGTCGAACAGATACCCCTTGCGGGGTAGCAGCTTCAACCCGCCGTGGCGGCCGCCATCGTAGATCAGCCGGAAAAGGGTCAGGAGCTGGGCCCACGCGCCGAAGCGGTGGTCCATCGTGTCGGTATGTCGCCCGGCATCTTCGCGGAGCCGCTCGAAGAGGCCGATGACCGAATAGAACTTCTGGTAGACCTCGTCATTCGAGAGGAGCGAACGGTCCTCGGCGTAGAGGATGAACACCAGCCGCAACAGCACGCGGAGCAGGCCCGCATAGACCTGGTTCGGGTCGTCCTTCAGCACGTCGCGGAGTAAGTCGCCGTGGCGCTGGTCGTCGGCCGCCTGGAAGCCGCGGACCAGCTCATAGAGCGCGGCCAAGACCTGCTCGGCCAGCTTGGTCGAGACGAGGTTCTGGTACTTCCGGCTGTCGGTGAGGATGGTGGGCAATCGCTGCTTGTCGGGGAGCGTGAAGAGCCGCTCGGCGGACAGCAGCATCTGAAGGGCGGCGAAGATCGGCCGCCCGGCCACTTCGGTCATCGCCTGGACGGGAAAGGTCAGGTAGCCCGAGGTTTCGCCGTGTGGGGCGTAAACCAGCCGCAGGGACACGCCGTTGGAGAGAATGCCGATCGGCACCTGCGTACCGCGCAGGAGCCGCTCGAAACGAGCCTGCGGGCTGGCGTGCCAGCGATGATCCGGGGTCTCGGCCGCGTCATCGAGGCTGATCCCCGACTTGACTTTCTGGATCAGCAAGAGCCACTTCGCATCGGCTCCCGTCGTATTGGAGAATTCCCGTACCGCGTAGGTCGGACGCAGCGTCTCGTTGTACTCGGTGAGCGTGGGGTGGATTCCCGAAAAGGCTCACGCAGCAAACACCTCAGCGTCTTGTGCCAGTTCGGGTTGTAGCGGCGGTGGCTTGATCGCCACGCCCGAGTTCAACTCCCCTACGATGTCGGGAGCCTCCCACTGCCAGTCGCGGCGGCGGTCGTTCGCCATCTCGGCCTGAGTCCTCTCCATCGTTTCCTGCCACCGACCTGTCAACGCCGCCGCGCGCAGTACCAGCATCGCCTCGGCGTTCTCCTCACGCCAGTAGATCCCGTTGCCCTTCAGACGCAGGTTGATCACCCGGCGGATCGCACTCTCCACGGCGCCACTGCCCAGGGGACGACGCCGGTACCGGAACCAGTCATAGCGCAGGTGGGCCTCGTGCTTGTCCAGGAACTCGATCTCACGCCACACGTCCGAGTCGGGCGACTGGCCGTCCGCCATGGCCCTGAGCGTGGCAACCACCTCGCGGCTGCGGCCCGCGCGCAACTGGTGACGAAGGGTCCGATACGTTGCGACCCGCTCGGTCTCCTCCATCCTCAGCGCCTGTAACGCCAGGCTCACGTGATGGACCGCGTGGCAACAATCCAGAACCCGCTCGATGCGCTTGGGATCCAACCCCGCACGCCCCACGACCCAATCCCACCGGTTCCAGATCCAGGGGGCACCGTCGGACACGAACGACACGGCCTTGGCTCGGGCGGCCCCCAACCGGTGCAGGTGGAACGCCAGCAATTCCATCAGGTGGTCCGGCCCGTTCATCGTGCCGTCGATCCACGGCCGCGTCCCCTTGAGCATGCGCCCCTTGCGGTCGCTGAGATAGACGATCAACAGCTTCGGTTCCCGCCACTCGACACGGATCTTGCGGCGGTACTTCACGCCCCGGCGTTTCGTCGTCTTGACCTGGGTGCGGATCCGTATCCGCCCGCCGTCCACTTCGGCGACGACGTACTGCCCGGCCATCTCCTGACCCGCCGGGAGTCGGCCTTCGCGGAATCGCTGCAAGTCACGCGTCCGTGTCGTCAGGACCTCGGCCCCCAACTGGCGCGCCATCCGGTGCACCGTCTTCTCGTCGAGCGTCGGCCCCTGGCGGCTCAGTTCGGCGCGCGCCAGCTCGATCGAGGGGAGCAAGGCGGTGAGCCGGCCCACCTGCGATTGCAGGGCCGGGGTGGCTCCCTTGCGAATGCCCAGCGCCGCCAATTCGGGATAGATCCCGCCGCCCTCCCGGCCTCGGCCCATGCCCGTGCGTGACCTGGGGCCGAGATAGGCCGTGGCGATCCAGACGACCAGGCCACCCAGGAGGCGGAGTCTCAGCCGTCGCTGTTGGGGGGGACGTCGTGAGGGGTCGGTCGCGCAAGGCCCCCTTTTTTCCCGGCCTCGGCCCGGTCGTCCGAGGCCGTTGCCTCCGCCAGCACGCTGGCGGTCATCTCATCCGCGAGGCGACGGAACTCCTCGTGGATCTCGACCTCGAGCCGCCCGAAGCTGCTGGGATCTCGGGTCAATTGGTCAAGCCACTGCTGCTTCACAGCGTCGATCCGCCGACCCAAGGCGGTGGTGACGTCTGCCGTGGTGGGAACAAGAGGACCGGTTCGTGACTCCGTGCGGATCTCCATCTGCGCCTCCGTGGAGATGGGTGTGCGAAAAGCAGAGATCATGCTACGGAGATTCGCGGATCATCGCCACTTTTGGGGAATCGACCC
>PLXL01000172.1 GCA_003153215.1 Candidatus Dormiibacterota bacterium
ACCCGACGCTCATGTCCCACAGCCCACCCGAGTACAGCCTCACCAGCCGCGAGCTGGACGTGCTGCGACTGATGGCCGAGCACTGCAACAACGCTCAGATCGGAAAGCGCCTCTTCGTCAGCGAGAACACGGTGAAGACCCACGTGAGCAACATCTTCGCCAAGCTCGGCTGCAGTGACCGCGCCGCCGCCGTGCTGATCGCCTGGAAGGCGCACCTCATCTGATTCCTGGCAGGGGCCGGCTCACGCGTGGCAGCGCGGCCCGAGGGAGGCGGCTGGGCTGGCCGACGCAGCGGACGACGGCGGCGGAGGCCAGGATTCCACCGCCTGGGCGATCAGGACGGCCATGGCCTCGGAGCCGATGGGCCCCGGGTGAACTCCGTCACCCGAGAGGTCGCCCCACATGAAGTACTCCGGGTGCCCTGCGCTCGCCGTGTACCAGTCCACGATCGTGATGCCGGGGACGGCGGCGGCCACCTGAAGAAGCTGCTGATTGATGATCGCGGGCCAATCTGGGTGCCCGGGATCGTTGCCGGCGTTGACGAGCACCACCTGCTGCAGATGCAGGGAGTTCAGCAGGGCGGCAATTTGGTTGGGATCCCAGCCTGGACCGTTGGTGCCCAGCTCGACGACGAGGCGGGAGTAGAGCTGCCCAGAGGCGTTGAGCTGGGCCAGGAGACCGGGGAGCGCCGACATCGGCCGCGAAACCTGCCCAGTGATGTAGGCGCTGGGCAGCAGGGCGTGCAGGTCCGGAGCGACGTCGATCATGATCGAGTCCCCGACGACGGTCACCGCCAGCGAGCTGGGTGCGGGAGGTGAGGCGGGCGGCGACGGGATGGTGGCCGCGACCGGTGTCGTGGGCGATGGCCCGCACCACTCGTGAGGCAGGCCGAGAACGGCAGGAGCGGGGGGGGTGGTCGGGCCCGGTGCCACGACCAGGCTCGCCGGCAGCGACATGACGCTTGCCGTGGGGGCGGCGGACACCGCCCCGGACAGCCCGAGACCGGAGGCCCCGAGCAGCAACCCCACCGCGCCGACCCCGGCCCAGAGCCCCATCGGGACACCCCTCACCGACCAGCGTGGAGCCGTGAGGCCGGCGAAGACGCCGCGGAACCCGTGCGTGCGGATCGGTTCCTCGATGAACCGCCACGAGAGCGCCGCCGCGGCCACGGTCGCACCCGCCTGGGCCAGGGTCAGAACCGGGCCGGCGGTGCCGACGACGGGAGAGGTGAGAACGATGATCGGGTAGTGCCAGAGGTAGATGCCGTAGGACCGCACCCCGATCCAGCGCAGCGGCGGGGCGCCGAGAATCCGGCCGAGGAGCGTTGACGGATGGGCGAGCACGGCGACCACCGCCAGGGTCGCGAGCGAGAGGATCACCATCCCGCCGCGGTAGAGGAACGTCTCGTATTCGTTGGTGTCGATCACCATGACGACGATGACGGCGATCCCGACCGCGCCCAGGGCATCGAGTCCGCGTCGCCGGAGCGCCGATATGGACCCGCTGAGCCGGCGGCTCGGGCAGACGAAGGCCAGTGAGGCGCCGATGAGTAGCTGGAACGCCCGGGTGTCGGTGCCCTCGTAGACGCGGGTGGGATCGCTGCCCGGCTGGAAGATGGCGGCCATCGCCCAGGCGGAGGCGATGGCCCCCAGGACCACCAGGCCGATGAGCAGCCAGCGCCGATGCACGAATCGGAGGGCGAGGACGAGGAGCAGCGGCCAGACGAGGTAAAACTGCTCCTCGACTGCCAGCGACCAGAGATGGCCGAGTGGCGAGGGGGGCCCGAAGCTCGCGAAGTACGAGACGTGCTGGAACGCGTACCACCAGTTGCTGAAGTAGAGGAGGGCCGCGAGCAGGGCGCCACGGACACCCGCCAGCTGCGAGGGCTCGAGGAGGGCGATCCAGAGGGTGACCACCACCAGCATCACCCAGAGTGCGGGGAGCAGGCGCCGCGCCCGGCGCAGCCAGAAGCGACCGAGGGCGATGGCACCCTCCCTCTCACGCTCGGCCAGCAACAGGTCGGTGATCAGGTAACCGGAGAGGACGAAGAAGACGCCGACGCCCAGCAGCCCGCCTGAGGCCCAGCCGACGTTCAGGTGATAGAGCACAACGGCGAGCACGGCGACGGCCCGGAGGCCGTCCAGGCCCGCCATGTAGCGTCCGTCTCCCCCCGCGGGCCGTGGCATGAAAGAACCGTTCCTGAGTCTGGAATCATCCCCGCCGCCCGGTTTCGGGCACCCGGCCCGCCGGACGGCCGCCCCATCCTACCCCGGCCGTGTCAGCTCCAGGCCTGATCAAAAGATGACGGTCGCGAACTCCCCGACCTGGCGAAAGCCGATGCGGCGGTAGAGCCTCATGGCCGCCTCGTTGTAGGAGTTCAGGTAGAGGGAGCAGACCGGCACCTCGGCGAGCAGCTCGGCACATACCGCGGCCAGGGCGGCCGCGGCCACGCCCCGGCGGCGGAGCTCAGGCCTGGTCCATACCCCCTGGAGCTGGACCACCTCCGGGGTCCAGGCGGAGAGCTCGACCTTGAAGGCGATCTCGCCGCCCTCGACGAGCAGGTAGGACCAGCCCCGATCGATCAGGGTCGCCATCCGGTGCCGCCATCCGATCGGGTCGAGCGCCAGCGGGTCGACGCCCATCTCCTCCCGATGCATCGCGGCGGCCGCCACGGTGAGGCGATCGAGATCGTCGCGGCGGCCGCGGCGGATGGGCACGCTCCGGCTCGGTATCGAGCCGTCGAGGACCATGACCGGTTGGGGATCCCGGACCTCGATCGGTCGTAGCCGGGAAGCGATCGACGCGGCCAGGGCTCGGACGGCCGGGGCCGGGCCGATGATGAGGCGGGGGAGGTGCTGCCGGAGCACCCCGGCGAAAGCCGGGATGTCGCCGGGATTGGGAATCCATGGGACCACCACGGAGCCGGTCATCATCACGGCCCGGAGCTGGCCCCTCTCCCCCAACCCCCACCAGCCGTCGAGGGACGCGCCCAGCCTCAGCTCGCTCCTCAGGAAGACATTCGCCACCGGGTCCTGGTCGAGCAGGGCCGCAAGCGGGACGCGGAGATCGGCCCCGAGCCGGTAGGGGTCGGCCTGCCGGGGGGCGGCGATCTGCTTCCTGCCCCGAATGGTGAGCCTCATGGGCGAGAATCCCCGCATGCTGATCCTGATGAGCCACCAGGCCACCCGGAACGAGGTGGAGAACGTCATCCGCCACGTTCGGGAGCGAGGGTACCGCCCCATCGAGTTGCCCGGCACCGATCGGCTGGCGATCGGGGTCCTGGGAAGCAACCCAGGACAGATCCGGGACGCGGTGGTGGGCCTTCCCGGGGTCCTGGCCGCCGTCCCGGTGAGCAAGCCGTACAAGCAGGTCGGGCGGGAATGGCACCCCGAGCCGACCGTTGTCGACGTCGGGGGAGTGCGCATCGGGGAGGGCGCGCCCTTCGCGGTGGCGGGCGGCCCCTGCGCTGTGGAGTCCCGGGACCAGCTCCTGGAGACGGCCCGCGCCGTCAAGGGGGCGGGAGCCTCACTGCTTCGAGGCGGCGCCTACAAGCCGCGCACCTCCCCGTATTCCTTCAGCGGCCTCGGAGCGGCGGGCCTCGAGTACCTCGCCGAGGCAAGGGCGGAGACTGGCCTCCCGGTCGTGACCGAGGTGTTGAGCCCCGGCGACGTGGAGCAGGTGGCGGCGGTCGCCGACATGCTCCAGGTGGGCACGCGCAACGCCCAGAACTTTGCCCTCCTGGAGGCGGTCGGCAGCGCCGGCAAGCCGGTCCTCTTGAAGCGCGGGCTCTCCAACACCATCGAGGAATGGCTGCTCAGCGCCGAGCACGTGGTGAGCCATGGCAACCCGGACGTCGTGCTCTGCGAACGCGGCATCCGCACCTTCGAGACGGCGACCAGGAACACCCTCGATCTGAGCGCGGTGCCCCTGATCCACTCGCTCTCCCACCTCCCCATCGTGGTCGACCCCTCCCACGCCACCGGGCACCGGGACCTGGTCAGGCCCATGGCGCTCGCCGCCGTGGCCGCGGGTGCGGACGGCCTCCTGGTGGAGGTGCACCCCAACCCGGACGAGGCCCTCTCGGACGGCCCGCAGTCCCTGACCCTCGACCAGTTCGCCTCCCTGATGGAGGAGGTGCGCCATCTCCGCGCCGCACTCAGCAAGGTGGCGGAGCCGGCGTAGGATGGGGATCATGCGATCGCGTCACAGAACGCGGTGATGCCGCTGTTCCGTCGCGGTGACCACGGGACCGGCTCGCCCGCCCGAGCGGCTCCCTCGGAGCCGCTGCCACCGCCGTCCAGCATGCCCCCCGCGGCTCTCCCGCCGGCTGCGGCCGGGATGGCGCCTCCGCCGGTGACACCCTTGGCGTCGGCCTCGGTGGTGCCCTCCTCCTCGCCGCCGATCGCCCGTTTTCCGGCCACCGAGGGAGACCTCGCCTGCCGCGCTCGGGGCTGCCTCAACCACAACGGTGTGCTCTGCCACTACGTCGACCGGAGGGGCCGGCGCTGCGACACGGCCTGGTGCCCCAATCACTGGGCCACCGTGGGAGGGATCGTCTACTGCCGCCGGCACGCCGGGACGATCGCCGCCATCGGCTACTTCGACCATCCCTCGGGCATGCCCGACATCGACAACCGCGCCCCCTCGCTGGTCAACTGGGTGGCACGCGATCTCGACGCCTTCGTGGCCGCAACGCTGGTGCAGAGCGCCACGCAGGGGGAGACCTTCGTCCGGGAGCCGGTGGTCTCCACCCACGCGGATCGCTCCGGAGGCCGGCGCTACGAGCGTGGCTGGAAGCTGGTTGACCACACCGGGCTGCGCCTCGTGGTCGCGGTCTTCGTCTCCGACGATGAGGAGACCACCATCCGGGTCCGGGTCGGCTCGGGGGTGATCGCCGAGGGCGTACCACCGTGGATCGAACGCCACCGCCGGGGCATCGAGGTCACGGAGGAGACGGACCGGAGCCAGCGAGGCCTCTTCTACGCCTTTTTCCAGAAGCACATCGTTGCCGCGGTCCAGGCCAACCGGGCCATCGACCAGAGCCTTCAGCAGCGCTGACGCTGCCGCAGCGGCGAGGCCGGGCTGAGCGGCCCGGCGGGGGGCCAGTCCGGAGCGCCGGCGTCAGCGGGCGGCCTGGACCGCCGAGGCTGCGCCGACGAGGTCCAGCAGCTGAGCGAGCAGCGCCGCCCCGTCCTCGGGTCCCGCGGCCCCGCCCGCGGCGAGCCGATCGGCCAGCCGGTCGGCGACCTGCAGCGCCCCCGGTGCATCCAGGTCGTCGTCGATCCGCTCCAGGAAGCTCGCCCGCCAGCCGTCGGCCTCCGCGCTCTCCAGGGCTGGACGGGCTCGAGCGGCGGTGGCATAGCGCCGGCGGCGGGCCTCCGCCGCGTCCAGATCGGCGTCGGTGTATTCCCAGGCAGCGCGGTGGTGGTGGCCCGCGAGGAGCAGCCGGACCGTCGCTGCCGGGACCCTCTCCAGGAGCTGGCGAACAAAGACCAGGTTGCCGAGCGACTTGCTCATCTTCTCGCCCTGGTACCCGACCATCGCCACGTGGACCCAGAGGCGCACATAGGGGGAGATGCCGGCTCCGGCCGCCTGGGCGATCTCGGACTCGTGGTGGGGGAAGATGAGGTCGTCACCGCCTCCGTGGACGTCGATGGGGGTGCCCAGCTCGGCGGTCGAGAGCACCGAGCACTCGATGTGCCACCCGGGACGCCCGGCTCCCCAGGGCGACGTCCAGCTCGGCTCACCGCTCCGCGATGGCTGCCAGAGGACGAAGTCGAGCGGAGCCCGCTTGCGGGGGTCGTCGGGGTCGGCGCCTCGCTCGCGTGAGAGGCGCAGCATCTCCTCCACGCTGAGCCCGGAGAGATGCCCGTACGCGGGCAGCTTGGCGACCTCGAAGTAGACCCAGCCGTCGACCGCGTAGGCCATGCCTGCTTCTCCGATCCGCGAGATCCAGTCAACCATGGCCGGAACATGCTGGCTGGCGCGGGGCGCCGCATCCACCGCCAGGATGTCGATGGCACCCATGTCCCGGTCGAAGTCGCGGACCACCTGGTCGGCAAGCTCCCGCCAGCCGATCCCCCGGGCCGCCGACACCCGCATCATTTCGTCGTCAACGTCGGTGACATTGCGGACGCTTCGTACCGGGTGACCGAGACTGCGAAGCCGCCGGGTCAGGACGTCGAAGGTGTGGTAGGCGAAGGCGTGGCCGAGGTGGCCGCCGTCATAGGGGGTGATGCCGCAGACGTAGAGGCGGACCGGCCGCTCGCCAGCATCGAGAGGCTGGAGCGACCGGCTGGCGGTGTCGAAGAGGCGAATCACGGATGCAGCATAGCCGCCGATCGCCGACACCCAGTCAGCCGCCGGCGGGTGCGCGCCGACGGGCGGTGGGGGCTGGGCCGGCCGGCCCAGAGCGCCCCGCGCGGGGTCGAGAATCTATGGCTCTCGCCGCCTCGCTCCGTTCCCGCTGGTATTCGCTCCCCGTACCAGCAGGGGCCTCCGCTCGGGGTCGAGAACCTACGGCTCTCGCCGCCTCGCTCCGTTCCCGCTGGTACACTCCGGGACTCTGCGGCCCCGTGGTGTAGCCTGGCCTAACACGCCACCCTGTCAAGGTGGAGATCGTCGGTTCGAATCCGATCGGGGTCGCCAAGCCGCGACCGGGGGTAGCACCGCCATGGGGGCCCCGCGGCGGGGGGCGGCGCGCCGCCCGCCTCCTCACGGGGGCGGGGCGATCCTCGCCAGCACCCATTGGACCAGGTCGTCGAGCACCTGGTCT
>PLXL01000257.1 GCA_003153215.1 Candidatus Dormiibacterota bacterium
CGCACTGCATGGGATCTTGCCCTACCCAAGGGTAGGCAAGATCTTTTAGCTTATTGACCTCGGATTCGAGGTCAGGGAGGTTCGACCTCATGGACAGGACGATGTCGCGGGCCACCAGAAGTCCGTGGTGGGGGTGACCGGTCATCGTCTTGAGGGCCACCTGGTCCGCTGAGCGAACGGATGTGCTACCTGCGCGTCTAAGGGCATTGCCGGACAACCTGGTGGCGGCGGCGCGGCGGTCCCGCCTCGAAGTGGCCGGTCTGCGATCCATTGGCTGCGTACAGGTTTCTTCGCCTACGTTCGTAATACAGGAGGCGTTGACGAGGCCGCCTGACGGGGCCTATGCTCACCCGGGTTACGGGCCTTCTGGCAAATACGGGGAAGCGGTCGAACGCGGTAAGAGCGGCTAGCAACTTTGAGTCAACGNNCAGTTTGTCCGCCGCTTATCGCCGACCCGACAATCCTCAAAGATGTCGGTCCTCGATGACCTCGAGGAGATCTGCCGCCTGGTCGGTGGTGAGCGGCCGCAGGGCAAGGTCGTCGAGGACGAGGACGTCGACCCCGGCCAGCGTCAGCAGGAGACGGGGCCAGCGGCCGTCCAGGCGGGCCAGGGCCAGGTCGAAGAGCAGCCGTGGCACCCGCTGGTAGAGGGCGGTGCGGCCGGCGCGGATCGCCGCCTGAGCCATCGCGCAGGCGAGGAAGGACTTGCCACAGCCAGTCGGCCCCACGATCAGGATGTTGTGATGCCCGGTCACCCACTGGGCGGTGGCGAGGCTCAGGACCTGGGAGCGGTCCAGCCCGCGGGGGTGGCGGAAGTCGATGTCCTCGACGGCGCCGGCGCCCCGAGGGTCCGCTGGTCGCGACCGTGAAGATCTACAATGGCCCGTCACTAGGGCATAGCGCTGGTGGCTCTCGGCAGCGCCCTCAATGACCGCGCGAGGGTGGAGTGCTCCTGTGGTGACCCGATCGTTTAGGCGACGTAGCCGCTGCCCCAGGAGCCGATGCCGTCCGGTGGGCTCCTGGGCGGCCTGCGTGCTGAAGAGGTGAAGAGCGCCGCCGACCCAGGTGATCTGGTGCCGCTGGTCCCTCGTCACTTCTCCTCGCCCCACGATGCCGTTCCGCGGACCCACCTGCTTTCGAACGGACGGTATGCGGTCATGGTGACGGCCGCGGGATCCGGCTACAGTCGCTGGCGCGACCTGGCGGTGACCCGCTGGCGCGAGGACGTGACTCGCGACTTGTGGGGCAGCTATCTCTTCCTGCGCGACGTGTACAGCGGCGCGGTGTGGTCGGCAGGCCACCAGCCCAGTGGCACGGAAGCAGACAGCTACGAGGTCACCTACTCGGAGGATCACGCGGAGTTCTCCCGTCGCGACGGATCGATCGCGACCCGCATGACCGTCGTCGTGTCGGCTGAGCACGATGCGGAGGTCCGCCGCGTGTCACTGACCAATCTCGGCTCCCACGGTCGCGAGATCGAACTGACGTCATACGCGGAGATCGCTCTCGCAGCGCCGGCGGCCGATGCCGCTCACCCAGCATTCCAGAAGCTGTTCGTGCAGACCGAATTCGTCCCCGAGCTCGGCGCCCTCCTGGCGACCCGCCGTCCCCGCTCCGGCGACGAGCAGCCGATCTGGGCCACACATGTCGCGGCGGTCGAAGGGCAGACCGGCGAGGCCATCCAGTACGAAACGGATCGCGCCCGGTTCCTGGGTCGGGGCCGGTCCGTCCGCTCACCGGTCCTGGTCATCGAGGGACGCCCACTCTCCAACACGGTCGGCGCGGTGCTGGATCCGATCTTCAGCCTCCGGTACCGGATCACGCTCGCCCCGGGCGCGACCGCCCACGCAGTCTTCTCGACGGTCGTCGCCGAGTCGCGGGAGCAGGTGTTGGACCTGGCGAACAAGTACCGTCAGCCGGGCACATTCGAACGAGTGGCGACCTCGGCCGCAACGCAGGCCCAGGTCCAGCTCCGGAACCTGGGGATTGAGGCCGACGAGGCCCACCTCTTCCAGCGCCTCGCCAACCGGGTCCTCTACTCCGATCCGTCGCTGCGCCCGCCGGCGGACTTGCTGGCCCGCAACGAGCGCGGAGCACCCGGCCTCTGGGCGCACGGCATCCTGGGCGGCCTGCCCATCATCTTGGTGCGGGTCGCCGAAGCCCAGGACCTCGAGATCGTCCGGCAGCTGCTTCGCGCGCATGAGTACTGGCGGCTGAAGCTTCTCGACGTTGACCTTGTGATCCTCCAGGAGCATGGCGTCACCCCCGGTAAGGACCTCCACGATTTGCTCGAAACCCTCGTGCGGACGAGCTACTCGATCCCGGACCACGAGGGCCATCCGGACCACGGCAGGGTGTACATGCTGCGCGGGGACCGGCTCTCCACCGAAGACCGCACCCTCCTCCAGACGGCCGCCCGGGCGGTGCTGCTGAGCCGCCGGGGCAGTCTTGCCGATCAGGTCAACCGCCTGGAGCGTCCGGGGAGGATCGCTCCACCCGCGACGCCCTCCGGTTCGAGACCATCAGGTAACCAGGTGGCCGCCCCGCTTCCGGATCTGGAGTTCTTCAACGGGCTCGGTGGCTTTGCCGATGGCGGGCGTGAGTACGTCACCATCCTCGGCCCAGGGCAATCCACCCCCGCGCCCTGGTTGAACGTGATCGCCAATGCGTCATTCGGGTTCCAGGTCTCCGAGTCTGGTTCGGGTTACACCTGGTCGGGGAACAGCCGAGAGAACCAGCTCACCCCATGGTCCAACGACCCCGTCAGCGACCCGGCGAGCGAGGCGATCTACGTCCGGGATGACGACAGCGGCGAGCTGTGGGGTCCGGCGGCCCAGCCGACCCGCTGCGAGGACTCGACGTACGTCGTCCGCCATGGGCCCGGATACAGCCGGTTCGAGCACCTGCACGACGGCATCGACCTCGACCTGGTTCAGTTGGTCCCGCTCGATGATCCTCTGAAGGTTTCGCTATTGACCATCGTGAACCGATCCGGGCGCTCCAGGCGCCTCTCCGTGACCGCCTATGCCGAATGGGCCCTGGGCACCTCGCGCGAGACCAGCGCCCCTTGGATCGTCACGGCACTGGAGCCTGAGACCCAGGCGCTCCTCGTGCGCAACCCGTGGAATAGCCAATTCGCCGGCCGGGTCGCCTTCCTCGACCTAGGCGGGCGGCAGACGGCGTGGACGGCTGACCGGACCGAATTCCTCGGGCGCAATGGCGGTCCGGAGCGACCCGCCGGCCTGGACCGCGGACACCGGCTGCAGGGTGCCGCAGGGGCCGGCATGGATCCTTGCGCGGCCTTGCAGACCAGCTTCGAGCTCGCCGACGGAGCGGGGACCCAGGTCCTCGTACTGCTCGGCGAGGCGGACGAGGCCTCCTCGGCGGCCGACCTCATCCGGCGTGGGCGAGCGGCCGACCCCGAGGCCATGCTGCGCGCCGTGGCGAGCTTCTGGGACGATGCCCAGGGCACCATCCAGGTACGGACACCCGACCGCTCGATGGACATCATGCTCAACCGCTGGCTCATCTACCAGACGCTCGCGTGCCGGCTGTGGGCGAGGACGGCGTTCTATCAGGCGGGCGGTGCCTTCGGGTTCCGCGACCAGCTCCAGGACGTCATCGCTCTGGTGACCGCGAAGCGCGAGCTCGCCCGGGAACACCTCCTGAGGGCCGCGGCCCATCAGTTCGCCGAGGGAGACGTCCAGCACTGGTGGCATCCGCCGTCGGGTCGAGGCCCCCGAACCCGGATCTCCGACGATCGCCTCTGGCTGCCGTACGTGGTCGATCGCTACCTCGCGGTCACGGGCGACACGGCGGTTCTCGACGAGACCATCCCATACCTCTCGGGACAGGCACTACAGCCCGACCAGACGGACGCCTACTTCCAGCCGGAACGCTCACCGGAGTCGGCTTCGCTGTTCGACCACTGTGCGGCGGCGCTTGACCGGAGCCTCGCGACCGGTGCTCACGGGCTGCCCCTCATCGGGTCGGGCGACTGGAACGACGGGATGAACCGAGTGGGTCCTCAGGGGCGGGGCGAGAGCGTCTGGCTGGGCTGGTTCCTGCACACGGTCCTGGCCGCCTTCGCTCCGATCGCGGAGGCTCGCGGTGAGCGTCCTCGCGCGGAGCGCTGGCGACTTCACATGAAGGCGCTGAGGCTGGCGCTCGAGCGCGACGGCTGGGACGGCGAATGGTACCGCCGAGCCTTCTTCGACGATGGCACCCCGATCGGCTCGGCCATCAACACTGAGTGTCGGATCGACTCAATCGCCCAGTCGTGGAGCGTCCTGTCAGGAGTTGCCGATGCTCCTCGCGCGGGGCGGGCGATGGCCAAGATGGACGAGTACCTCGTTCGACGCGGTGACCGTCTGGTCCTGCTGTTCGCCCCGCCGTTCGACCATTCCGACGTCGATCCCGGCTACATCAAGGGGTATCTGCCGGGCATCCGGGAAAACGGTGGCCAGTACACCCACGGAGCCATCTGGTCGGTGCTCGCCTTCGCCGCGCTGGGCGACGGCGACAAGGCGGGCGAGCTGTTCTCCATACTGAACCCGATCACCCATGCCAGCACCCGGTCCCGGGTCGATCGCTACAAGGTGGAGCCGTACGTCATGGCGGCTGACGTCTACACCCAACCGCCGCACATCGGCCGCGGTGGATGGACCTGGTACACCGGGTCGGCAAGCTGGATGTACCAGGCCGGCGTCGAGTGGATCCTGGGATTCCGTTTGCGCGGGAAGACGCTCCTGCTGGATCCCTGCATCCCCCACGGGTGGCCGGGCTATGAGATCAACTTCCGCTATCACTCCGCCAGGTACGAGATCGTCGTGGAGAACCCACAGGGAGTCAGTCGCGGCGTGGCAGCGTCCGAGCTAGACGGGCAGGAGTTGCCGGACGGCATCGCCGCGATCCCGCTCGCCGACGACGGCATCACGCACCAAGTCCGGGTCGTCCTCGGCCAGGTGCCCTTTCCCCCCCCAAGGTGTTAGGGGCGCGGGTCACGGGCGGAAGGCCGCCCAGCGCGGCGTCGGCGGTGGGAGCCGCGGCATTGGTCCCGCCTGAGTCGTTCCCCCTTCCCCCGAACACAGGGCTTAACGGCACGGCTCGCAGGTACCTCACGGCATGACCGACAGTGGCGCCGCCGCAACCGGGTGGCTCATCGACCGCAGCCTGGAAGCGTTGGCCGCCGGGCAGCACCCGTCGGGCGCACTCATCGCTTCCCCGGACTTCCGCCCCTACCACTTCTGTTGGGTACGGGACGGCACATTCTGCGCCTATGCGCTCGACCGCTGGGGTCGCCACCAGGCAGCCGCCAGGTTCTATCGTTTTGTGGCCAAGGCGATCAACGATTTCATGCGCGGTCAAGGGCTCGAATCTGATGGGTCCACCAACAGCGCCTTTCCTCCGACTCGGTTCACGCTGGAGGGCCAAGTCGCCGACGACGGGTGGCCAAACTTCCAGCTGGACGGGTATGGCACCTGGCTCTGGGGTCTCAGTGAGCATGCGCGCCTGAGCGGAAGCTCGCGACTCTGGGACGAGTTCGCGCAGCCGATCGAGTTCCTGTGCCGGCAGCTGGAGCATCTCTGGCCCCTGCCATGTTTCGATTGCTGGGAAGAGGATGGCGAGCGAGTCCACACGTCCACGCTGGCTTGTATCGCCACTGGCCTGCACTGCGCCGGGTCCGCTACCAACCGCCTCAGTGCGAGCAGGGCCGCTGAGGCTATTGACACCTTTGTGGCCGAGCATGCGGTCCTAGACGGACGCTTGGTCAAGTCGATCGGCCGCAGGAGCATCGATGCGAGCCTCCTTTGGCTGTCCATGCCCTTCCCTGTCGCCCCCGTCGAGGAGGCTGTTCGCGTCGAAACCGCCGAGGCCGTCCGTTCGGAGCTGGGATACCCCGGCATCTCTCGCTACCAGGGCGACCGTTACTACGGCGGCGGCTCGTGGCCCCTCCTTACGGCGTGGTACGGTTGGTGCTGTGTCAGCGCTGACCAGTCGGATGACGCGCGCCAGTGCCTAGCATGGATCGAAGAGCAGGCCGGTCCGGACGGCAGTCTGCCCGAGCAGGTGGACGGCATTCGCCGCGACCCGTTCGCATACCAGGAATGGGTCCGGCAGGGGGGCCGTCCTGCCCGACAGCTGCTGTGGTCGCATGCCATGTATCTCGTCCTAGCCGACGAGTTGGGGTGCCATGCTGGGCAGGCGGCCGTTCCCTGAGCCAGCCGCCGAAGGACAGTTGCACGAATGGTGACTCCAGGGATGTGGACATCTCCATCGGCGGGTGGTCAGCAAACGTCAGTTGACAGTTGAGTCCAGAGATGGCATAATCGTCGGTGTCGTCTCAGCCCGCTGCACACGCAGGGACATCACTCTTCGAGGCAGTCCCGGGTGCGGTGATCAATGATCGGCTGACCTTGCTGCGCAGCGATGGTCGCTCCGCGGTGATGTACGGTGCCATGCCGCTGCACATATGCGACGAGGGTCCCCGGTCGCGGAGCGGGTGGCGATGCTCAGCGTGGTCACCAGTGGGCTGGCGAGCACGCGGGATGTCGCCGCTGCCTTCGGACTGCCTGAGAACACGGTGCAGCGCTTGGTGCGCCAGTGGTTGGGCGCGGTGGTGCCGGCCAAGCCGGGGCCGAAACGGAAGCGCAAGCTCACGCCAGCGGCGCTGGAGCGGATCGCCAAGGGGAGCGAGCACAGCCTGAGCAGCCGGCAGATCCAGAGCTGGCTGCAGACCGACCATGGCATGGTGGTGTCGCGATCGTCGGCGTCCTGGGCGCTGCAGCAGATGACACGAATCGAGCCCCAGCAGTCCGGGCTGGAGCTGGACACGGCGGCCGCCGCCGCCGCCGCCG
>PLXL01000024.1 GCA_003153215.1 Candidatus Dormiibacterota bacterium
GGCTGATGGACTACGGGCGGTTCAAGTTCGAGGCGCTCAAGCGGGAGAAGGAGAGCCGGCGCGAGCACAACGTCATCACCGTCAAGGAGATGAAGCTCCGGCCGAAGATCTCGGAGCACGACTTTCAGACCAAGTTCGGCTATGTCAAGCACTTCCTGGAGGCCGGGGACAAGGTCAAGCTGACCATCGTCTTCCGGGGTCGCGAGCTGGTCCACCAGGAATACGGCCGCAAGCTGCTCGACCGGATGGCGGAGGAGCTGCGCAACCTGGCGGCGATCGAGCGCAACGCCCTCGTCGAGGGCCGGAACATGACCATGATCCTGAGCCCGGCCCACAAGAAGCCGGCCAAACCCGAAACCACGCGAGCGGAGGACGACGGGGACCACGAGACCCTCGAGGCGAGTGGTGAGCCGGCCGTTGAAGGGAGCCAACCAGATGCCCAAGATTCGCAACCATAGGGGTACAAAGAAGCGCTTCCGCGTGACCCCCACCGGCAAGGTGATGCGGCGGCACGCGAGCCAGTCGCACATCCTGGAGAAGAAGAGCCAGAAGCGGAAGCGGCTCTTTGCGGGCGAGACGGCGGTGTCGCATGCCGACCTGCGCCAGATCCATCACAACGCCCCGTATCTGTAAGGAGGTCCCGTCATGGCCAGGGTCAAACGGGGAGTAACCCAGCGCGCTCGTCATAAGCGGGTCCTCGATCGCGCCGAGGGGATGCAGGGGAGCCGCCACCGGCTGCACAAGTCCGCCAACGAGGCGGTGATGCACTCGCTGGCGTACGCGTATCGCGACCGCAAGCAGCGGAAGGGCGACATGCGCGGCCTCTGGATCGCCCGGATCAATGCGGCCGCCCGCCAGAACGGGCTGCCCTACAACCAGCTGATGCACGGCCTGAAGTCGGCAGGGATCGACATCGACCGCAAGCAGCTGGCCGACCTCGCCGTCACCGACACCGACGCCTTCAACCGTCTGGTTGTGGTGGCCAAGGGCGCGCTCTCCGCCGCCTGACGGCGGCCCGTGCGACCAGCGGAGAGAGACGCTGACTGAGGGCGTGGTCACCGACGACCTGCACGAGGTCCTGGGGCGCGGACTGGAGGCGGTGCGCGCCGCAGGCGACCTGGCTGCCCTCGACGGGGCGCGGGCCCGGTTCCTCGGGCGCGGCGATGGCGAGCTGACCCTGATGAGGCGCCGGATCGGCACCATCGCCGACCCCGACGCCAAGCGCCAGTACGGCCTCTCGGTCAACGAGGCGTGCCGCCGGCTCGAGGAGGACGTGGAGTCCCGCCGCGCCCAGCTTGAGCGGGAGCAGCGGGAGGTTGCGGTCGCCGCCGAGGCCCTCGACCTGACCTGGCCGGCCCCGCCGCTGCGGCGCGGCCACCTCCACCCGGTCACGCGGATGACCCGGGAGATCCGCCGGGTCTTCACCCAGCTCGGGTACCTGACCCTGAGCGGTCCCGAGGTGGAGTACGACCGCTACAACTTCACCCTCGTCAACATGCCCCCCGGGCACCCCTCCCGCGACACCCAGGACACCTTCTACATCGACGACTCCCGGCTGCTCCGCACCCAGACCTCGCCGGTGCAGATCCGCGCCCTGGTGGCCCTCGGCGCCCCCCTTCGGGTGATCGTGCCCGGCAAGGTCTTCCGACGCGACAACGATCCCACCCACTCCCCGGTTTTCCACCAGGTGGAGGGCCTGCTCGTGGACGAGGGAGTGACCGCCGGGGATCTCAAGGGCACCCTCGAGTTCTTCGCCCGCTCCATCTTCGGAGCCGAGCGCGCCATCCGGCTGCGCCCGCACAACTTCTCCTTCACCGAGCCCTCGCTGGAGCTGGACGTCTCCTGCATGGTCTGNNCGGGCCGCCCAGCTCGCCTACGGGATCGACGACGTGCGCATCCTCTACGAGAACGACGTCCGTCTGGTGGGCCAGGGATGAAGATCTCCCTGGAGTGGCTCCGGGAGTACGCGGATCTCGACGCTCCCGTCGACGAGCTGGTCCGTCTCCTGGTCAACACCGGCACCGAGGTCGACCGCGTCGAGCGCGGTGCCGAGGGCACCATCGTGGCCCGAGTGCTGGAGCTCGCCGCGATCCCCGAGTCGACTCGCGGGGTCCGCCTCGCCGGCATCGATGTCGGGGACGGAAAGACGGTCCGCCTGGTGACCGGCGCACCCAATGTGAAGGTAGGCGACCTAGTCCCCTACGCACCCCCGGGCACGGTGCTCCCGGGCTTCCCGGAACCGCTCGGGGTCCGCTCGATGTTCGGCGGCAAGTACAGCTCCCCGGGGATGCTGCTCTCCGCCGTCGAGCTGGGGATCGGCGAGGACGCCGCCGGGCTGCTCATCCTGGAGCGGGGCAGGCCGGGCCAGCCCCTCCACGAGGTCATCGCCCTCGACGTCGTCCTGGACGTCGAGGTGACCACAAACCGGCCCGACTGCCTCTGCCACCTCGGGATCGCGCGCGAGCTGGCCGCCGCCCTCGGCGAACCCCTCCGCGAGCCCTCCGCCACCGTCCCCGAGGGGCTCCTCTCCGCCTCCGCGTCGAGCCAGCGCGCCCGCGTGCGCATCGAGGACCCGTCGGGCTGCCGCCGCTTCACCGCGGTGGTGATCGAGGGGGTGGTGGCGGGGGAGTCCCCGGATTGGCTCAAGCGGCGGCTGCGCGCCATCGGGCTCCGCCCCATCAGCGGGCTGGTCGACGTCACCAACTACGTGACCCACGAGCTCGGCCATCCGCTCCACGCCTTCGACATCGACCGGGTCGCCACCCTGGACGACGGCGGCCGTCCGGTCACCCTGACGGTGAGGCGAGCTCGCGCCGGCGAGAGCCTCGACTGCCTGGACGGGACGACCCGCGCCCTCGACCCCGAGGACATGATCATCGCCGCCGGCGGCGTGCTGATCAGCCTGGCCGGGGTCATCGGCGGCACGTCGACGGCCATCGGCGACACCACCCGGGCCGTGCTCCTGGAGGCCGCCAACTGGGAGCCCACCGCGATCCGGGCGACCTCCCGCCGCCACGCCATCCGCACCGACGCCTCCGCCCTCTACGACAAGGGACTGCCCGACGACTTGGCACCGCTCGCGCTGGGGAGGGCCGCGGCGCTGATCGCCTCCATCGCGCGGGGTCACGTGCTGAGGGACCCGATCGACGAGCATCCTTCGCCGCTCCCTCCCCTGGAGCCCGTCGAGGTGACCGGAGAATGGCTCGGAGGCCTGCTCGGCTACCCGGTCGACGTCCACGAGGCGTCCGCCGCCCTGGCCCACCTGGGCTTCGCGGTCGAGCAGGCGGGAGACCGGCTCACCGTCCATCCCCCCTATTTCCGGCGTGACGTCCGCATCCCGGAGGACGTCGCCGAGGAGGTCGGTCGGAGTCTCGGCTATGCGCGTCTGCCGAGCACCCTGCCCGGTCACCGCACCGAGGTCCGCCAGGTGGCCGCCGAGGCCCCCATGGATGACCGGGTGCGCGACGTCTGCGTCGGAGCCGGCTTCGACGAGGTGCTGCCCTACGTCTTCCTTCGGCCGGAGGCCGCCCGCTGGCTGCCCGGTCTCGGCGAGGAGCGCCAGCCGATGCGCCTCCTCAACCCCCTGAGCGACGAGATGACCCACCTGCGAGTGAGCCTGCTCCCTGGTCTCTGTCAGGTTCTGGCGCTCAACCAGAGCCGCGGCGTCTCCGGTGCCGCCATCTTCGAGCTGGGACGCGCCTTCTGGGAGGGGGAGCGTGACGGGCTCGCCCCCGGCTCGACACCCGACGGCGAGGACAGCAAGCTCCCCCCGCTCCCCGCCGAGCCGCTCCTCCTGGGCCTGGTCACCCACGTCGATGGGGACGCGGGGGCTGCGGCAGCCGCTCTGCGTCACTCCCAATCGCTCCTCGAACGGCTGGTCCGCGATCTGGGCGGGGAACCGGTGAGCGTGGAGCCGGCCGCCATCCCCGGCCTGCGCACCGGCCGCGCCGCCTGGATCCACGCCGGCGCCGGCCGGGTGGGCCTGGTCGGAGAACTGGACGCCGGCACCGCCGAGCGGTTCGAGCTGCGAGGGCGGATCGCCGTCGCCGAGCTGCACCTCGAGGCGCTGGCCGGCCAGGACCGCCGCCCGGCACAGTACCGGCCCGTCCCCCGATTCCCGGCCGTCACCCACGATCTCTCCGTCACCGTCCCGACCATCCAGCGGGCGGCTGACGCCCTGGCGGTGGTGCGGGAGGCCGGAGGGCCTCTCCTCGAGGCGGTCGAGCTGCGTGACGAGTTCCGCGGGGCGCAGATGGGGGAGGGGCGCAAGGGATGGACATTCCGGCTCACCTTCCGGAGCCCCGAACGGACCCTCACCACGGAGGAGGCGCAGGCGTCGCAGGACGCCGTCGTCCTGGCCCTGCGCACCGGCTGCGGAGCCGAGCTCCGCTCCTAGGAGCGCCGGCGGAGCGACGGCTGCCGTGGCCCGCACTACCGAGCAGTCCAACCGGCGGCTGCTCCGCGCTCCCGCGCCGCTTCTCCGCGTGCTCGCCGCCGTCACGAGGCATGGCCTAAGCTGGCACTCATCGTGAGTGATACGGTCGAGGCCAGATCCCTGAGCAAAGCGACCGCCGCCGGCTTCGACGCCGAGCTGCAGCGACTTCGCGACCTCGTCCTGACCATGGGGGACGAGGTCGACCGGGCGATGACCCGCGCCACCCTCGGCCTGGTCGAGCGTGATGTCGATGTCTGCGCCGCGGTGATCCACGACGACGCCCACGTCAACGCCCTCCTCATCGAGGTGCGCACGCTCACCTTCGAGGCGCTGGCCCACCACTCCGCACCTTCACAGCTCCGCGAGGCCCTCGGCCTCCTCCACATGGCGAGCGAGCTGGAGCGGATGGCCGATCACTGCGCCAGCATTGCCAAGAGCGGCCGTGAGCTGGCCGACATGCCGCCCCTCTCCAGCCACATCGACCTCCCCCAGCTCTCCGAGGCGTGCCAGGCGCAGGTGCGCGACATCCTCAGCGCCCTGATCGCCCGGGATGTCGACCGGGCTCGTGCCATCGCCGCGCGCGACGACCGCGTGAACCGGATCCATCACCGCATCGTCGACGACCTGATCCAGCTCATGACCGAGGACGGCGGCGCGGTCTTCCGGGGCACCAAGCTGATCATGGTGGCCCAGAACTTCGAACGGATCGGTGATCGGGTCACCAACCTGGCCGAGGACCTGATCTTCCTGGAGAGCGGGAGGATCGAGGAGCTGGGCTAGACGTCGAGGCGGGCCACCATCTTGCGCTGACGCGCGGTTATCAGCCGGCCTCCGAAGATGAGCAGGAGAATCATCAGGATGGTGATTCCGGCTGCGGCGCTGGCCAGAGCCTGGTCCTGAGCGCTCGGTTGCCCGATGTAGTAGTAGGTGACGTAGGTGAGGTAACCGACCGGGTTGTGGAAGAGGACGGGGGTCGGGTTGAAGTTGCTCCAGTTGGCCGTGAAAAGGAGCGGCGCTGTCTCGCCCGTGGAGATCGCGACCGCGATGACCAGGCCCGAGACGATGCCCGGCAGCGCGGGAGGCAAGAGCACCTTCCGGATGGTGGTGATCCGCGACAGCCCGAGGGCGGAGGCTGCTTCGCGCAGGCTGCGGGGCACCTGGGCTAGCGACACCTCGGTTGTCTTGATGATGTAGGGCAGGATGATGAGCGAGAGCGCGACGACCCCGCTCAGGAGCGAGTACCCCCAGTTGAGCCCGACCACGAGGGCGACGTAGGCGACGTAACCGACCACGATCGACGGCACACCGGCGAGCACCGCGGAGAAGAAGCGCATCGCACCGCCGTACCGGCGCGGGGCGAACTCGGCGAGGTAGATGCCGCCGAGGATCCCGATGGGTCCCGCGATCACCAGCACTCCGATCGCAAATGCCAGGGTTCCGAGAATGGCGTTCTGCAGTCCGGGGTTCTGGACATCCTGGGTGGTGTTGGTGAGCAAGCTCAGCTTCAGCACCGGTGCGGCCTTGATGAGCACGCCCACGACGACCGCCACCGCGGGTGCGACGATGATCGCCAGGGCGAGCCCGCAGAGGACCCAGAACAGGCCACCGCGGAGATGGCGCAGGCGCGGTCGCTTATATGCCACGGCCGACAGGAAGAGCGTCGCCGCTGACCCGGCTGATGACGAGCCGCCCGGCGAGGTTGGTGAGCAGACTGATGACCAGCAGGAAGAGGCCCAGCTCGGCGATGGCGCGCACCGCCATTCCGGTGAAGTCGCTCAGGGCCGCGTCGAGCTGGTTGGCGATGCCCGAGGCGAGCGTCGAGGTGGTCCCGTACGCGTTGGCTGGTGGGTTGTTCGCCATCCCGATGATCAGCAGCACGGCTATGGTCTCGCCCAGCGCGCGCCCCCAGCCGAGCAGGGCGGAGGCGACGATGCCGGTGCGCACGTAGGGGATGATCACCACGCGTACCATCTCGTAGCGCGTCATCCCCAGCGCCAGGGCACCCTCACGGGCCAGGACCGGTACTCGCTTCACGAGCTCCCGCGTCGTCGAGGCGATGATGGGGATGATCATCAGGGTCAGCACCAGCGACGCGGTCAGCAGCCCCTGACCGTTGAACGCCCAGGGTCCCTTCAGGAAGGGGATCACCACTCCCAAGCGCGCGAGCGTGGGGAAGACGTGCTGGGCGAGGAGCGGGCCCAGGACGGTGAGGCCCCAGAAGCCGAAGACCACGCTCGGGATGCCGGCGAGAAGCTCGAGGAAGGTGGAGAGCGGGCCCTCGAGCCGCCTCGGGATCCACTCGGAGAGCATCAGCACGCCGCCGACGGAGATGGGCACCGCCAGGACCAGCGCGATCAGCGAGCTGGACAGGGTGCCGATGATGAAGGTGAGCGCCCCGTAGATGGCTCCGTGGGGAGCGGAGATGCCGTTGCTGACCGACAGGGTGGGGGCGTAGAGGTTGCCGATGAAGAACTTGGTGCTGGTGAAGAAGGTGGTCCCGCTGTAGATGATGGCGGGGATCGCCCAGATCACCATGATCACCACGATCACGGTCAGTCCGGCGAACGGGACGGTGGCTGCAGCCCCGGACACCCACCGGAGGATCCGGTCTCCCCGGCTTAGGTCGGCGCTTGCGGGCCGGGCGACCCGGGCCGGGCCGGCGGGAAGCCCACCGGCCCGGCGACGGACCAGAATCATGTTAGCCCGTGATGCTCGCGATCGCGGCGTTGACCTTGGGCAGGACGTTGGTGGGCAGCGGCACGAAGTTGACCGCGCTCAGATCGTCCTGAGTGGCTCCTCCGCTCGTCGAGATGGCCCATTCGAAGAAGGTTCGGATGGCGAGAGCCGTGTCCGAGGAGGTGATCTTCGACGGGTTGACGATCAGGTACTCGAAGTTGACGATCGGGTACGACTGGGCCCCGGTCTGGTAGATGAGCGACTGGGTGAGAGACGCCGGCACGTTGCCGGCACCCGCGGTGACCGCGGCGTTGATGGTGGTGATGCTCGGTTGCACGAAGCTTCCGGAGGCGTTCTCCAACTGGGCCTCACCGAGGCCATCGACCAGCGCGGTGGACTCGACGCTGACCCCGACGTAGGCGATGCAGCCCGGAGTGCTGTGGCAGGTGTCGACCATCGCCGGGTTGCCGTTGGCGCTCAGCTCGCTCGCGACCGTCGGCCAGTTGACCGTGGTGCCGAAGGCGGGGCCATTGGACCACGTGGTGCTGGTGGCGCTGAGGAAGGAGGTGAAGATGAAGGTGTCACCCGAGGAATCCACGCGTCGCACCGGCACGATCGGGGTGGCGGGCAGGGTCACGCCGGTGTTGAGGGCGGCGATGGCCGCGTCGTTCCAGCTCGTGATGGTGCCCGAGTAGATCTGGGCGATGACACTGCCACTCAGCTTGAGGTTGCTGATCCCGGGCAGGTTGTAGTTGACTGCCTGGGCGGAGACGGCGATGGGGATGTTCATGATGCCCGGGTTGGCGGACACCTGGCCGGCGCTCAGGTAGGCGTCGGAGCCGCCCATGTCGACCGCCCCGCTGATGGCGTCAGTCTGGCCCTTTCCGGAGCCACCGGCGGCCGCACTGAGTGTGATGTTGGGATAGGCCGCGGTGATACCGGGCTCCAGCTTCTGCAGGTACGGGTAGAGGAGGCTCGACCCGTCCTCCGAGAGGGTCTGCGACCCGCTCGGGTTGCCCGTCTTCACCGCGGTTGCGGTGGGAGAGCTGCTCGCGCTCGAGCTGCTCACCGCGCTGGTGGCGGGCACGGTGCTCGTGGAGCCGCAGGCACTCACCAGGACCGCCCCGGTGACCACCGCAAACCCGATGGACATGTGTCGACGAACGTTCATGAGACCTCCCCTTCCAGGATTGAATGTGATGCTGGTGATGAGGGCCGCTTGTGCGAGCTCATCCGATCCGACCACTGACGTAGGCCCGGCTCCTCTCGTCCGCCGGGTCATGGAAAAAGGTCCTCGCCGACGTCGCCTCGACGACACTGCCCTTCATGAGGAAGAGGACGTTGTCGCTGATGCGACTCGCCTGGGCGAGGTTGTGGGTGACGATGAGCACGGTCATGCGCTCCGAGAGCTGCTTCATGAGCGACTCGATGTGATCGGTGGTGTCGGGGTCGAGCGCCGAGGTGGGCTCGTCGAGCAGGATCACGTCGGGCGAGAGCGCCAGCGTCCGGGCCAGGCAGAGGAGCTGCTGCTGGCCGCCCGAGAGGCCAAAGGGCGAGCCGTGGAGGCGGCTGCTCACGGCGTCCCAGAGACCGACCGCGGTGAGCTGCTCCTGGACCAGATCCCGCACGTTGCCGCGGTTGGCCAGCCCGTGAGCCCGTGGCGCCAGCCCGACGTTCTCGGCGATGCTGCGGGGGAAGGGGTTGGGGCGCTGGAAGAGCATCCCCACCCGGCGCCGGACCTCGCGGACGTTGACGTCCGCACCGTAGACATTCACGCCCTCGACGACCACCTTCCCGCTCACCTGCATGCCGTCGACGTGGTCGTGCATCCGGTTGATGGAGCGGAGCAGGGTGGTCTTGCCGCAGCCGGTGGGACCGACGATGGCGGTGACCTTGTTGGGCTCGAAGAGGTTGCTGATGCCCTCGATGAGGGGCGTGCCGCGGAACTTGACGGTGAGCCCCTCGACCGAGACGCCCTCCGAAACCGCCTCCTGGGTGGCAACGTTGGTCCCGGCTAGCTGCATGGAATCGGTGACCACGCTTCGAGAGTAGGGAGGGGTGGATTGTGGCCGGGTTGCAGGCTGGTTAAGGATCGGTGAAGGGCTCGCCTCGGCCTCTTGCGGGTCGGGTTGGGCAGGTGCCTTCTGGTCGCTCATCCCGGCTCCGGATCGGCCGCCAGGTGGGGAGCTGCGGGCAGCTCGACGATGAATGTCGCCCCCCGCCGCGGCTCCGAGACGACGCGGATCGACCCGCCGTGCGCCTCGACGACGTGACGGGCGATGGCCAGCCCGAGACCCGACCCCTCCCCGTCTCGCTGACGAGAGCTGTCAGCCTTCCAGAAGCGCTCGAAGATGCGGGGAAGGTCCTCCGGACGGATGCCGATCCCCGTGTCGCGCACCACCAGCTCCACCCGGCTCTGTTCGAGGAGGGGACGGGCGCTGACCGTGATCCGGCCCTCCGGCGGGGTGAACTTGATCGCGTTGTGAACCAGGTTGCGCAACACCTGGCCGAGACGTCGGGAGTCACCGAGGAGCGGGGGGGTGGCGGGATCCACGTCGACGCTCACCTCGATCAGGCGCTCCTCGGCGAGCGGCAGCAGCCGATCGACGGTGCGGATCAGGTCGACCACCGGGACCGGCTCCATCTTCATGGTCTGCCGCCCCGACTCGATGGTGCTCAGCTCGAGCAGCTCCTCGACCATCTGCGCCATGTGCCCGACCTCCAGCGCTATTCGATGAACGAACCCGGCGGCGACCTCCGGCTCGTCGAGGGCCCCTTTCTGAAGGGTCTCGACGAGCAACCGGATGGCCGTGATCGGGGTGCGCAACTCGTGAGAGACGTTGGTGACGAAGTCACGTCGCACCCGTTCCAGCCGGCGCAGCCGGGTCTCGTCGCGCACCAGAACGATCACGGCGATCGCCTGGTTCTGGACCGGGAAGGCACGGACCACGATCACCTCACGGGCGCTCGCGATCTCGCGCTCCACGGCAGCTTCGGCATCCAGGCACGCGGTGATCACGCGCAGCAGCCGGAAGTCCGCGCCCAGCTCTGCGAGCGTGTGCCCCTCGCCCTCGCCGGAGAGATCGAGCAGACGGCAGGCCTCCTGGGTTGCCAGCAGTATCCGGCCGGCCTGGTCCACGGCGATCAGTCCGTGGCCGCCCTCCAGCTGATCTCCGACCGACTTCAGGAGGCTGAGCGTGTGGTTTGCCGACGGAGATGAGGTGGAACGCTTCATCGGTGTCAGCCCAGCGCGTGAACGGTCGCGGTCGGTGGCCACGTGATGCGATGTTATCCATCTCCGGCATCGCCGGTGCCGCTCACATGACACCGCGACCGCGCGTTAGTGATCCGACAATCGCCGGTTAATCTTCCGATAATCTCTGGAGCCTCCAGAGCCCCAGCGTTAATCTCCCGATAAGGTTGCGACGGGGTGCGTCCGCCCGCTCGACCCCGCGAATCCTCGCCGGGGCATAATGATCGTCGCCGATGAGTCGCGCGATCGCTGTCACCTCGTCGTACCCGCCGGCCGCGGAGCCCGTCTGATGAACGCGCCCGCCAAACACGTGCTCATCGTCGAGGATGAGGACTCGATCCGGCAGACGTTGCGCTACAACCTGAGCCAGGAAGGCTTCGTCATCAGCGAGGCGAGCACGGGGACCGAGGCGCTCTCGGCGGCGCGCCGGCAACGACCGGACCTCATCCTTCTCGATCTGATGCTTCCCGAGCTGTCGGGGCTCGAGGTCTGCCGGATCCTCCGCCAGGAGATGACGGTGCCCATCATCATGCTCACCGCCAAGGGCAGCGAGCTCGACAAGGTGGTGGGGCTGCATGTCGGCGCCGACGACTACGTCACCAAGCCGTTCTCGCTCAACGAGCTGCTGGCTCGCGTGTCCGCCATGCTGCGGCGCGCGGAGATGACCGGCAAGGAGCGTGTCGACGCGCGCGAGATCGAGGAGCTGGACAACTTCCGGATCGACCGCGGCGCCCGCACCGTGCACGTCGACGGCGAGGAGCTCCACCTCGCGCCCAAGGAGTTCGACCTCCTCTCCCTGCTCCTCCTCAATTCTGGCAAGGTGCAGTCCCGCCAGGTCATCATCCAGCGGATCTGGGGCAGCAAGTTCTACGGCGACCACAAGACCGTGGATGTCCACGTGCGCTGGCTGAGGGAGAAGTTCGAGCGCTTCGACCGGCTGCCCTTCCGCATCACCACCGTGTTCGGGGTCGGCTACCGGATCGACCGGCTGGACCAGCCGGGCTGAGCTCGCGCGCCCCGACCTACCATGGCGCCGATGGGCTCCAGGGTCGCGGCCGCACCGGCGAATTCGCGGAACGCCAAGGCACTCCGGCGGGGATTCTTCGCCGGGCCCGCCGTCGAGGTGGCCACCGCCCTGGTCGGGTCGCGGCTGCTCTGCGACGCGGGCACTGCCCAGGAGGTCCGCGCCGTGGTGGTGGAGGTCGAGGCCTACCTGGGGGTGGAGGACCCGGCCTCCCACGCCCACCGGGGGCCGACGCCGCGGGCGGCCATCATGTTCGGCTCCCCCGGCCACCTCTACGTCTACCTCTCCTATGGCATGCACTTCTGCGCCAACGTCGTCTGCGAGCCCGCGGGCATCGCCGGCGCCGTCCTGCTCCGCGCGGCCGCGGTCGAGGTGGGGGAGGAGGTGGTCCGCGCCAGGCGCGCCGGGGGAAGGCGGAGGCCGGCCTTCGCCAACCTCCTCACCGGCCCCGGCAACCTCGGCGCGGGCCTTGGCCTCACCCTGGCGGACAACGGCCTCGACCTCTGCGAGCCCGGCTCGCGCCTGCGCATCCTGGAGAGGGAGGCGGAGGTGCCGCTCGCCGTCGCCCCCCGGGTGGGGATCACCCGCGCCGCCGACCGGCCGCTCCGCTTTGCCTGGGCCGGCCACCCCGCGGTTTCCCGTCCCGCCCTCTCACAGCCATATTCCGTGGCGGGGTGAGCCGAGCGCGGCGTGGCGGCGACGGCGAGGGGCGGTGAATCACACCCGGCACTCTCGCACGCAAAAAGAAGGGGCCGGCGGTGCCGGCCCCTCAATTTTTATTCGCCGATATTCGGCAGCCCGGCGGATAAGCCGGGCCTTGTGCGGCACCGTCCGGTGCCAGGTGACCTGCCCGGGGCGTCTCGCCTCGTCACCTGCTCTCCCGCGACGCTCTTGCAATCCAACTGCCTGCCGGACCACCCCAGGGCGGTCTCACGGCGGCGCACGCCGGGTGCGGTGGCGAGGGGCCCGCGCCGGGCCTTACCTCTCGGCCCGAGTGTGCCTCAGGGTCTCGTAGACGCTACGCATCGAAGCCCTACCTCCATATGGAACGTGACGGCTTCTNNTGAACGTCCGTTCGTCCCCGGAGGCAGCATGTCCGGTCACAGCAAGTGGGCTGGGATCAAGCACAAGAAGGCGATCGTCGACGCCAAGCGCGGCCAGGCCTTCACCAAGGTGGCCGCCGAGCTCTCCGTGGCGGCGCGCGAGGGCGGCGACGACCCGGTCGGGAACTTCCGGCTCCGCCTCGCCATCCAGAAAGCCCGCGAGGTCAACATGCCCGCGGACAACATCGAGCGGGCGATCCAGCGTGGCGCCGGCGGCAAGGACGGGGTCAAGCTGGAGGAGGTCCGCTACGAGGGCTACGGGCCCCACGGGGTGGCCGTGATGCTGGACGTGCTCACCGACAACCGCAACCGCACCGTGGCCGCCATCCGCAACCTCTTCATCCGCTCGGGCGGCTCCTTGGGGGAGTCCAACAGCGTCGCCTGGATGTTCTCCAACCAGGGGATCATCCGGATCGAGGCCGCCAAGCGCGATCCCGAGGAGATCGAGCTGGAGCTGCTCGACCTGCTCGACGTGGGCGCCGACGGGGACATCGCCGTCGACGGCACCTCGATCCAGGTGTCGCTCACCCCCAACCTCTTCGAGGAGGCGCGGCGGCAGGTGGAGGAGGCGGGCTACACGGTGGAGGCGGCCGAGGTGACCATGAATCCGGGCACGTCGATCACCCTCGACGCCCCCCAGGCCCGGCAGGTGCTGCGCCTGCTCGACAGCCTCGAGGAGCTGGACGACGTCCAGCAGGTCTACGCCAACGCGGAGATCCCCGACGAAGTCCTCGAATCGGTCACATCGTAGCCGCGAGCTGAGGTGAGGGTGCTGGGCGTCGACCCGGGCTTGGGGCGCACCGGCGTCGCCCTGGTGGAGGGGCACCCCGGCTCGCTGCGGCTGGTCCACGCCGAGTGCATCGAGACCGGCGCCGAGGATGCCGACGGCCCCCGTCTCCTGGAGCTCTCGCGGCTCCTGGCTCAATCGGCCGGGTCCCTCCATCCCGATGTGGCGGCGGTGGAGCGGCTCTTCTTCTCGACCAACCGGCAGACCGCCATGCGGGTCAGCCAGGCACGGGGCGTCATCCTCTGCACCCTGGCCGCGGCCGGGATCCCGATCGCCGAGTACACCCCCAACGAGATCAAGGAATCCGTCGCCGGCTACGGGGGGGCGACCAAGCGCCAGGTCCTGCGGATGTGCGGGGCGCTGCTCGGGGTGGATCAGATCCCCGGGCCCGACGACACCGCGGACGCCTGCGCCGCCGCCATTTGCCACCACCACCGGGCCGGCCTGGGGCCCCAGGTCACGGTCACGGGGACGGCGTCCCAGGTCAGCCCGGCGCTGGAGCTGGCC
>PLXL01000203.1 GCA_003153215.1 Candidatus Dormiibacterota bacterium
GCCAATCAGTTTGCTTGCGTCACACCACGGCCTCGCCACGTCCCACTCCCGTTCGCGCTGGCAGCGTCGTGCAATTCTCCTCAGCGACGTTCTCCGCGCCGAGAATCACCGTTTCCCTAGTCGTGACCACAATCGTTCCAGGCTTGGTCGGCGGGGGAACTGGAAGGATCAGCCCGGGCGCGAACACGCGTGCCTGGGCCAGCACGGCTGCTGGGGAAGGCCGAGTCGGGCCTCCGCGTGCGGATGGTGTCCCGGAGAAGTCCCAGGTCGCCTCGCCCCCGCCGGTCAGTCCGGCCGGGTAGCGCCCTCCCGCCGGCGCTGGCGGCGCCGGGTTCCCGAGGCCCGCCAGCAGACCTCGACGCTCCGCCCTATGTACTCCAGGGAGCGGCGGACGTTGATCGACGACGATGCCCGGGTGTAGCGGGTGGGGATGGCCACCTCCTGGATCCGGAAGCCGCCGACCACCGCCGCCACCAGGATCTCGGTGTCGAAGATGAAGTCGTCGGAGTACGACTCGAACGGGACCGACTCGAGGAACCGCCGGCTGTACGCCTTCATCCCCGAGTGCATCTCGGTGAAGTGGGAGCCGAGCAGGAGGTTTTCCACCACCGTGCTGAAGCGATTTCCCCAATAGCGGTAGAGCGGCATCCCGCCGGCTCGCGGATTCCCGGTGCAGGCGAAACGAGATCCGAAGGTGAAGTCTGCGACCCCGGCCACGATGGGGGCGACCAGGGCCGGCACCGCGGAGGGGTCGTACTGGTAGTCGGGGTGGAGCAGGACGATCACGGTGGCGCCGAGGTCGAGCGCCTCCCGGTAGCAGGTCTTCTGGTTGGCTCCGTAGCCGCGATTGACGTCGTGAACGCGGACGTCGATGCCCAGGCCCCGGGCCAGCGCGACGGTGCCGTCCGGAGAGGCGTCGTCGACCAGCAGGAGATGGTCCGCCGCGCCGGGAGGGAGGGTGCTGATGGTCCGTTCCAGGGTCCTCTCGGCCTTGTAGGCGGGCAGCGTGACCACCGTGAAGTGGTCTCGGCCCGCCCTCAGCCCGTCCCGCCCGGCGGTCACCGGCACCCGCCCGGGCGGGATCGCCGCTCCGGCCCTTGCCGGGATGGGGTCATGCTCAGAAGGCGGTGTCGACCGTGTCACCGGGGGCTCCACCGGGTGGGCTCGGCCGCGGGCTGACGACGCGCGGGGGACGGTCATACCCCGCGGGAGTGTACCAGGCGGGTCGCTGATCGAGGCTGGCTCAGCTCTGAGGTATCCTCGACAGCCTATGGACGACACTGCAGGCCGTGACCGGAGCGCCGGTCGCTCGCATGGCCGAGGCGATGCACGAAGCATCGGCATCCTGGTCATGGCCGACGGTGCTCCGGCGAGCGTGGCCAGGCTCCTGGACGGCGTGCCCGAGCGCCTCCGAACACGCGTCGCCGAGGTCTTCCTCCGCGGTGACGGCGACCTGGGGGTCACCCCCACGACGTCCGGCGCGTCGCCCGCCGGCAATCACCCGCCGACACTCGTCCACCTCACCCGCCAGGGGGGCGATGGCGACGTCCAGAAAGTGGCGTACCGCCTGGCCATCGAGCACGGGCTCGACATCATGGTCGTGCTCCGCGGGGTCGGGCCCTACCTCCCCGGCCTGCTGGAGGGGCTGGTCGCCCCTCTGGAGCGGGGCGAGGGTGACGCCGTCATCGGCTCACGCCGGCGCTCCCGGAGCGGCTCCGGCAGCGGTGGAGCGCCGCCTGGCCGGCGCATCGGCGGAAGGATCCTCACCGAACTCGACCGCGGACTGGGCACGCAGCTCCGCGACCCCCACTCCGGTTGGCGCGCCTACAGCGTCCCGGCGCTCGCTTCGATTCCCTTCGAGGGCAACGCCGCCGACGGCCACTTCGACCTCCAGGTCATCCTCCAGCTCATCGGCACCGGCAGGCGCGTCGTCGAGGTGGCGGCACCCGGCGTCCCCGATGAGAGCCTCCGCGTCACCGATGCCCTGCGCAGAGCGCGCGACACGTCGCTGGACATCCTGAGGCTCCGCCTGGCCAGAATCGGCTACCTGTCGGGCCACCTGGGTGGCGTGGGCGACGAGTATCGCCTCAAGCAAGCGGAGAACAGCTCGCATTCGATCGTGCTGCACTGGCTGGAGCGGATGCCCTCCGGCCGCGTGCTCGACCTCGGCTGCTCCAGCGGCCTGCTCGCCGAGCGGGTCCGTGCGTTCGGCCACCGGGTCACAGGTGTCGACATGCACCCGCTGCCCGGAGTCACCGAAAGGGTGGACCGCTTTCTCGAAGCCGACCTCGACCGCGGCCTGCCCCTCGGCATCGACGACGAGGGACCCTACGACGTGGTGGTCGCCGCCGACGTCCTGGAGCACGTCCGAGACCCGGAGCGCTTGCTCAAGGAGGTTCGCTCCGTGCTGGTCCCAGGGGGCACTCTCATCGCCTCGGTTCCCAACTTCGGGCATTGGTACCCGCGGGTGAGAACGGCGGTCGGCCTCTTTGATTACGATCAGCGGGGGATCCTCGATCGCGGCCACGTCCGCTTCTTCACCCGGCGCGGCCTCTTCGACCTGGTCCGCCGCTCCGGGTTCACGATCACCGGCCAGCGGGCCACGGGGCTCCCCTTCGAGGTGCTCTCCGCCGGCGACGGCCGGGTGGGGCACGGGCTGCGCGCGGCCGACCAGCTCGCGGTGGGCGCCTGGCCCACCCTCTTCGCCTACCAGTTCGTCATCCGCTGCGAGACGCCGGCGGCCATCTCCCGGGCGCCCGCGCCGGCCGGCTGAGACCGCTGCCAGCTCCAGCGCCGCTCGCCGGGGTGGGTGGCCACTGATCCAGGTCAGACGGGAGGGCGGCTGTGCTCACTCCCGTCGACGGGGCGAGGCCGCGGCCGCGGGCGTCTGCCGCTCGGCCGGAGGGCCCGGAGGTACCAGCGGAGGTAGCGCACCATCCAGCGTGACACTCTGAAGTTCGAGGTCCCGTTGGCACGGTCGAGCCAGATGGTGGGGATCTCGGCGACGGGCAGGCCCAGGCGCTTCGCCTTGGC
>PLXL01000204.1 GCA_003153215.1 Candidatus Dormiibacterota bacterium
TGCTCGCCGTCGCCCTGGAGCCGCCTCGCGCGGAGGCCGGCGCCGCCGCCTGACCCCTGTCTCCGCCCCCGCCGGCGGGGGCGGCCGGATGCCCCCCGACCGCCCCCTATACTCGAATCGCCGTGAGTGACCTGACCCCGCTGAACGACGAGATCGACACCCTCATGGCCAGCCTGCGCGCCGAGTCGCGCGACATCCGGGTCTTCTTCCAGGTCTTCGCCGGCAAGCTGGCCTCTGCCCTTCCCGATGCTGTCGAGATCGAGCGTGATGGGTCGCTCTTCACCCGGAGGCGCCCGATCCGGAGGATAAACGTGCGGGTCGGTGAGGACATCCTGGAAGCCGAGATGACCCGGGAGGGGCTGGTCTGCCGCGAGGTCCAGGTCCTCAACGGGTTGACCGACGAGATCAGCTTCGAGGCATGGATGCGTGTGCTCGCCGCGTCGCTCCGGCAGAAGACACGGAGCACCGCCGAGGCGAGCGCCGTGCTGCGCGCCCTCCTCACCTGACTCCCTGACGCCGGCGGAGGCGGGCCTCTCCCCTCGTGGCCGTGCCGGCCTCGGACATCCCACTGCCACGTTGCCCTCCGGGCGTCGGCATTGCCCATGGCACCAGATGTTGTGCTCGGACGACCCGGCTGCCACCAGATGGGGGACGGGGCTCGAGAGGCCTCTGGTACCATTCGGCGATGGGAGAGCGCCTCGTGCGGCCGGCCAGAAGGGGGGTCGGAGGGAGGCGAGATGGAGGTTGAGCTGGGGCGCTCCAAGCGCGCCCGCCGGGCCTATGGATTCGATGAGGTGGCCCTCGTCCCCGGACGGGTGACCATCGACCCCGACGAGATCGAGGTCGGCATGCGCCTCGACGGGATGACGCTTGCCATCCCCTTTCTGGCGGCCGCCATGGACGGGGTGGTTGACGTCGGGTTCGCTGTCGAGATGGGCCGGCTGGGCGGGCTGGCCGTCCTCAACCTGGACGGCGTCCAGTGCCGCTACGAGGACCCGTCGGAGGTGCTCGAGGCGATCGCCGCCGCCCCTCCGGCCGAGGTCAACGTCCTGCTCCAGAAGATCTACCAGGCCCCCATCCAGGACGGCCTGATCGGCCAGCGGATCGAGGACATCAAGAAGGGTGGCGGCCCCTGCGCCGTCTCCACCATCCCCGCCCAGGCCGCCCGCCGTGCCGGGATCATCCAGGAGGCGGGCGCGGACTGCCTGGTGGTCCAGGGCACGGTGCTCACCGCACGCCATATCAGCCGCGGCCACAAGCAGCTCTCCTTCCGCGAGCTGACCTCGCAGCTCAGCATCCCGGTCGTGGTCGGCAACTGCGTCGACTACGCGACCGCCCTCGAGCTGATGGACACCGGTATCAAGGGGCTGCTGGTCGGCGTCGGTCCGGGCGCCGCCTGCACCACCCGCGCGGTGCTCGGCGTGGGGGTGCCCCAGGTCACGGCGACCAGCGACTGCGCGGCGGCGCGCGACGACCATCTCCGTCGCAGCGGCGAGCACGTTGCGGTCATCACGGACGGCGGGATGCGCCTGGGCGGGGACGTCACCAAGGCCTTCGCATCGGGGGCCGACGCCGTGATGATCGGCTCGGTGTTCGCCTCGGCTCGGGAGGCCGCGGGTCGGGGCAATCACTGGGGGATGGCCACCCCCGACCCCAACCTCCCCCGGGGGACGCGCATCCGCACCGGGATCAAGGGCTCGCTGGAGGAGATCCTCTTCGGCCCGGCTCACGTCGACGATGGGTCGATGAACCTGGTGGGCGCCCTGAAGAGCGCCATGGGGGTCTGCGGCGCACGCACCATCTCCGACTTCCAGGAGACCGAGATGGTGGTCGCGCCCGCCATCAAGACCGAGGGCAAGGTGCAGCAGCGCGAGCAGCGCGTGGGCATGGGGGTTTGACGATGGGCACCGGCGTGGCCCAGAGCCCGGCGTCGAACCCGGACCTGAGGCCGGCGGCCGGCGCCCCGCCTCCGGAGCCGGCCGCGCACGACGGGGTCCTCGTTCTCGATTTCGGGAGCCAGTACGCCCAGCTCATCGCCCGGCGGGTGCGCGAGGCCCGCGTCTACTCGGAGCTGGTGCCCGGGACCATCAGCGCCGAGGAGATCCGCCGCCGGGCCCCCAGAGGGCTGATCTTCAGCGGCGGACCGGCCTCGGTGTACGAGCAGGGTGCACCCCATCCCGACCCGGCGATCTACGACCTGGGGCTCCCCATTCTCGGCATCTGCTACGGGATGCAGCTGCTCGCTCACGACCTGGGGGGCGCGGTCGAGCCCGCCAGCAGGCGCGAGTACGGCGCCGCCCAGCTCGAGATCGACGAAACGGCCGGGATCTTCGAGGGCATCCCCTCCGAGACCGCGGTGTGGATGTCCCACGGCGACATCATCACCGGGCTCCCCGAGGGTTTCCGGCCCATCGCCCACTCGCTCAACTCACCCTACGCGGCGTTCGCCGGTCCGCTGGGCCGCTTCGGCATCCAATTCCACCCCGAGGTGGTCCACACCCCGGCGGGCAAGCAGCTCCTCGCCAACTTCCTGACCCGCGTCTGCGAGTGCTCGCTGACCTGGGAGCCGGCCGCCTTTGTCCAGAGGGCGATCGCCGACATCCGCGCTCGGGTGGGGAGCGGCCGCATCCTCTGCGCCCTCTCGGGTGGGGTCGATTCGGCGGTGGCGGCCACCCTGGTGCACCGGGCCGTCGGTGACCAGCTCACCTGCGTCTTCGTGGACAACGGGCTGCTCCGGCGCGACGAGGGCCGGCGGGTGGTCGAGGTCATGTCCCACCAACGCCACATCAACCTGGTCCACGTCGACGCCACCGACCGCTTCCTCACCGCCCTCGCCGGGGTCACCGACCCGGAGGAGAAGCGCCGCCGGATCGGGCGTACCTTCATCGAGGTGTTCGAGACCGAGGCCCGCCGGCTGGGGGACATCGACTTCCTCGCCCAGGGCACCCTCTATCCCGACGTCATCGAGTCGACGTCNNTGGCGCCAGCCCTTCCCCGGCCCGGGGCTGGCGATCCGGGTGATCGGCGAGGTGACGCGGGAGCGGCTGGAGGTGCTGCGGGCGGCCGATTGGATCGTCATCGACGAGATCAAGCGCAGCGGGCTCTACCGGAAGGTGTGGCAGTCGTTCGCAATCCTGACCCCGATCTCCTCGGTGGGGGTGATGGGGGACGGTCGTACCTACGCCAACGTCGTGGCCATCCGGATCGTCGAGTCCGACGACGCCATGACCGCCGACTGGGCCCGGGTCCCCTACGACGTGCTGGGACTGATGAGCCGCCGAATTGTCAACGAGGTCGACGGGGTCAACCGGGTCGTCTACGACATCAGCAGCAAGCCACCTTCCACCATCGAGTGGGAGTAGCCCGGTCGGCTACCAGCCCGACCTGACGGTCGCCCGCGAGGCCGACCTCCGGGAGGACGGCACCCCCCGGTACCCACCCCAGGTGTCCGTGACCTTCCGCCACGAGGACCCCACGAGTGCAGGCGACCGCCGCTGACGGTTCTGGATGCGCAGTCGGACCATGGTGACGGCCAGGATGAGAATCCCGAGTGCGACCAGGGCGACGCCCAGCTCAAAGCGCTCCGACGGGTCGAGGCCGCTCGTGGAGCTCGGCACGGTGTCGGCTGCCGCGGCCTGGACCGACAGCGGTCCGATGGTGGCGAGGGTGACCAGGACCGGCGGGACGGTCGCCAATGCGGTGAGCCAGCGACTCTGCAGTGACCTCACGGTCGGTCCTCCGCGCGGGGTGATCGGATCAATAACGCCAAGGGTAGGTGGCACCCGTTGGACCCGCCAGACTCATGTGCACCCAAATCTCCTGGGGCAGATGCACTGGTCGGCACCCCTCCCGTGGCCCGGCCGTCACCAGATCCGCGACAATCCCCACGATGCGGGTTCTGGTGGTCGGCTCGGGGGGTCGCGAGCACGCTCTCGCCTGGGCTTGTGCCCGGCACGAATCTCGCCCCGAGCTCATCTGCGCACCAGGTAACGGCGGCACCGCCCTGCTGGGGACCAATGTCGCCGTCTCCGTCACCGACGCCCCCCGGGTGGCCCGGCTGGCCCGCGAACAGGATGTCGACCTGGTCGTGGTCGGCCCCGATGCGGCGCTCGCCGCGGGCGTTGCCGACAGCTGCCGGGAGGCCGGTGTCACCGTCTTCGGCCCCTCGGCGGCGGCGGCCAGGATCGAATGGAGCAAAACGCACGCCAAGCAGGTGATGGACCGCGCGGGCGTTCCCACGGCTCGCTGGCGTTCGGGGACGGGAGAGAGCCGCGGCGATCTCGTCGACTTCGTGCTGGAGCTGGATGGGCGCTGCGTGGTCAAGGCAGACGGTCTAGCCGCCGGGAAGGGCGTGGCAGTCTGCGACACCCGCGAGGACGCCTTCGCCGCTATCGCCTCCTGCCTCGACGAGCGGCGTTTCGGAGACGCCGGGAGCGTCGTCGTGGTCGAGGAGCGCCTGCGCGGGACCGAGGTCTCGGTCTTCGCTGTCTGCGACGGGCGCCGCTACCAGCTTCTCTCGCCGGCACGCGACTACAAGCGTGCCCACGACTCCGACCACGGGCCCAACACCGGCGGGATGGGCGCGTACGCTCCCGCGACGGACGGGTGCCCCCCTCTCGGAGAGGTGGCGGAGCAGGTCATCGAGCCCACCCTGGCCGCCCTCGCGGAGGCCGGGACCCCCTTCGTCGGCTGCCTCTACGTGGGCTTGATGGTGAGCCCCGACGGATTCCGCGTCCTCGAGTTCAACGCCCGCTTCGGCGATCCCGAGACCCAGGTGGTCGTTCCCCTGGCGGGACCGGGCTTTCTCGACCTCCTCCTCGCGGCTGCGCGGGGGGAGCTCGCCGGCCCCGCGCCCGCGCCCGTCGCCGGGGCGGCGGTGGTGGTGACGGCGGCCGCGCAGGGGTACCCGGCGGCGGCGCGCACCGGCGACCCGATCACGGGGCTGGGCGATCTCGACGGCGACGTCCTCTGCTTCCATGCGGGGACCGCCCGGGACGAGCACGGGCGGCTGGTGACGGCAGGGGGGCGGGTGCTCGGCATCGTCGGCCAGGGCGGCGATGTGGCGACGGCCAGGCGCCGGGCCTACGACAACCTCGAGCGCGTCCACTTCGCGGGGATGTGGTCGCGCTCGGACATCGCCGTCCTCCCCGCTGGAGCGAGACGATGAACAGCCCCCGTGTCGGCATCCTGATGGGCAGTGAATCCGACCTCCCGGCCATGCGGCTGTGCGGAGAGGTCCTCGACGAGTACGGCATCGGCTGGGAGATCGCGGTGATGTCGGCCCACCGCGCCCCGGAGGTGGTCCGCTCCTACGCCTCGCAGGCAGAGGCGCGGGGGTTGCGCGTGCTCGTGGCCGGGGCGGGTGCGGCGGCGCACCTCCCGGGCGTGCTCGCCTCATTGACCCCGCTGCCGGTGATCGGCGTGCCTCTCGCCGGCACCCCGCTGTCCGGCATCGACTCGCTCCTCAGCATCGTGCAGATGCCCCCGGGGGTCCCGGTCGCGACCGTCGCGGTGGGCGAGATGGGTGCCCGCAACGCCGGCCACCTCGCGGCCCGGATCCTGGCGCTCTCCGATCCCGCCGTCGCCGCCGCGCTCAAGGCCCGGCGCCAGGAGATGAGCGGCCGGGTGCGGCTCCCCGAGGGCTTTGACGTTTCCGGGGGCGGGTCGGTTCCGGCCTGAGCCTCACGGCCGTCCCCGGCGCGTGGCCTTGGTCTGGTTTCCGAGGTCAGAGCGAGCCGGGGAGCGTCGCCACCATGCTGACGCTGCTGGCCTGCGCGACCGCGACGGTGGTGAGGACTCCGGTGTCGGGGTCGAGCACCCCGAGGTCGCCGCTGTCGACCTCGACGAGCAGGTGGGTGGCGTCGATCCACCCCAGGATGCTGTCGTAGGTGTGGCCGGTGTTGGTGATGGTCCCACTGCTGCTCAGCAGCGCCAGCGCGTTGTTGGAGCCGGCGATGCATGCCATCCGCGAGCCGTCGGGGGAGAGGAAGCAGTTGTACAGCTCGTTGTTCCCCCATATCCCTGGTTGGTCGGGAACTGGGTGAACGTCGTCGCCGTACCGGTCCAGTTCACCGCCTCGACGCTGTCGGTCTCCCCGGTGAACCTGCCGTTCTGGTCGTACGCGGCCGTTGCGCGGTTACGTCTGATGCCGGCCGCGCCTCCGGACCTCATCGAACGCCTCGCTCCGGTTGGTCGCACCGATCTCTGCGCACCCTCATCCCCCATACAATCGGTCGGTCATGCCGCGTTTGGAGCTCGTCGAGACCTCGCTTCGCTACGGGCAGCAGGCACTCATGCTGAGCCGACTTCGTCAGCGTCACGCGGTGCGGGCCGCGGAGCTCCTCGACGCCTGTGGCTTCTCGGCTCTCGAGGTCTTTGGCGGCGCCACCTTCGAGGCCCAGCTCAGGTTCCTCGGCGAGGACCCCTTCGAACGTCTCAGGGCGCTGGCCGCGGCCGCCCCGCGGACGCCGCTGATGGCCACCCTCCATGGGCAGATGCTCGTCGCCCACCGCCACCTCCCCGACGATGTGGTCGAGGCCTTTGTCCGTCTGGCCGCTCAGGCCGGGGTCGGCGTCTTCCGGCTCCTCGATCCGCTCAACGACGTGGCCAACCTGACCACGGCGGTCCGCGCAGCCAAGGCTGCGGGCGCTGTGGTCGAGGGCGTCGTGGTCTGCTCCGACGCCCCCATCCCCGCCCTGGCGGCGGTGGCTCGGGGTCTGGCCGGGCTCGGATGCGACGCGATCTGCCTCCGCGATCCCCTGGGAGCCGCCGGCGCGGCCCGGGCAGCGGCTCTCGTCTCCGCGGCCGCCGAGGCCGCCGGCCTGCCCGTGACCGTGAGCTTCTGCGCCCAGACCGGCCAGGCCTTGCTCGCCTACCAGGCAGCCCACCGGGCCGGGGCCACCCGCGCCGACGTCTCGGTCTCCCCCCTGGGCGGTGGAGCGGCCTTCCCTCCCGCGGAGGCGGTGATCGCCGGATTCGCCGGCACCGAGGACGCCACGGGGATCGAGATGGAGCCGGTCATCCGGGTCGCCCACTTCCTCGACGAGATCGCGCCCCTCTACGCGGACTCGGTCGACCCGGCCCTCTTCCGATACGACGGATCGGCGCTCCGGGGTCTGCTCCCCGCCTCCGCGATGGGCCACGGAGTGGCCGAGCTGCGCGAGCGCGGCGCCCTCGACCGCCTGCCCGACGTCGAGGCCGAGATCTCCCGGGTGCGCCGGGAGCTCGGCAACCCGCCGCTCGTGACCCCCTTCCCGGAGGTCATCACCACCCAGGCCGTCTACAACGTCTTTGAGGGCGACCGCTACGCCACCATCAGCCAGGAGATCAAGGACTACTGCCTCGGCTTCTTCGGAACCCCGCCGGAGCCGATCGACCCCGATGTCCGCGAGCTGGTGAACGGGCGCGAGGAACCCATCACCTGCCGCCCGGCCGACCTCCTGGAACCGGGACTTCCCGCGGCGGCCCGCGATCTGGCCCGGGAGGGCGTTCGGGACGATCCCGAGGCGCTCGTTACCTATGCGCTCTTCGGTCCCGACTTCCTCGCTTCCGTCCGAGGGGAGGCTGCGGTGGAGCGTCTCGCCGACGAGGCGGGCGGGACCTCCATCGGCGGCGCGGACACCGAGGGCGCCGGTCCGGCCCATGAGGGGGCCGGNNACGTCCGCGTCTTCGGTGCCGGGCCTGCCGCCGCCCGGAGCGTGTCCCCGCCCGCGGCCTCGGGCCCGCCACCGCCGGGCGCCGGCACGATCACCGCTCCGATGCAGGGTCTGATCCTCAAGGTGGCGGTGAAACCCGGCGATCGGGTCCAGATCGGGGATGTCGTCGCCGTCCTCGAGGCCATGAAGATGCAGAACGACATCGTCGCCCACCGGACCGGAACGGTGGCTGTGGTCCACGTGCGGGAGGGCGACGTCGTCGGCCCCAAGGCCCCGATCGCGGACATCGAGTAACGGTGAAGCGCGGGGAGAGCCCGGCCCCACCGGTGGCCACTGAATCGTCACGGCTCTCCAACGGGGCAGGTGGCGTAACGTCGAAGGCGCCCCGGACGTTCCCTCCCAAGAGCTGATGACCCCCAAGCGCGCCGTCCGCCTCGCCGCCCTCGTTCTCATCGCCTGCCTGATCGCGGGCGTGCTGAGCATGGCCGCGGTCGGATCGCAGCGGCGGACCACCTTCGATGCCCAGGCGACGAGCCTGCAGCGGACCTGGGCCCACGACCTCGCCGTCGGGGTGCCGGCAGCGAGCATCACGCCCCTCCAGAGCCGCCTGCGTGAGCAGCGGCCCCAGGATGAGTGGTGGGCTCCGGTGTGGTGGACTACCGACGACCAGAGGCTGCTGACGGCGCTGACCGACGCCAGCGACACCGCCTACGCGGCGGCGATGACCGCCCAGCGGGACAAGGCTCAGCTCGTGGTCACCGATGGGCAGCAGGAGTTGACCCAGGATCGGGGCTTCATGACCGCGGCGCAGATCTCGGCCGGCCAGGGCTGGCCGGCTCAGCTGAAGGCGGCCACCACCCCCGACCAGCTCGCCTCTCTGGCCGCCACCTGGCAGGAGCAGCTCGACGCCACCCGCACGGCGGTGGTGGCCGCCCAGCAGCAGGCCGAGATCCAGACCGACGTCGCCACCGCCGGCGGCCCCTCCGCGCTCGTCTCCCAGGCCGGCACCGCTCTCACCACAGCGGGCACCGACAACCTCGACCCGGGCGACATCTCCGACCTGGCCACTCGGCTCCAGAGCGAGGAGTCGAGCGGAGCCGACACCACCCAGACCGCCGGCCTCCTCTACGCGGCCCTCCAGCAGTTCAACCAGCTCGTCTCCCTCAATGACCAGCTGAACGGCGAGATGCGGCCGCTGATGCTGCTCGCCGACCAGGCCTCAGCCGAGGACACCCCCAACTCGGCGAGCCCGCAGGCCCAGTACCAGCAGGTGGATCAGGGATTCCTCGCCGACACCACCTACGACCAGATGAGCACTCTGCAGGTCCAGGTGACCGGTATCCAGAACGCCCTCGCCGCGGATCTGGCCGCCGACCAATGCGGCCACGATGCGGGTGGGGGGTCGGGCAAGGTGATCACCCTCAGTCTCAGCCTCCAGGAGGCGGTCTTCTACGACAACGGTTGCGTCGTCGGCGCCAGCCCGATCACCACCGGCCGGCCCGGCCTGAACACCCCGACGGGGAACTTCGCAGTCTTCTACAAGACCTCGCCCTTCACGATGGTCTCCCCCTGGCCACCGGGGTCACCCGACTGGTATCCGACCACCGTGGTGCAGTGGGTCCTGGAGTTCGCTGACGGCTACTTCCTCCACGACGCCTACTGGGAAAACCAGAACGCCTTCGGGCCCGGTAGCGAGAACGACGTGGCCCAGGACTACGCGAGCCACGGCTGCGTCCACTTCCCGACCGCGATCATGCCCTGGCTCTACAACTGGACGCCGCTCGGGACCCCGGTGATCATCACCAACTGAGCCTCGGGTTCGACACGCCCGGTTGCCAGGCGCCCCGGAGCCCGTCACCAGCTGAGCCGTCGGGCTCGCCACGCCAGATCTCCGAGCTGATGGACGAGCGCCGTGGCCTCGTCCGCATCCCGGCAGAGCGCGGCCGCCACCCACCGCCGTCCCGCAGTGTCGATCCGGAGGTTGGCCAGGTGGAGGGCCCGAAGCAGAGGCCCGCTGCTCAGCCGGATGCTCTGGACCTTCTCCAGGGGCACGATGACCGTCGCGGGGCGCACCCGCCCCGTCTGGGTCACCAGCCAGCGGTCGTCGTGCCACGCGGAGAGATAGTGGTAGGAGAGGGGAGCTCGATACCAGGCCCGTCGCGGCGGAGCTCCGGCGCGGGCGAGGGTGGCGGGCGCGCCCGGCGCGACCTGCGCGACCAACCAGCGTGCCTGGTCCAGGGTCGCGACCGGGGCGAGGAGGTGGGCCAGCTGGCGGGCCTCACCCTGGTGCCGGGCCTCGGGCTGCCGGGCGACATCCAGCTCGACCCGGGCCCAGCCGAACGGCCGCCAGAGCAGTGGCTGGATCAGCCGCACGGCCTGGATGCGACCGTAGGGGATGGTCTCGTGGCGCTTCTGGAGGAGGCCCCGGTGGAGGCGCAGGCCATCGGACGCCTGGCCGATCGTGAAGTCGAAGTCACCGTTCACGGAGCGGGCCGCATCGAGGCCGAGGGCCACGAGCCCGGTTACGACCGCGCTGATCAGTGAGGTGGCGGCCTCGGCACCCCCCTGGCGGACGGTGCCGCCCCCTCCGGCCGGATCGACCGCGGCCAGGATGGCGCCCACGGCGACGACGACCAGTACCAGCAGCCACGTTCCCCGGAGCAGGCTCGCCGCGATCAGCCGGCCGTTGTCCACCCGGAAGAGGGGGTGTGCGGGCGGCTCCGGGGTCTCGGCTGCGAGCCCGTGGGCCAGGGCGAGCAGCTGTGCCCTCACGGCCGCCGCGTCCTGATTGCTCAGGTAGGCAAGACGCCCGTGCTGGCGGTGACCGGTCCCGGCGGAGATCACCCGCACCTCGGCGAGACCGAGGATGCGAGCGGTGAGCGGCGCGACGACGTCCACCGCTTGAACCCGGCGGAGCGGGAACCGCAGCGATTGGCGGTACACCAGGCCCGTGTCGATCTGGAGCTCGTCTCCGACGACTCGCCAGCGCGTGACCAGCCAGGAGACCACAGCGGCGGCCACTCCGATCACCGCCAGGACCGCGACCACCAGCGTGTCCACGGTCCGCCCGGACGAGCTGTGGTCGCCGGAGACCCAGGAGACGCCCGCCACCAGCGCCGCGCCGAGGGTGACCCCGATCCTCACGACCGGGGAGAGGGGGTGGAGCCGGCACCAGGTGCCGGCCAGGGCCAGAGCCTGGGAGCTGCCCGGGGGCATCAGAGCCCTGAGGCCCGGGCCTCGCCGAGCGTGGCCAGGCGGTCGCGGAGCTGGGCGGCGTCGGCGCTGCGCAGCCCGGGGATGCGGGCGTCGGTGGCCGCGGCCGCGGTGTGGAGCTGGACCGTGGCCAGGTCATAGAGGCGGTCGACCGGGCCCGCGGTGACATCCACGAACTGCATCCGGCCGAAGGGCACGACGGTCAGCCGGCGAAAGAGGAGACCGCGCTTGACCACCAGGTCCTCATCCCGCTCCAGGTAGCCCCACGACCGGTACCGCCCGCGCTCGACGAGCCAGGAGGTGACCGCGAGGGCCAGGCTCGCGCCGATTCCGCCCAGGCCACCCGGTCCGCCCCAGAGGAGTGCGCCCGACACCCCCAGGATGGCGAGAAGCAGGAGGCTCGTCAGTCCGAGCACCGTCTGGCGGGCCAGCCACATCCGGGGGGAGGGGCGCCGGTACTGCATCGAGGCCGATCCTACGCGCCGGGCCAATGTGTCGATCTGGCCGGCGGCGTTCCGCGACTACCGGTCGCGGCGCTTGGGTGCGCGCCGGCGCGCCTGCTTGACCTCGCCGCCGAGGCTCGCGACGGACACCTCGACGGCATCGGCGATGGCTCGTGACGTCCGGAGCGCCTGGTCGCGTACCTGCTGGTCCCGGAGCGCCTGGGCCGTCGCCTCGAGGGCGATCCTCGCCTGGCGGCTCATGGCCTCCAGGGCGGACTCGATCGGCGGCCTGCTCGTGTCCGCGCCCTGCTGCGACCGGTAGTGCTCTCGGATCCGGGAGCCGAGCTCGGCCGCGTGCCGGCCCACCTCGTGCCACGCCTCGTCTCTCTCTCGCGGCATCGTGCGGCCTCCTGCTCAACTCCGGTTTCCCCCATGATGGCATCCTCGTCAGGAGGCGCCCCGCGCCCCGTCACCCAGCGGCCCGGCCCCACCGTTCCGGATGGCACCATGGAGCCGTGTTCTCCAAGGTCCTGGTCGCCAACAGGGGCGAGATCGCCGTCCGGGTGATCCGCGCATGCCGCGACCTCGGCATCGCCTCCGTGGCGGTCCACAGCGAGTCCGACCGCGGGGCTGCCTTCACCATCCTCGCCGACGAGGCGGTCGAGATCGGCCCCGCCGCCCCGTCCCAGTCCTATCTCGACATCGAGCGGATCCTGGCGGCAGCCAGGTCCACGGGCGCTGAGGCGATCCATCCCGGCTACGGCTTCCTCAGCGAGAACCAGGCGTTTGCCCGGGCCTGCGCCGCCGCCGGCATCGTCTTCATCGGCCCTCCTCCCGAGGCGATGGCCGCGATGGGAGAGAAGGTGCCTGCCCGGGAGCGGATGCTGGCCTCGGGAGTGCCGGTCGTCCCCGGCAGCGGGGCCCTCAGCGACCCCCAGGAGGCGCAGACGGTGGCCGCCCAGATCGGCTACCCGGTCCTCATCAAGGCCTCCGCCGGGGGTGGCGGGATCGGGATGCGGGTGGCCCGCGACCCCGCCGAGTTGCGGAGCGGTCTGGAAGCTGCCCGCTCCACAGCGGAGCGCGCCTTTGGCAACGCCACCGTCTTTCTCGAGCGCTACGTCGAGGAACCGCGGCACATCGAGGTCCAGGTACTCGCCGACTCCCACGGCAATGTCATTCACCTCGGCGAGCGCGAATGCACGATCCAGCGCCGCCATCAGAAGATCCTCGAGGAGTCGCCCTCGGTCGTCATCGACCCGGAGACCCGGGAGCGCATGGGTGAGGTCGCCGTCACCGCCGCGCGCGCGGTCGGCTATGTCAACGCCGGCACGGTGGAGCTGATCTACTCCAAGGGTGAGTTCTTCTTCCTGGAGATGAACACGCGGTTGCAGGTCGAGCATCCCGTCACGGAGGCCGTGTACTCCGTGGACCTTGTCGCCGAACAGCTGCGGATCGCGGCCGGCGAGCACCTCCAGCTCCGCCAGAAGGACCTGGTGCCCCGGGGTCATGCCATCGAATGCCGGATCAATGCCGAGGACTACGGCAACGGCTTCATGCCCTCGCCGGGCCGGGTCACCGGCTACCACGAGCCCTCCGGTCCGGGGGTCCGGGTCGATGCGGCGCTCACCGGACCGGGGATGGTCTCCCCCAGCTACGACCCGATGATCGCCAAGCTGATCGTCTGGGGCCCGACTCGGGAGCTGGCCATCGGCAGGATGCGCCGCGCGCTGGTCGAGTACGCGATCACCGGCATCCGGACCAACATCGCCTTCCACCTCGCCATCCTCGACTCCCCCGATTTCCGTGCGGGCGAGTACACCACGCACTTCATCGAGGACCACCCCGAGCTGGTGCCCGCGGCCCACGCGTGGGAGGAGCGGAGGAAGCGGTACGACCGCCTGCTCCGCGACCCGGCCCACGTGGCCGCCATCGCGGCCGCGCTGGCGGTGACCGGCAGCTAGCCGCCGACCGGGTAGGTGGCGTCGGCGGCCGGGTGACCGCCGTCGATGTCGGCGATCGAGGTGCCGACGACGACCTCGGTGCCGGCCGGGACCGCGCCGGAGACGGTGAGGGTCGCCTCGCGGGTGTCGGGGTCGTACGACGGCGGAGCGAGGAGCGGGATGGTCTGCCCGCCGGACGTCTCCAGCCAGAGCGAGCCGCTGGTGACACTCGACGGGTCGAGGTCGGCGTCGAAGGTGATCGTCACCACGCTCTCCGGGTTGAGCGAGCCCTGGGCCGGCGGGGTCACGCTGACGCTCAGGACGTGGGGGCCGCTGCCCTGGGCCCGAAGGGACGGGACCGAGAGCCCGGTCACGAGCCACGGCCCCCCACTCTGACTCAGGACCACGGTCTCGTCGGTCAGCTGGCCCGGAGAGGTGCCGGTCGCGTCCACGATGAGCCGGGCTGAGGCGGTCAGGGTGGGGCCGGCGGTCGCGCTTCCGGCCGCGCACTCGGAGCTGATCACGTACCCGCGGTTGATCGCCGCCGGGGTGAGCTGGGCAGCGGAGGGAGCCCCGGTCGCGCTGAGGGCGGTGAGCCCAGCCTGGTCGTGAGAGACCTGGTCGTCCACGAACTGGGTCAGCACCTGGTCGGCGTCCTGGCAGATGGAGGTGGCCGGTGAGGTCGACGAGCCCGGCTGCACCTCGGCCACGTCCAGGCTCCCGGCGGCCACGAAGGCCAGCTGGGTCCCGTCCGGAGAGAAGGCGAGCGAGCTGGCAACGTCCGCGGTGGTTCCGAGCACCGTGCCTCCAAATGTCTCCACCTCGATGCCACCGGGATCGAGACCGTAGGCGAGCGTCATCCCGTGGCCGTCGAGGGCAAGCTGCTCGATGCCTTCGGTCGGCGCCCCGGGGACCGGCGTGATGGCGGGCGGGTCGCAGACCGGTGCCTCCAGCACCGTCGCCACCTCCGCCTCATTGCCCGCGTCCACCCAGGCGACCTCATCGCTCGCGCCGCTGAAGGCCACCACCCCGCTGCTGCTCCCGGCCAGTTGGGTGGGCGACGGGATCTGACCACCGGCGATCGCCAGCGTGAACAGCCACCCGTCGGCAGCGCTCGGCATGTAGGTGGCAGACGGCGTGGCGGCCGGCGAGGCGGGCGCCGCGGAGGAGGTGCTGGAGGGGGTCGGGGTCGCCGTCGCAGTGGCGGGCGCCGGGGTTGCCGTGGAGGTGGGCCCCGGCTGACCGACCACATCGGACCCGGGCAGGAAGGCGTATCCCCCGTCGGGGGCGAGCACCACCCCGGAGTCCGTGCCACCGGACGGGAAGGCATAGAGCTGCTCCGACTGCTCGTCGGACACGTTCACGGTATCGATCCCCTGGGAGGTCACGAAGACGATCCGGTTGTTGCCGTCCCAGGCCAGCGCCGCCACCGTGGCGCCGGGGGCGGACCCGCTCGGCCACACCTGGTTGGCCTGGCTCCCATCGGCCTGCTCCACCACGATCTCATCGCTGCCGTTGGCGCCCGTCAGCGCCAGGGCGACGCTGAAGCCGTCCGGCGAGACCGCGACCGCCGCCGCCGGCGTGGCACTCAACGAGATCGGCATCTGGTCATCGGGGAAGACCACGGCCCCCTCGGCTGGCGCGGGGGTGGCGCTGCTAGCCGGCGAGCTGACGAGCGGCGAGCTGGCCGGCGTCGCCGACGGGGTCAGCGAGCCTGTGGGGCTGGCCGAGGCGGTCGCCGAGGGAGCGGTCCCCGCCGTGGCCGGAACCGCGCTCGCATCGGTGACCCCGGGAGCGCTCGCCGGGCCCCAGAAGGCTAGCCCGTCGCTCGCCGCCGTGCCCACCACGGCCGGCTCCAGCACCGGCGCGGGGGAGGCCGAGGGGCTGGGCGGAGACGACGGCTGGGTGCCGAAGTCGATGGTCACGTTGGAGCTGAGTGTCTGGCCGCTCTGGCTCTGGACCGCCGACTTCGGGACGGTGACCTGGTAGTCCGTGTCGGCGGCCAGGGGGTGGAGGGGCGTGACCACCAGGGTCTCGGGGTTCTTCCAGGTGACGGTCACCTGGGTGGCGGGTTCGATCTTGAGGGCGCTCAGGACCGATTGCTCGTTCTGCTCGTCCATCGGCTCGTTGAAGCTGAGGGTGATGGCCTGGTGAGGGTCGACAGCCCGCTGCTGGCTCACGTTGGAGGCGACGACGGCCAGCCCGCCGGACGGCGGCGTGCCACCGGTGAGCGCCACCACCACCGCAGCCGCGGCCAGGGCCGCTGCGGCTCCGAAGCTGCCCCAGACGGCCAGGCGGCGGGGGGCTCTCCTGGTCCGGAAGGTGCTCCGGGGGGCCAGCACCGTGCGCGCCTCATCCATCAGGCGGGCGCGGAGAATGGGCGGGAACCTCGGGTCCAGAACCGGCTCGGGGCGGCTCTCCCGGACCAGCTGGGCGAGCTGGAGCAGGTCGGGGTCCTCGCCGAACAGCTCGGAGAGCTCGGCGTCGAAGCGGTGGCGGCGCTCGCTCACAGCGTCTCTCCGGCGACCGCGGAGATTCCCAGCCGCTGCCGCACACCGACCATGCCGCGGTGAACCAGCAGTTTCACGGCGCCCTCGCTCTTGCCCATGATCTCGCCGATCTGGGCCAGCTTGAGGTCCTCTCCCAACTTCAGGGTCATGGCGGTGCGCTGCTGCTCCGGGAGGCCGTCGATCGCCGCCCAGACACGAGCGGCCTCAGCCGACTCGACCACCCTCTCCGCCACCGGGCGAGTCGGGTCGACGATCTCGACAGCCGCGTCGAGGCTCGCCTGCGGCCGCCGCTGGCGGAAGTGGTCGGCGATGGCATTGGCGCTGATCTGGTACAGCCACGAGCTGAACGGGTGCCCGGAGGGTCGGTAGCGCGGCATGGCCCGGAGCGCCTTCATGAAGACCTCCTGGGTGACCTCCTCAGCTGCGTCTTGATCTCGTGTTCGGCTGTAGGCGAATCGGTAGATCTGACCGAAGTAGTGGTCGTACAACTCCCCGAAAGCGTCGGCGTCCGTCTTGGCACGCTCGACCAGCTGATCCTCATAGGCCCGGGGTAGGGTCATTGCACGACTCTCATCTCCAGGCGTGTGTGCCTGGTGAACGGATCGGCGGGTGGGGAGGTTACGGGGTGGCTCATGTCAACGGCGGCGGCCTGCGGACACGCACGGTCGGCGACCACCCCGAGCGTGCTGGCTGATCAGGACGGATGGGCGCCGGCCAGTATACGGTGACCGATCGGGGTGCCTCACAGGAGTTGCCGCGCCCGCCCAATCTGAACTCTCCTTTTCCGGATCCGGTTCGGAGTCCGCCACCGAATAGAATTGGCCCACGTGATCCCCCGTTACACGCCGGCCGCGATCGCCGCCGTCTTCAGCGACGAATCCCGGCTCCGGCGGTGGCTGGACGTCGAGCTCCTGGCTGCCGAGGGGTGGGCGGCCGTCGGGCGCATCCCGGCGGAGGCCGCGGCCAGGCTCCGGGCCGGTGCCCGCGTCGACCCCGCCCGCATCGCCGAGCTGGAGGCCGAGCAGGGCCATGACGTCGCCGCCTTCGTCCAGGCGGTCCAGGAGACCGTCGGCGACGAGGGGCGCTTCTTTCACCTCGGGCTCACCTCCTCCGACATCGTCGACACCGCCCTGGCCACCCAGCTCCGGGATGCGGCTCTCCGGATCGATGAGGACGCGGCCGCTCTGGTGGAGGCGCTCGCCGCGCAGGCGGTCCGATACCGGCTCACCCTGATGCCGGGCCGGACCCACGGCGTTCACGCCGAGCCCCTCAGCCTCGGCGTCAAGCTCGCCAACCACTACGACGAGGTGCGTCGCGGCCGGGCCCGCCTCGCCGCTGCGGCGAGGGAGGTGGCGGTCGGCCAGGTGAGCGGTCCGGTGGGGACCCACACCTCGGTCCCTCCGCAGGTTGAGGAGCACGTCTGCCGGGGCCTGGGACTGGAGGTCGCGGACGCTGCCACCCAGGTGCTGGCCCGGGACCGCCACGCCGCCTTCGTCGCCGCGGTGGCCATCCTGGGGGCCAGCCTCGAGCGCCTTGCCACCACCATCCGGCTGCTCCAGCAGACCGAGGTCTCGGAGCTGGAGGAGCCCTTCGCGGCGCGGCAGAAGGGGTCGTCGGCGATGCCCCACAAGCACAACCCCGTCCTCTCCGAGCGGGTCTGCGGCATGGCCCGGGTGCTGCGCGGCTACGCCGTGACCGCCATGGAGGACGTCGCCCTCTGGCACGAGCGCGACATCTCGCACTCGTCCGCCGAGCGGATCGTGCTGCCCGACTCCTGCGCCCTGCTCGACTACATGGTCAGGCTGTGCACGCGTCTGGTCACCCAAGTTCGTGTCAATCCTGACAAGATGTTGGCAGACGTCGAGACGCTCGGCCGGATCACCTGCTCGCCCCGCGTGCTCGACGCGCTGCTGGGTGCGGGCTGGTCCCGCGAGCGGGCCTACCGCGAGGTGCAGGCCCTGGCCGAGAGGGCCCGCCGGGGCGAGGCCGGCTTCGAGACGCTGGTGCGCAGCCTGCTCGGGGAGGTCCTCGCGCCCGAGGGTCTGGATGCCTGCTTCGACCTCTCCGCCTACCTGGCCGGCATCGACGGCACCTACCGGCGGCTCGGACTCGAGATCCGCGACGCGGAACCGGGCACGGTGACCGAGGAGCGACCGCAGCTCGCCGTCGAGGCGGGGATTGGAGGAGGGCTCACATGACCCCGGTGCTGACGGCGGCTCAGGACGTGGGCCTGGAGGTGTTCCGGCGCGGCAAGGTGCGCGACACCTTTGCCCTCGATGACGGAAGCCTGCTGATGGTGGCGACCGACCGCCTCTCCGCCTTCGACGTCGTGCTGCCCGACCCCATTCCGGAGAAGGGGAGGACACTCACCCAGATATCGCGCTGGTGGTTCGAAAGGACCTCGCACATCGTGGCCAACCACCTGCTCCCAGATCGGGAGGACGCGGTCCCGCCCGAGATCTGGGCGGAGTGGCGGGAGCGCTCGATGCGCTGCGCCCGGGCTGAGCGCATCGACATCGAGTGCGTTGTCCGCGGCCACCTCTCCGGCTCCGGCTGGAAGGAGTACCGCGACCGGGGGACGCTGGCCGGCGAGCCTCTGCCCCGCGGACTTCGCGAGTCATCTCCGCTCCCTGAGCTGCGCTTCACGCCATCCACCAAGAACGACAGCGGGCACGACGAGAACATCAGCCGTGCCCAGCTGGCCGAGACGATCGGCGCCGACCTCGCCGGCCGGCTCGAGCGCACGTCGCTCGAGCTCTTCCGTTTCGCCGCCCATCACTGCAGCGGCCGGGGCATCATCCTGGCCGACACCAAGTTCGAGTTCGGGATGATCGACGGCCACCTCTGCCTCATCGACGAGATCTTCACCCCCGACTCGTCGCGCTTCTGGGAGGCATCCGAGTGGCGCGAGGGCCAGGCCGCCGTCTCCTTCGACAAGCAGCCGGTCCGCGACTACCTGGAGACGCTCGACTGGGACAAGCGGCCACCCGGGCCCTCGCTCCCTCCAGAGGTGGTCGCGGCAACCACCGAGCGCTACCGCGAAGCGGCCCGGCGCATCTGCGGGCTGGAGCTATGAGGTACCTCGCCGAGGTGGTGATCTCCCTCAAGCCGGTTGTCAACGACCCTCAGGGGCTGACCGTGCGTGCCGGGCTTCACCAGCTCGGCTTTGCGGAGGTCTCGGAGGTGCGGGTGGGCAAGCACATCAGCGTGGAGGTGGACGGCGACTCCGAAGCGGGCGCCCGACAGCGGGTGGCCGAGATGTGCGAGAAGCTCCTGCGCAACCCCGTGATCGAGGACTACCGCATCGAGCTCCGTCCCTCCCGCGAAGCGTCGCCCGCGCCGGCCGCCCCGCCCGCATGAGGTTCGGGATCGCGGTCTTCCCCGGGACCTGGAGCGATGGCGACTGTGCGCGGGCCGTCGAGGTGCTCGGACACCAATCCGTCCGTCTCTGGCATCGAGACCGGGATCTCCAGGGCTCCGACTGCGTCATCCTCCCCGGCGGGTTCGCCTACGGCGACCACCTTCGCACCGGCGCCGTCGCCCGATTCGCCCCGCTCATGGAGTCGGTGCAGGAGTTCGCCGCGGCGGGCGGGCTCGTCCTGGGGATCTGCAACGGCTTCCAGATCCTCTGCGAGGCCCACCTGCTCCCGGGTGCCCTGACCCGCAATGCCTCGCTCGAGTTCCGCTGCGAGACCACCTGGCTGCGGGTGGAGACGGTGGAGACGCCATTCACCGGCGATTGCGAGAGGGGCGGAGTGCTGGCCATCCCGGTCAGCCATGGCGAGGGCCGCTTCGTCGCCGACCCGTCCACCCTGGACCGTTTGGAGGCCGAGCAGCGGGTCGCCTTCCGCTACGTCGCCCGCGATGGCACCGCGGTCGGCGACGCCTCTCCCAACGGATCCATGCGCGACATCGCCGGCGTCGTCAGCGAGGGGCGCAACGTGCTGGGGATGATGCCCCACCCGGAACGCGCGGCCGAGCCGCTGCTCGGGAGCGACGATGGGATGCGCATCTTCCGCAGCGTGGTCGAGGCGGTGGCCGAGCACTCCGCCTTCGCGGTGGCCCCATGACCTCGGCGGGCCCCGTCTCCGATGCCACCCTCGCTGAGGTGGCGCTGACCCGCGGCGAGTACGAGCTGTCGACCGGCCGCTTGGGCCGGGTCCCGACCGAGGTGGAGTTGGGCGTGATCGGTGCGATGTGGAGCGAGCACTGCGGGTACAAGACCAGCAAGCCTCTCCTGGCCCGTCTGCCGGTGAGTGGTCCGCGGGTGCTCCAGGGGCCGGGGGAGAATGCCGGCGCGGTGGACATCGGAGGCGGGCTCGCCTGCGTCTTCAAGATCGAGTCCCACAACCACCCGTCCGCGATCGAGCCCTACCAGGGCGCGGCCACCGGGGTCGGAGGCATCCTCCGCGACGTCTTCACCATGGGCGCGCGGCCGGTCGCCCTGCTCGACTCGTTGCGCTTCGGGCCCTTCGAGGAGCCGGCGCAGCGACACCTCCTCGATGGCGTCGTAGCCGGCATCGGCGGCTACGGCAACTGTATCGGTGTCCCCACCGTCGGCGGCGAGATCTACTTCGACGAGTCCTACCGGCACAACTGCCTGGTCAACGCCATGTGCGTCGGCGTCATCGAGCAGTCCAAGCTGACCCGGGCGGCCGCCGCCGGTCCGGGCAACCTGGTCCTGCTGGTCGGTGCCGACACCGGGCGTGACGGCATCCACGGCGCCACCTTCGCCTCGGTCGAGCTCAACGAGGCCTCCAGCGAGCGGCGTCCCGCCGTCCAGGTCGGCAATCCCTTCCTCGAGAAGTGCCTGATGGAGGTCTGCGTGACCCTGGCCGGTGACCCGCGGATCGTCGCCATGCAGGACCTGGGGGCGGCTGGGCTCACCAGCTCGTCCGCCGAGCTGGCCCACCGGGGTGGGTGCGGCATCGAGATGGACGTCTCCCGGATCTCGCGGCGGGAGCGCGGGATGACGCCGTACGAGGTGATGCTGAGCGAGTCCCAGGAGCGGATGCTGCTGGTGGTGAGCCCACAGGACGCGGCTTCGGTGCAGGCCGAGTTCGACCGCTGGGACCTCCACTCGGACGTGATCGGGACGGTCACCGACACCGGACGGCTGGTGGTGACCGATGTCGGAGAGGTGGTCTGCGATCTCCCGCTCGACCTCCTGATCGACGATGTGCCGCTTCGCCACCCGGAGGCGCTGCGCCCCGCTGGGCTGGACGCGGCGCTCTCGGTCGATCCGCTCGCCATGACGCCGCCGTGGTCGATGGGCGAGACCCTGATGCGCCTCATCGGCAGTCCGAACATCGGCAGCCGCCGGTCCATCTTCCGGCGCTACGACCACCAGGTCGGCGACGACACCGTGGTCCTCCCCGGCGGCGACGCCGCCCTGCTGCGCGTGCGAGGCACCGCCGGGGCGATCGCCCTCACCACCGACGGCAACGCTCGCTACGCCGCCCTCGACCCGCGGCGGGGTGCCGCCATCGCCGTCTGCGAAGCCGCTCGCAACGTGGTCGCCGTCGGAGCCACCCCCGTCGGGGTGACCAACTGCCTCAACTTCGGCAATCCCGAGAAGCCCGAGGTCTTCTGGCAGCTCTCTGAGGCCATCGAGGGGATGCGCGAGGCCTGCCTGGCCCTCGGTGTCCCGGTGGTGAGCGGCAACGTCTCCCTCTACAACGATACCGAGGGAGTGAGCATCGACCCGACCACCGTGATCGGGATGGTGGGCCATCTGGAGGACCTGGAGCGACGTTGCACCGCAGGGTTCGGGCGCGACGGCGACTCGGTGCTGCTGGTCGGGCCGGTGGGGATGGATCTGGGCGGCAGCGAGTACCAGCGCCTCGCTCATGGGATCAACGGCGGCCCTCGACCGACCCTCGACCTCGACCTCGAGCGGAGGGTTCAGGCGGCAGTCCTGGAGATGATCGCCGCCGGGCTGCTCAGCTCCTGCCACGACCTCGCCGAGGGAGGTCTGGCAGTGGCGCTCGCCGAGAGCTGCGTCCTCGGTGGTCGCGGTGCGCAACTCACCGAGCGCCTCTTCGCTCTGGGCGCACCCGTGGTGCAGGCGGGCCTCCTCTTCGGCGAGTCCCAGTCACGCTTCCTCGCGAGCGCGGCAGCCGCGGCCGTCGCCGCGGTGCGCGCCATCGCGCAGCGCCACGGCGTCGACGTGCGCGAGCTGGGCACCACCGGTGGGGGCCGGGTCACGGTCATCGACGTCTTCGACCTCGCGCTGACAGAGCTGGGTCGAGCTCACGCCGGCGCCCTGGTCCCGTCACGTTGAGGGAGGGCGCACGCCCCTATACTGATCTGGACCCCGTCCCCCACTCGGTGTCATGGGAGGCCGGACGTGCGGAGAGCCCCATGGGCGTTGGCGACAACGCAGTCCTGTATGACTGCGGCGTGGTGACGGTGACGGGCCGGCCGCGTGCCTGAGCGGAGGCTCCCGCCCGCTTTCGCGCCTCGTGATCGACTCATGGACGACGAGCGGATGCACGAGGAGTGCGGGCTCTTCGGGGTCTTCGCACCGGGGGAGGATGTCGCCAACCTCACCTACTTCGGCCTGTACGCGCTGCAGCATCGCGGGCAGGAATCCGCCGGCATCGCGGTGAGCAACCGCCTCGACATCCTCATGCACAAGGAGATGGGCCTGGTCGCCCAGGTCTTCGATACCGAGGTCATGGGCCGGCTGGTCGGTGACATTGCGATCGGGCACACCCGCTACAGCACCACCGGCAGCCCGCGCCTCCCCAACGCCCAGCCGATGCGTTTCGAGCACAGCCAGATCGGCCCGGTCGTCCTGGCCCACAACGGCAACCTCATCAACGCCGGGGAGATCCGCTCGGAGCTCGCCGGGGAGGGCGTCGAGTTCCTCTCCACGAGCGATACCGAGGTGCTGGGACGCCTCCTGGTGCGCACCCCCGGCCGCACCCTCGACGCTGCCCTCCAGCGCGCCCTGCCCCGGGTGCACGGCGCCTACTGCCTGCTCTTCCTGACCCGCGACTCCCTGGTCGCCGCTCGGGATCCGCTCGGGATCCGGCCCCTCTGCCTGGGCCGCTACGGCGATCCCGAGGCGGCAGGCGGCTCCGGCTACATCGTCGCCAGCGAGACCTGCGCCCTCGACGTGGTCGGTGCAAACTTCATCTGCGAGATCGATCCCGGTGAGATCGTGACCATCGACGCCTCCGGGATGCGCAGCAGCAGGATCCCTGCCGACGCGCCCAAGCCGGCCATGTGCTCCTTCGAGTTCATCTACTTTGCCCGGCCCGACTCGGTGATGCAGGGGAGGTCGCTCTACGAGGCACGCCGCCAGATGGGTCGCGAGCTCGCGCGCGAGGCACCGGTGGACGCCGATGTGGTCATCACCCTTCCCGACTCCGGGACTCCCGCAGCCATCGGGTTCGCTGAGGAGACGGGCGTCCACTTCGAGGAGGGGATGATCAAGTCCCGGTACATCACCCGGACCTTCATCCAGCCCTCGCAGCGGCTCCGGGAGTCGGGCATCCGACTCAAGTTCAACCCGATGCGCCACGTGCTCGAGGGGCAGCGGGTGGCCCTCGTCGACGACTCGATCGTCCGGGGCACGACCAGCAAGCGGATCGTCGACGAGCTGCGCCGGGCCGGCGCGGCCGAGGTGCACATGCGAATCGCATCCCCTCCCATCATGTGGCCCTGCTTCATGGGCATCGACATCGCCTCGCGCAATGAGCTGATCGCCGCCGGTCATACCGAGGAGGAGGTGGGGCAGCTGGTCGGGGCGGACACCCTCCGCTACCTCAGCATTGCGGGGCTGCGCCGGTCCATGGGCGACCCCGCGGGCCGTGGATTCTGCTTCGCCTGCTTCACGGGCGATTACCCGGTTCGCGTCCCCCAGCAGCTGGAGATGGACAAGATGGCGATGGAGCGCGTGGACGCTCCCGCCGAGCCGTCCCGGGCCCTTGCCCAACTCACCTGAGGGGTCCGCGTCGGAGCGGCGCTAACATCGCGAACGAGAACGCGGCACCTCCCCACCGGGCGACAGCGCCCCGGGCATGACGGTCCCGCCGCAGACGTTATCTGGAGACAGCGGAGCATGGGCGACGATCGGCCGGCCGGCGATCCCGGGACGGGTGCCACACCTGGGCAGACGAGTGGCCAGGGGGTCCCCCCCCCGCAGCCGCCGCCATGGGGCTGGTCCAGCCCGCCACCCGGTTGGGGCCCGCCACCCTGGGCAGGCGGCACGCCGGGGTGGGGACCCGCTGGAGCGCCCGGGGGGCCCCCCGCCTGGGCGCCACCGCCGCCGCCGCCCGGCTGGGGCGGGCCGGGTTCCGGGCCATGGTCCGGCCAACCGGGATCCGCGCCGCCGCCATCGGGATCGGCCTTGCCCACCCCCCACCGGGGGCGGAGGCTGCTTGCCCTGGTGCTCGGCGCCGTCCTGATCGCGGCCGCGGTCGGCATCCCCATCGCCATCCTCGTGAGCCGGGGTGGTGCGCCCAGCACCGTCCCCCCTCCCGTGGCGTCGCCAACCCCGAACCCGTCCCAGCGGGCGGCCGCGGCACAGGCGTCCGCCCTCTACGCGCAGGCGATGACGGCTGCCGAGCGGTCCGCCGGGCTCACCTACAAGGCGAGCTCGTCCGGGAGCGGGGCGACGCTCACCGTCACCGGCGTCGCCGGGCAGGATGACGGCAGCCAGGTGTTTGACCAGACGACCGCCTTCGGCCACGAACAGTTCAGCCTCCTGCTCGCCCCCGACCAGACCGTGTACTTCCAGGGCAATGCCGCCGCTGCCGAGGATCAGCTGGGGGTCTCCACGAGCGCGGCGCCCGGGTTCGCCGGGGAGTGGGTCTCGGTGCAGATCGGCGACGGGCCGTACACGGACCTGGAGGTCGGGATCACTGTCGGCTCGCAGCTCTCCGAGTCCCCGCTCGACGCCACCTCGACCGAGTCGGTCACCGGCTCCGGCGGCACCCAGCTGACCAGGATCCTCGGAACCGTGCTCGAGACGAGCACAGCCCCGGCGGGGACGGCCCACCTCGACATCTCGCCGACCACGCACCTCCCCGCCTCCTACGTCGTCTCCTACGGCGGTGGCGGTGGCACGGAGACGGAGACGTTCAGCGCGTGGGGGGCCGCTCCCTCGGTGACCGCGCCATCGACCGCTGTCGCCTGGTCCACTCTCACCACCTCCGAACCCCCGCAGGGGTACGGCAGCGGCCAGACGCCCACCGCGGCTCCCACACCGACGCCGACCCCGGGGGCCGGAGCGTCCACCTAACCCGCGGCCCCTCGCAGCGCGCCGCTCTCCCCCGGTTACGTAGACTGCCGCGGAGATGGGAGATCTGCGGTACGCGGACGCTGGCGTGGACATCGACGAGGGCGACCGCGCCGTCAGGCTGATCAAGCAGGCGGTCACCGCCACCCACGGCCCCGAGGTGCTCGGTGGGATCGGGGCCTTCAGTGGTCTCTTCGCGTTTGACCCGCTGCGCTGGAAGCAGCCGGTCCTGGCGGCGAGCACGGATTCCGTGGGGACCAAGGTGAAGGTGGCGATCGCCGCGGGCCGCTACCGGGGCATCGGCATCGACCTGGTCAACCACTGCGTCAACGACATCCTCTGCAGCGGCGCCGAGCCACTCCTCTTCCTCGACTACTTCGCCACCGGCCGCCTCTCGCCGGAGCGCCTCGCCGAGGTGGTCGGTGGTGCCGCGTCAGCCTGTGGAGAGGCCGGCTGCGCCCTGGTGGGCGGGGAGACCGCCGAGCTGCCCGGCCTCTATGCGCTCGGTGACTTCGACATCGCCGGTTTCATCGTCGGCTGCGTCGAGCGTGACGAGATCATCGACGGGCACCGCATCGAGGTCGGCGACTCCGTTCTCGGGCTCCCGAGCAGCGGCCTCCACACCAACGGCTACTCGCTGGTACGGCACATCCTGGCGGAGCGCGAGATCGGGTGGGATGCCGTCCTGCCGGGCACCACGGCCCCAATCGCCGATCTTCTGTTGGAGCCCCACCGCTCCTACCTCCCGGCGATCCGCGAGCTCCGCTCGCGGGTGGAGATCCGCGGCCTTGCCCACATCACTGGGGGCGGTCTGCTCGGCAACGTGCCCCGGATACTCCCTGCTGGGATGGCGGCCCGGATCGAGCGGGACGCGTGGGAGGTTCCGGCGCTCTTCACCGCCCTGGAGGCGGTGGGCGGGGTCCGGGCGGAGGAGATGTGGCGGACCTTCAACATGGGGATCGGCATGGTCGTGGTCGTGCCCGCCGCCGCGGCTCCCGCGGCCGGCGTCTCCGCCGCCGGTCTTCCCCTCATCCCCCTCGGTGAGATCGTCGATGCCAGGGACGGTCACCAAGTCGTCCTCCAATGAGCGCGGGGGTCCGGATCGGAGTCCTGGTCTCCGGCCGCGGGAGCAACCTCGCGGCTCTCTGCGCCGCGGCGGCGTCCCCCGGCTTCCCAGCCCGGGTCGCCCTGGTGATCAGCAACCGGCGCGATGCCGTCGCCCTGGAGGTCGCCGGCCGGTGGGGTGTCCCCGCCGAGGTGATGCCGCTCAGCCACTACGGCCATGACGACCGCGCCCGCGACCGCGCGCTGCGCGATCGACTCCACCTGGCCGGCGTCGAGCTGGTGGTCTGCGCCGGGTACAACCGCATCCTCACCGACGAGTTCCTGGCCGCCTTCCCGGATTCCATCCTGAACGTCCACCCGTCGCTGCTCCCCGCTTTCGCAGGTGGCATGCACGCGGTCGAGGCTGCGCTGGACCACGGTGTCAAGATCAGCGGCTGCACCGTCCAGCTCCTGGAGCCGGGCATCACGGACGGTGGACCGATCATCCTTCAGCGCGCGGTGCCGGTCCTCGAGGACGACACTGCCGAGAGCCTGCGCGAGCGCATCCATGAGCAGGAGTGGGTCGCGGTCCCCGAGGCCGTGAGGCTCTGGTGTGAGGGACGGATCCGCCGGGAGGGTCGCGTGGTCAGGATTACCGCCGCACCCCGCGCGACGGACGCGCCGCCCACTCAGGCAGACTCACTCACGTGAGAGCCCTCATCGGCGTCAGCGACAAGACCGGGCTCTCTGACTTCGCCGGCGGGCTCCACGAGGCCGGGGTGGAGCTGATCGCCACCGGCGGCACCGCCAAGGCCCTCGCGGATGCCGGTATCCCGGTGCGCCAGGTCAGCGAGGTCACCGGAGCACCCGAGATGCTGGACGGCCGGGTCAAGACCCTCCATCCAGCCATCCACGCCGGCATTCTCGCCCGCCGCGACCTCCCCGAGCACATGAGCGCCCTCGCCGACCACGGCTATGCGCCGATCGACCTGGTGGTGGTCAACCTCTACCCGTTCGCCGCCACCGTCGCTTCCGGCGCGGACCGTGAGACGGTGGTGGAGAACATCGACATCGGCGGTCCCACCATGATCCGGGCGGCCGCCAAGAACAGCGACTCGGTGGCGGTCGTGGTCTCACCCTCCCAGTACGACGAGGTCCTAGCCGAGATCCGGGAGGCCGGCGCGGTGAGCGTGGCCACCAACCGGCGGCTGGCCGCCGAGGCCTTTGCACACGTGGCCGCCTACGACACCGCGGTCGCCGACTGGCTCGCCGCCGACTACTCCGGCGGGCCGATGCGCCGGTACTTCACCACCGGGGGGCCCCTCATCGCCGAGCTGCGCTACGGGGAGAACCCCCATCAGCGGGGGGCCGTCTATGCCGTGCCGGGGGTCCCCGGGGGCGTCGCCCATGCCCGCCAGCTGCAGGGCCCGGCTCTCAGCTTCACCAACTGGCTGGACGCCGACGCCGCCGCCAACCTGGTTGCCGAGTTCGCCGAACCGGCTGCCGGCGTGATCAAGCACACCAACCCGTGCGGATTCGCCACCGGGGACTCTCCGCTCGACGCCTACCGCCGCGCCCACGACTGCGACCCGCGCTCGGCCTACGGGGGCATCGTGGCTCTCAACCGCACGCTCGACCTCGCCACCGCCCAGGAGCTGGCCAAGACCTTCCTGGAGATCGTCATCTGCCCCGGCATCGACGGTGATGCGGCCGCCCGGCTGGCACGCCGCGAGCGCCTCCGCGTCCTGGTCCTGGACCGTCCCGACTGCGCCGCCGCCTACGACGTCCGCAGCCTGAGCGGAGGACTGCTGGTGCAGACCCGCGACCGGGTGTCGGCGGATCGGGCGTCGATGACCGTCGCATCGAAGCGGCAGCCGACCGAGGCGGAGTGGGGCGACCTGCTGGTGGCCTGGCGGGTCTGCCGTCACGTGAAGTCCAACGCCATCGTCATCGTCGGCGACCGTATGGCGCTGGGTGTCGGTGCGGGACAGATGTCCCGAGTTGAGGCGGCGGAACTCGCCGTCGCGCGCGCCGGCGAGCGGGTGACTGGCACCGTGGCTGCGAGCGACGCCTTCTTCCCGCTTCCCGACGGCCTGGAGACCCTGGGCAGGGCCGGCGTCGGCGCCGTCATCCACCCCGGCGGGTCCAAGAACGACGCCGAGGTCACCGCCGCAGCCGACGCCCTCGGGATGTCAGTCATCCTGACGGGCGAGCGCCACTTCCGCCACTGAGGCGGCGGCGCCGAGGACGTCCATGGCTGCGTCGGCTGGTGCGCCGGCTCGGTCACGCACCTCAGTGCGCTCCTCGCCGTGCTCCTTGCCTCCTTGCCCTGAACGCCCCCGGGGGCGCCGCCGCAGGTTCGTCTGCCGAGGCCAGAAGGCCCCATTCGGGCCTGTGACGGACGGTCTGACGCCCGGGTCGCGATCCTGCAACGCGGGGAGATGCCGCGATGACGGACCTATGATCGAGCTCCCCCGTGTCGGGGGTATCCGGGTGTCACAACGGGGCGGATGATGCAGAGAGCCTGGGCGTTTGATCACCTTTCGGTGCCCGTGGGCAGCATTGCGCACTGCGCCGGTGGCGCGTGACCCAGGGAGCCGCGAGGCCGAACAGCGCCGGCTGGGATGTGACCGTCCAGCCGCTCCGTGACCCCCGTGGCAGGGTTGGCCACGTCGTCCAGACGGTGCGGGACGCGACCCCGGGGCGCGCCGAAGACGCGCGCGCGGGCGTCGCTGCCGACAGCGAGGAGCTCAGCTCGCTGCACCTCCGGCTGGACCGGCTGATGGCGCTCGACAAGCTGAAGTCGGACTTCATGAACCTGACCACCCACGAGCTGCGCTCCCCGCTCGCCATCGTGTACGGCTACCTCTCGATGATGGAGTCGGGCATGCTCGGCGAGCTGTCCGAGGGGCTGAGCGAGGCCGTCGGGTCGTCGATCCAGAGCGTCGAGCTGATGATGCAGCTGGTCACCGAGCTGGTCGAGATGGCCCGGCTCGACGAGACCCGTCTCGCCCCGACGCGCGAGCCCGTCGAGCTTGCCGACATCGTCGCCGAAGCCGCCGTCAGGGTCGACGGCTCCGAGCGCCACCGCCTCAACCTGGATCTCGGAACGGGCCCAGCGCCGGTGCTCGGCGATCGGGCTCAGCTCCTCCGGGTCTTTTCCAACCTCGTCGACAACGCGGTCAAGTACTCGCCGGATGGTGGCGAGATCGGGATCCGCCTGCGGCGGGTGGGCCGGCAGGTCGTCGTCGACATCCGTGACCAGGGGCTCGGCATCGCGCCCTCCGACATGGGCCGCCTCTTCACCCGCTTCGGCCGGATCGTGACCTCGGCCACAGAGGGGATCGGCGGCACGGGCCTGGGCCTCTACCTCTGCCGGGAGCTGGTCCGGAGGCTGGGTGGCGACGTCACCGCCACCTCGGTGGAGCGCCAGGGCTCCACCTTCACGGTGCGGCTGCCCGGTACGACCCGCGGGGTGGCGCGCTCCGCGAGCTGAGCTCCCGGTCCGGTCAGCTTGACGGCGCTCGCGACGCGCCTGGCTCTCCCCGGTCGGAACCGCGTATCTCCTGCGCCAGCCTCGCGGTCTCGACGGCTGCGAGAGCAGCGTCAGCCCCCTTGTTGCCGTGCTTGCCGCCCGCCCGCTCCATCGCCTGCTCGAGCGTCTCGGTGGTGAGCACGCCGAACCCGCAGGGCACCCGATGCTCCAGCGACACCCGGGCGACTCCCTGGGCGGCGCCGTCAGCGACCAGGTCGTAGTGGGTGGTCTCCCCCCGGATCACCGCGCCGAGGCAGACGATGGCGTCGGTACCTCCCGAGATCGCCACCTCCTGGACCACGAAGGGGATCTCCAAGCTCCCCGGCACCCAATGGACGGCGATGTCCCTCTCGGCCGCTCCGTGGCCGACCAGGGCGTCGATGGCACCCCTCAGAAGCCGCTGGGACACCACCTCGTTGAAGCGCGCCACCACGATCGCGACCCGCATCCCGGTGGCGTCCACACGGCTCCCGTCACTCCCTCCGTTGCCGACCTTCATGAGCGTGATCCTGTCACATCGCTGGCGCCGCGGACCCCGGGGGCAGGCCTGCCGTCCGATTGCGGAGCGACGCCTCTCAGCCGGGCGGCCGACCGGCGATCAGGGGTCGGCGACCGGGGGCCGAGCACCCGGCTCGGCCGGCAGGGTGCGGCCGGCGTCCGCAGGATCAACGGCCAGGGCCGGGTCGAAGAGGTGGCCGAGCTTGTCCCGTTTGGTGCGGAGGTAGCGGATGTTGTCGGGCGTGGGAGGGGTCACCAGGGGCAGGTGTTCCACCACCTCGAGGCCGTACGCGGAGAGCGCGAAGTACTTGCGCGGGTTGTTGCTCAGCACCCGCAGCCGCCGGGCACCGAGGTCGGCGAGGATCTGGGTCCCGACGCCGTAGTCCCGGGTGTCGACGGGGAGGCCGAGATCGAGGTTGGCCTGCACGGTGTCCGCGCCCGCGTCCTGCAGGGCATATGCCCTCAGCTTGTCGAGCAACCCGATGCCTCGGCCCTCCTGGCGGAGGTAGACGAGGACTCCCCGGCCCTCCTCCGCGATCAGTTGCATGGCCAGATGGAGCTGCGCCTGGCAGTCGCAGCGCTGGGATCCGAAAACGTCACCGGTCAGGCACTCGCTGTGCACCCGGCAGAGGACGGGCTCGGGGTCATCCTCCGCAATCTCGCCGAGGACCAGGGCGACGTGGGGTTCGTGGTCGACGAGGTCTTCGTAGCCGACGCACCGCCAGACGCCCCATCGCGTGGGCAGCCGGGTCTCGGCGCGCCGCACCACCAGCGCCTCGGTCAGCCGCCGGTGTCGGATGAGGTCCTCGATGGTCACCATGCGCAGCCCGTGCAGCCGGGCAAACCCGTCGAGGTCGGCGCGCCGGGCGACGACCCCGTCCTCCCGGAGGATCTCGCAGAGCACCCCGCAGGGTTCCCGGCCCGCCATCTTGCAGAGGTCCACGATCGCCTCGGTGTGCCCGGCCCGCTTGAGCACCCCCCCGGGGCGGGCGCGGAGCGGCTGGACGTGCCCGGGGCGGGTGAAGTCTGCCGCTCCCCGGCCGCGGTCGGCGAGATGGCGGATGGTCACCGCCCGATCGTGGGAGCTGACCCCGGTGGTCACCCCCTCCCCGGCGGCGTCCACGGTCACGGTCATCGCCGTCTCGTGGAGCGACGTGTTGTGGTCGACCATGTCAGGAAGTTGGAGGGAATCCAGCCGTTCGCCATCGCACGCGACGCAGAGGAGGCCGCGGGCGTGCGAGAGCAGGAAGTTGACCTGTTCGGCGGTCACCAGGTCGGCTGCGATGCAGAGGTCGCCCTCGTTCTCCCGGTCCTCGTCGTCGACGACGATGACAAAGCGTCCCTCGCGGATGTCGGCGACCGCGTCCTCGATCCGGTCCACGCTCATGGCGCCGCCTCCCATCCCAGGCCACGCTGCACGTACTTGGCGGCGAGATCCGCCTCCAGGTTGACCGGGGCGCCGGCTTCCCAGCTCCCCGCCGTGGTGGTGGCCAGCGTGTGGGGGATGAGCGAGACGGTGAAACGGTCGTGCCCGGCGTCGACCACGGTGAGGCTGATGCCGTCGACGGCGATGCTCCCCTTCTCGACCGTGTAGCGCGCGAGGGTGTCGGGGAGGGCGATGGTGACCCAGCGGGCCTCGCCCTCGGGGTGGGTCTCGATCACCGTGCCCACCGCGTCCACATGGCCGCTGACCAGATGGCCCCCGACCCGCTCCCCGAAGGCGAGCGACGGTTCGAGGTTGACGGCGTCGCCCCTGCGCAGCGTCCCCAGGGTGGTCCGTCGCGCGGTCTCTGGCATGACGTCGGCGGTGAAGCCGCCGCCCTCCCTCTCGACGACGGTCAGGCAGGTCCCGCTCACCGCCACGCTCTCGCCGATCCGGAGGTCGGCCGGAAGCCCGCGGGCGGCCACCCGGAGACGGCCGCCCTGCGGCCCGACCTCCTCCAGCACCTCGCCCAACTCGGTGACGATCCCGGAGAACACTCGCTCACTCTCCACCCTGAACCGGCGACGCGCCGCCCTGACCGCGAACACAGTACCCGCTGACCACGATGTCGTCGCCCGCGCGCTCCACGGTGACACCGGTGAGCGGCGCGGCCGCGGCAAGCCTGGCCACGCCCCGGCCGGCCACGGCGCACGGTGCCCGCTCGCCGCCGACGACTCGGGGAGCGATGTACGCGACCACACGGTCGGCGAGCTCCTGGTCGAAGACGGACCCGTGGACGCGGGCGCCGCCCTCCACCAGGACGCTGATGCGCTCCTCCTCGGCCAGGAGCTTCAGCACCTCGCCGAGAGGGACACGCCCGTCCGCACCGGGGGTGAAGGGGATCACCCTGGCCCCGGCCGCCTCGAGGGCCCGGCGGGCAGCCGCCGGGGCTCCCGACCTGGTGGCGATCAGGCACCTGCCGTCGCTGCCGATCACGCGCGCGGCCGGCGGGACCGAGAGCCGGCTGTCGAGCACGACCCGGAGCGGCTGGCGGGCCACGGTCCCCTCCAGCCGGGTCGACAGCTCCGGGTCGTCCGCGAGCACGGTCCCCACCCCGACCAGGACGGCGTCGTGGCGGTGGCGGAGCAGATGACCGAGGCGGCGCGCTGCGTCACCGGTGATCCAGTGGGACTCGCCGGAAGCGGTGGCGATGCGCCCGTCGAGGGAGGCGGCAAACTTGGCGGTGACGAAGGGCACCCCGGCCGTCATCCAGCGGAGGTACTGCTCGTTGAGCAGCCGTGCGGTCTCCGACCCCACTCCCACCGTGACCTCGATGCCGGCTCGGCGGAGGGCCTCCAGCCCACTCCCGCTCACCCGCGGGTTGGGGTCGGGCATGGCCGCGATGCAGCGGGAGATACCGGCTGCCACCACCGCCTCGGTGCAGGGTGGGGTCCGGCCCTGGTGGCAGCACGGCTCCAAGGAGACGACCAGGGTTGCCCCGCGCGCCGCCTCGCCCGCCTCCCGGAGGGCGGTCACCTCGGCGTGGGGCCCGCCGGCGGGAGCGGTGCGGCCCCGGCCGACGATCTCCCCGTCGCGAATGACCACGGCACCCACCATGGGGTTTGGGCTGGTCGCGTAATCGCAGCTCCGGGCCAGCTCCAGGGCCACTTCCATCGCCCAGAGCTCGGCGCCCTCCGACCGGCTACCGCCCACAGCTCTTACCTTCCGTCCCTGGGCGGGGTGGCGCAGGAGCCTCCGTGGGGCCCGGATGGCATCGTCGTCGGCGCCCGGATGCCCCCCGCTCCCTCAGTGGGCGCCGCGCAGTCGCGCGTCCTTCTCCGCCCGGGCCTGATCGGCGACACAGAAGCGGGCGGCGGGCATCGCCTCCAGCCTGGCCTCGGCAATCTCTCCGCCGCACACCTCGCAGAGCCCGTACCGGCCCGNNACGGACGAATCCAGCTCCCGGTTCAGGGTATCGGCGGCCTGCTCGGCCGGGAGCTGGTCGGGCCGGACGCCCTCCTCGCCGCCCAGGCCCCGTCCGGCCGCGTCGAGCACGCCCTCGAGGCGGGATTTCTCCCCTTCAAGTCGCTTGCGAACCGCCGGCATGTCCATGGCGCATCAACCCGCATCTGAACCAACGTCGCGGGAGGCCGGCCAATCCCCGACCCCATATCTCCAGCTAACCCTAACCCCTGCAATGGGTGAAGCGTCAGGGCGCGCCCTCCCGGTGCCACCCCGGCCCTGCGTTCGGCTCCAGCGAGCCGGTCAGATCACCCCGGCTGGCCCTCGGGGGCGAGCCAGACCACCCCGAGGGGGGGTACCGTGACCAACGCCGAGTACGGCAGGCCGTGCCACCCGATCCGCTCGGCCGTGACGCTCTCGCGATTGCCCTGGTTGCTGCCGCCGTACACCTCGGAGTCCGTGTTCACCACCTCTCGCCAGCGCCCGGGAAACGGCACGCCGACCCGGAACCCCTGGCGGGTGGCCGGCGAGAAGTTGGCCAGGCAGACGAGCCCCGCCCTTCCCTCGGCATCCCGCCGGAGGAAGATGAAGACGTTCTGATCGACGTTGCCGGCGTCGATCCAGTGGAAGCCGTCGGGGTCGTGGTCGCGCTCCCAGAGCGCCGGGATCTCACGGTAGTGGGCGCCGAGGTCCTGGACCAGGCGCTGCAACCCCCGATGCTCCGCGAACTCCACCAGATGCCAGTCGATGGAGCGGTCATGGGCCCATTCCGCGTCCTGGCCAAATTCTCCCCCCATGAAGAGCAGCTTCTTGCCCGGGTAGGCCCACATCCAGCCGAAGAGGGCGCGTAGGTTGGCGAATTGCTGCCAGCGATCGCCCGACATCCTGCTCAGCAACGACCCCTTGCCGTGCACCACCTCGTCGTGGGAGAGGGGCAGCACGAAGTTCTCGGACCACGCGTACAGGAAACCGAAGGTCATCTGGTTGTGGTGATAGCGCCGGTAGATGGGGTCCTTGCCCATGTATTCGAGGGTGTCGTGCATCCAGCCCATGTTCCATTTGAAGGTGAAACCCAGCCCTCCTCCAGAGGTCGGGCGGGACACCCCGGGCCAGGCCGTCGACTCCTCGGCGATGCTGACCACCCCGGGATAGTCGCCATGAACCGCCTCGTTGACCTCGCGGAGGAAGGCGATGGCGTCCAGGTTCTCGTTGCCCCCGTACTGGTTGGCGAGCCACTCGCCCGGCTTCCGCGAGTAGTCGAGATAGAGCATCGAGGCCACGGCGTCGACGCGCAGCCCGTCCACATGGAACTCCTCGATCCAGAAGCGGGCGTTGGCGATGAGGAAGTTGCGGACCTCGACACGACCGAAGTTGAAGATCAGCGTGCCCCAGTCCGGTTGCTCGCCCCGCCGCGGGTCGGCGTGCTCGTAGAGGGCGGTGCCGTCGAAGCGGGCCAGCGCCCACTCGTCCTTGGGGAAGTGCCCCGGCACCCAGTCGAGGATCACTCCCACGCCATGCTGGTGGAGGTGGTCGACGAAGTACCGGAAGTCGTCGGGGTTGCCGAAGCGGGCGGTCGGTGCGTAATAGCTGGAGACCTGGTAGCCCCAGGAGCCGTCGAAGGGGTGCTCGGCCACCGGCAGCAGCTCGACATGGGTGAAACCGCTCTGGACGCAGTAGTCGGCCAGCTCCTCGGCCAGCTGGCGGTAGCCGAGGACGTGGCCGTCGGAGTTCCGGCGCCAGGAGCCGAGATGGACCTCGTAGATCGAGATCGGGCGGTTGAGCAGGGGCTGGGCAGCGCGCTGGGCGAGCCACGCCTCGTCCCCCCACTCGTGGGTGCTCCGCTCGACGATGCTGGCCGTCTTCGGCGGCGCCTCCGCCGCCCTGGCCAGGGGGTCTGCCTTGAGGATCCGCCGCCCATCCGAGCGGATGACCCGGAACTTGTACTTGGTCCCGGCTGCGATGCCGGGGACGAAGAGCTCCCACACCCCGCTGCTCTCGAGCGAGCGCATCGGCTGGACGCGGGTATCCCACCCGTTGGCGTCGCTCACCAGGCTGACGCCCCGGGCGTTGGGGGCCCAGACGGCGAAGGCGACCCCGCTCACCCCCTGGTGGTCCATCACCCTCGCCCCCAGCCGTCGCCAGAGCTCGCGATGGGTCCCCTCCCCGATCAGGTGGAGGTCGAGCTCCCCCAGCGAAGGCCAGAAGCGGTAGGGGTCGTCCATCTCCCAGCCGGCGTGGGCGGTGCGGCACCGCAGCCGGTACCCGGCCAGCTCCTTCACGGGAACGACGGTCTCGAAGAGGCCGCGTTCGTCGACACGCCGCATCGGCACGACCCCCCCGGCGTGAGCCACCGAGGCCTCGACCACGTCGGGGTGGAAGAAGCGCACCACCACCCTGCCGCCGGTGGGGTGGGGGCCGAGGATCTGGTGGGGATCGTGGTGGGTGCCAGCGGCCAGCCGGGCGCAGTCGGCGGCGAGGGAGGGGCTCAAAGGCGCGGTCACGGCGTCGCCGCCAGCAGGAAATGGAGGGGTATCCCCACCCAGTCCGGTCGGTGGCCGAGCTCGTAGCCGACCTCGTAGACCGCCTTGCTGACCTCGAAGGCGCGCCGGACCACCAGGGCGCCGCCGCCTCCGGGGAGGAGGCCGGTTCCGTCCACGCGCTCCAGGTAGGCGGCCCAGAAGGCGTCGCGATTGGCGACGGCCCAGGCCTCGCCGACAGCCGAGAGGTGGGGCCAGAGGGGAGCGCGGGGTCGCATTCGCTCCGCCAACGCCGCCGCGGCGGCGTAATCGAAGGAGCGGAGCATCCCCGCCACGTCGCGGAGCGGTGAGGAGCGCCGCCGCCGCGCCTCGACCTCGCCGGCCGGCTCCCCCTCGAAGTCGATGATCTTCCATCCCTCGTTGGTCCGGAGCACCTGGCCGAGGTGGTAATCGCCGTGGACCCGGATCGCCAGACCGCCCTCTCCGAGACGGCGGAGCGCGTCGAATCGGGCGACCAGCGTCCCCCGTCTCTCGCCCAGCGCAGCCAGGGCCGGGTCTCCCGAGGTCAGCAGGCGGTCGAGCTGGCCGGTCATCGTGTCCGCCCAGGCGGAGAGCTGCGCTGGGCCGACCGCCTCCGGGGCGAGGACACCGCTGCGCTCGGGATCGGCGAGGGCCAGGTGCAGCTCGGCGGTGACCGTGCCCAGCCGGGCGGCCTCGCCCTCGAAGGACCCGCCCTGGTCGTCGACCATCTCCCATCTCTCTCGTGCGGATCCGGCCCCGGCCTCCTCGGCGGAGCCGTAGAGATCGCGCAGCGAGGTGAGGGCCAGCGTCCACCCCTGCGTGCCGTTGTGGAGATAGGCGTGGAGCAGGGCCTGGAGAGCGGGGGCGCCGTCTCCGCGCCGGTAGCTCAGGTGCCCGTGGAGGGCCGGGACGTGGGCGAAGTGCCGCTCCCCGAGGGTCTGGGCCATCTCCAGCTCCACGCTGGGACCGGGCTCGATCCGCCGGCTCCACTTGAGGAAGTCGAGGTGGCCCCGNNCGGGGTCGGCGAGGGCGTCGTAGACGAGGAGCGTGCCGCCCGCCGACGTCGCGGTGCCGATCAGGTGATCGGGGCCCAGCTCGGCGATCCGGTGGGGGCCCAGCCTGACCCCCAGCGGGAGGCTGTAGGTCTCGGAGGGCGACTCTGCGTAGTCGACGCGCCAGAGGGTGA
>PLXL01000226.1 GCA_003153215.1 Candidatus Dormiibacterota bacterium
CCTCCTGGATGACGTGGGGGCCGTGGTCGAGGCGACCACCGTCGCCTTCCGCCAGGCCGGCATCCGGGTCGAGGTGACCGGGGAGAGCTACCGGCGCAGCTTCACCCGTCCGATCCGGCACTTTTACGAGCGGCTGCTGGAACGTCCGATCGGGCCCGACGAGTGGGTGCGGCTCGACCACGCCTTCCACCTCGAGTACGCGCGGCTGGAGGATCGGTGCGCGCTCGCCGCCGGAGCCCGAGAGGTTCTCGACGAGATCCGGGAGCTGGGCTGGACCCAGTCGGTCTGCTCGATGCTGCCCGAGGAGTACCTCCTCCCCGCGGTCGAGCGCCAGGGCATCGCCGGCCGTTTCGTCCGCATCGACGGGTTGCGCGGAGCGGAGCGGGGCGGGGCCAAGCTCAAGAACCTGATCGCCCACCTCGAACATCTCGGCGTGGCTCCCTCGGGCACGGTGATGGTCGGCGACACCGTCGACGACGCGCTAGCCGCGCGCGGCGCCGGCATCGCCTGCATCCTCCTCGACAGCGGGGCCGGCCTCCACGACTCGGAGACCATCCGCGGTGCCGGCGTCCCGGTGGCGGCCGGCGTGCCGGAGGCGCTGGCTCTGCTGCGCCCGGAGGCCCCGGCGCCGCGCCGGTAGGGCCCACCCGCGGCCGCAGCGCCGCCGGCACCGGATCCGGCATCGACGCCGGCCGGGAGACCGGAACACCGTCCCGCCCGCGTTCGGGGCGCGTGGCGACCCCTCACGCGCGGTGAGGCGGCAGAGCTCGCTCCAGCGCCGCCGTGACCGCCTCCCGGATCTCCTGGTCGTCGGCTCCGAGGCGGCGGGCACCGCCCACCAGCCGGGCTGCGGCGTCGGCGAGGCGGGAGTGGCGGGCCGCCGGAGGCAGCAGGCGGACGTCGGCCACCCGGGTGCCGTGGCGGCGCCCGCCCTTCACGACGCCCGCAATCTTCAGCTCCTGGTAGCAGCGGGCGACCGTGCCCGGGGCGACGCCCAGGTCCGCCGCGAGCTGGCGCACCGTCGGCAGCGGAGCGCCGCTGCTGAGCGTGCCCAACTCCACCATCTCGGTGATCTGTGCCCGGATCTGCTCGTAGACCGGCACCGGCGATTCGAGGTCGACGGTCAGGTCCACGCCTCGCCTCCCGGCGCCGGCGCTGGTGGGAACCAGTCCGGGGTGGTCAGGACGCCCACCACGCCAAGCATGGCCCCGACTGCCGCGCCGTATGCGAGGACCGTCATGGCCTCATGGGCCTTTTGTATCTATGTACCGGTTCATCGATACAATAGCGCGACGCGCCCTCGCTCGCAACGGCGGCGGCGGGTGCGGGCGCGCTAGATTGAGCCTCATGGAGACGGGAGATCTGGCCGGCGACTTTGAGCTGGAGGACGAGACCGGCACGCCACGACGGCTCTCCGAGTTCCTCGCCAAGGGCCCGGTGGTGCTCTTCTTCTACCCGGCGGCGATGACCGCGGGCTGCACGCGGGAGAGCTGCCACTTCCGGGACCTGGCCGTCGAGTTCGCCGCCGCCGGGGGGCAGCGGATCGGCATCAGCCACGACAGCGTCGACAAGCAGCGCCAGTTTGCCGAGCGCCACTCCCTGGGCATTCCCCTTCTCTCGGACGCGGACGGCAGGGTCGCCCGGCAGTTCGGGGTGAACACTCGCTTCGGGATCATCCCGGTGAAGCGCTGGACCTTCGTCATCGGCACCGACGGCCGCGTGCGCGAGGTGATCAAGAGCGGGGTCAACATGAAGGTCCACGCGGACCGCGCCCTGGAGGTGCTGAGGCAGTCATGAGGATCGGGATCATCGGCGCCGGCAACATCGGGGGCAACCTCACCCGGAAGCTGGCCGCGCTCGGCCACGAGGTGGTGGTCGCCAACTCCCGCGGTCCCCAGACGCTCGAGGATCTGGCCGAGGAGACGGGTGCCACCGTCGCGCTCGCAGCGGTCGCCGCCGAGGGCGCCGAGCTGGTGATCGTGACCATCCCCGAGCGGGCGATCCCGTCACTGCCCGCCGGCATCCTCGACGGTGCGGCGCCCGGCGCCGTGATCGTCGACACCGGCAACTACTACCCGCAGCGCGACGGGCGGATCGCCGAGATCGAGGACGGCATGACCGAGAGCCGGTGGGTGAGCACCCAGCTTGGCCGCCCGGTGGTCAAGGCGTTCAACGGCATCCGAGCCCAGCACCTTCTCGAACTGGGAAAGCCACCGGGCACGTCGGGGCGGATCGCACTGCCCGTCGCCGGGGACGAGCCGGAGGCCAAGGCGATCGTCATGCACCTGGTCGACGAGCTGGGTTTCGACCCCGTCGACGGCGGGGGCATCGACGAATCGTGGCGGCAGCAGCCGGGCACGCCGGTGTACACCGCCGACCTCGACGCGGCGGGGGTGAGGGAGGCGCTCCGCCAGGCCAGGCCCGAGCGGCGCCCCGAGTTCCGGGCCTGATCCCACGACCCGCGACCCCGACGCCGGGGCATCTCGCAGGTTGACCGCGGCCTCCGCCCCTGGTAGGGTCAATCGCGAACTGACGTTCGCCACCAGATGACGTACCGGCTCCTCCACCTGGCCGATCTGCACCTCGATCGCCCCTTTGCCCAGATGGGCTGCCACGGGGAGCTGGCACGACGCCGCCGGCAGGGGCTGCGCGAGGCTCTCCGCAGGGCCGGCGAGGCCGCCCAGGAGCACGACTGCGACGCGGTGACCATCGCCGGCGACCTCTTCGAGCACGAGCGGGCCGGCGCCGAGACCGCCCAGTTCCTGGTCGAGACCTTCGCCGCCTGGCAGCCGATGCGGGTGCTGCTCGCCCCCGGCAACCACGACCCGCTGGTCCCGGGAAGCCTGTATCTCCGCGCCCGCTGGCCGGCCAACGTGCACCTCTTCGAGGGCACCAGCCTGGAGCCCTTCCAGCTCGCCGACGGGCTCACCGTCTGGGGGCTCGGCCACCACGAGCCCGCCTGGACGGGCAACCCGCTGGAGGGCGGCCTGGGGGGCGACGGCGGCGGGCGCCGCGCCCGGGGAAGGGATGGCATCCACCTCGCCCTCTTCCACGGCGCCGAGACGGGCAGCCGACCGGCCGAAAAGGGGGTGCACGGCCCGTTCGCCGCCGCCGAGATCCGGGAGCGCGGCTATGCGCTCGCCCTCTGCGGCCACTACCACGCCCGCCGGATCGACCTCGGCGCCCGGCTCATCTATCCGGGCAGCCCGGAGCCTCTCGCCTTCGACGAGAGCGAGCCGCGGGGGCCGGTGGTCGTCGAGATCACCGCCCGCGGCGAGATCCGCTGCGCCGCCCTGGACACCAACCGCTGGCACGCCCGCATCATCGAGTGCCGCATGGATGGGGTCACCAGCCTCACCGCGACCGTCGACCGGGTGAGCGCCGAGGTGCTGACCGCCACCGCCGGACTGCCCCTGGAGCGGACGACGCTGCGGGTCGACCTGGTCGGGACAGTGCCCCCCAGCCTCGGGCTCGACCTCTTCGATTGCGAGAGTGCCGTTCGGGACGCGACCGGCGTCGCCGCCATCCGGATCCGCGATCTCACCGCTCACGAGACCGACCTCGAGTCGCTGGCCCAGGAGGGGACCACCCGGGGTGCCTTTGTGCGGGTGGCGCTGGCGGAGCTGACCGCGGCCGACGGCCCTGCAGCGAAGTCGGTGCTGAGCGATGCCCTCCGCTACGGGCTGGAGGCCTTCGCGGGTGGCGAGGTGGGACTCCGATGAGACTGGAGCGGCTGGAGGTCACCGGGTTTGGGCGGCTGCGACAGCGGCGCTTCGACTTCGGGGAGCGGATCACCGTCGTCCTCGGGCCCAACGAGTCCGGCAAGTCGACCCTGCACCGCGCCATCCGCGCCGCCCTCTACGGCCTGGAGGCGGGCGGGCCGGGGCGCCCCCGCGATCGCAGCGACTGGGCGCGCTGGCTCCCCTGGACGTCGGGGCGCTTCGGGCTCACCCTCACATACCGGCTGGACGGCGGACGGCGCCTCCGCGTGGCCCAGACCTTCGACCGGGACAGGGTGCAGGCCCAGGTACAGGAGCTGGGCGGCGGTGATGTCACCCAGCAGTTTCGGGTCGGGCGGACGGTCTGCCCGGGCCGATTCCACCTCGGGGTCGACGAGGCGGTCTTCTGCGCCGCGGCCTGGCTGGGCGAGGAGGGACTGCAACTCTCCTCGACCGAGGCCGCCCCCCAGCAGGCTGGGCGTCTGCGTGAGGCGCTCGAGCGGCTGATCGACGCCGGCGCCGAGGGAACCACCGCCGCCGAGGCGACCAAGAAGCTGGCGGACGCGCTCCAGCGGGTGGGATCGGAGCGGCGGGTGACCAGCCCCCTCGGGGTCGCAATCGCCCAGGCGCGCCGCCTCGAGGGGGAGATCGAGGCGGCCGAGCGCCGGCTCGCCTCCTTTGCCGGCGAGGAGGCGCGACTCCGCGAGCTGGAGTTGGAGGCGCGGCTCTCCGCGGAGACGGCAGTGGCAGCCCAGAGCGACTGGATCCGCGGCCGCCTCGCCCAGCTGGACGCACTGGAGGCGGGGATGCTGATGGCCACCGACGAGGCGGCCGAGCTGTCGCGGGCGCTGGAGGCAGAGGCGGCGTACGCCGCCTTCCCCGCCGAGAGCGAGGCCGCGGTGAGCGCCCTCGGGGGGGAGCTGCACCAGGCGGCGCGCGCGGCTGCGGAGGCGGAGGTGCGCTGGACCGCGGTCCAGGAACCCCTCGGCGCCCTCCGCCGCCGCCGCGCCGAGATCTCCGCCGGTCTCCAGGCGATGCTGGAATCGAGGGCGATCGGCGAGCGGGAAACCGCCGCGGCGAGCACCCTCCGGCGCCGGGTCGAGGTCTCGGCGGCGATCGCCCACCGTGACGAGGAGATGGCCGCCACGGCCCGGGGCGAGGCCCTCCGGCGCGAGATCGCGGTCACCGGGCTGGGCGGGGTCGACCCGGGCGAGCTGGAGGCGGTGGCACCCCTGGTCACCACGGCGCGGACCGCCGGTGCGCGTGCCCGAGGCGCTGTCGGGGTGCTCGCCACGGTGGCCGTGCTGGGCGTGGCGGCGACCGGCGCCCTGGCCGCGACCGGCCGGCACGGGCCTGCTGCCCTGCTCGGAGCCGGCTGCCTGCTGGTCGTGGCAGCGCTGGCGAGCTTCGCCATCTTCGCCTTCCATAGCGGGAGCAGGGCGCGGTCCGAGCTGGCCGGCCGCCTCCCCGGCATGGACCTCAGCCCCGCCGGACTGGAGCGGCTGGAGGCCAGCCTCCCAGCGGCCCGCAGCCTTCACGCGGAGAGCCGGCAGCAGGCCGCCCTCGTCGAGGTGCACCGCGCCGAACAGATGCGCGCCCGTGGAGAGCTGGAGGCGGCGGTCGACAGTTGCCTGGCGCTGGCCCGCGAGTCGGGTCTGAGCGCGCCCGCGCGGCCGCCCGCCGGCTGCCGGGTCGAGGTGCTGCTCGAGACCGCGGCCGCCGCGCTCGCGACCGTCGACGAGGCGGCTCGGCTCTCCGTCCGGCGACGCGAGCTGGAGGTGGAGGACGCCCGCCTGGCGGATCGGGAGACCCGGTACGCCGAGCTGGCGGAGGAGGCGGCCCGGGACCGTGCCACCGCCCAGGCCGTCGAGAGCCGGATCCGCGTGGCCACCGCAGCCGCGGGGCTCGACGCCGCGCTGCCCCCGCTGGAGGCGGTGGCGGCGTTCCGCGACGCCTGCGGGCATCGGCGCGAGCACGACCGCCTGGCCGCGGGTCTGGCCGAGGCCCGCCGCCGCCAGCGCCTCGGCGGCTCCGACATCGAAACGCTCACCCGCCAGCGGACCGAGCTGACGGCCGACCTGCGCCGCCGTGGCGGCGACCCCGAGCAGGCGGCTGGCGACGTCCCCTCCGACGCGGCCGGCCTCGCCCGGCTCGAGCGGGAGGCCATGGACGCCCAGGATCGAGCCGCCGGCGCGGCCTCCGCCATCCAGAGCCTCGGAGCCCGGATCGAGGGGCTGACCGGCAGCCTCCCCTCCCTGGCCGATCTCGAGGATGAGCGGCTGACCGTGACCGCCGCCCGGGACCGGGCGCTCCGCCAGCAGGAGGCTCTGCAGCGGGCCATCGTCATGATCGAGACCGCGGGTCGAGACGTCCACGGGCGGCTCGCACCCCGGCTCGCGGCGTCGGTGTCGGAGCGGCTGGCCCTGCTGACCGGGGACCACTACTCCGAGGCCAACGTCGATATGGACCACTTCGCGATCGCCCTGGCGTCGGCTGATCGCGACCAGCTGGTGCCCCTCGACCTCGTCTCCCACGGCACCCGCGACCAGGTCGCCCTGCTCCTCCGGCTGGCACTCTGCGAAGTGCTGGGCGACGCCGGCGAGTCGATGCCCCTCCTTCTCGACGAGCCCCTCGCCTCCGCGGACCCGCGCCGCGGCCGCGGACTCCTCGAGTTCCTGGCACAGTTGTCAGCAACCAATCAGGTCGTGGTCACCACCAGCGATCCGGGCATCGCCGCCACGCTGGTGGGACTGGGGGATCCGGAATCGACGGCCGTCATCGACCTCGGCACCTCGGGCGACGAGTCCAGCACGGACGTCGCGCCCGACGCCCTGGTCAGAGCGCCCCAGCCACCTGCACGAGGCCTTCGAGGGCGCTCACCGGAGCGGTGATGAGCGGCACCTGGACGGCGGGAACGTCGGCGATGCGGCCCAGCCGGGCAAGCTGGCGTGCCTCCCGCTGGGCGAGCTCGAAGAAGAGCCGGTAGCTGCGTCCCAGGGCCACCGCGGCGGCGGCGTCGACCGGGGCGCCGATGGCCCGGCTCAGCGCCTGGGCTCCGTGGTGGTCGTCGGCGAGCACGTCCGCGGCCCGGACCGCCGCCTCGTCGGCGAGGAAGCCGGGGAGCACCCGGTTGACCACGACGGCGCGGAGCGGCATCGACAGCTCCCGAAGCTTGGTCGCGAAGTGCTCCGCCTCCGCGAACGCGGCCGGCTCCAGGGTGGTGACGATGACGAAGCCGATCCGCGGGCTGCGGAGCAGCCGGCTGACGGCACGAGCGCGCCGCTGAACGCCCTCATAGAGGGTCTGGAGGTCGCCGACGAAGTCGCCCAGCTCACCCAGCACCTCGCCGCCGAGCAGCCGGTCCGCGATATGCAGGAGCGGGGCGGCGGCGAAGTTCATGGCGTGGAATCCGGACCGCGAGGGATGGGCGAGCCACGAGAGGAGCCGCGCCCCCACGAAGTCCGAGATCCGCTCGGGTGCCTCCAGGAAGTCGAGGGCGCTGCGCGACGGCGGGGTGTCGACGACCAGGCAGTCGTACTCGCCCTCCTCGTGGAGCTCGTACAGAGCCTCCATCGCGGCGTACTCGTGGCTGCCGACGAAGGCGTCGCTGATGCCCTGGTAGAAGCGGTTGTCGAGGATCCGCTCGGCGACGTGACGGTTGGGGGCGTAGCGCTCCACCATCCGGTCCCAGACCGACTTCTGGTCGAGCATGGCCGCGACCAGCTCGCCGCGGAGAGGGAGGCCGGCCTGGCGCAGGCGCGCGGCGGACACGGTCACCGGATCGGCGCCGATCCCGGTCATCCCGAGCGCGCTGGCGAGGCGCCGGGCCGGATCGATGGTCAGCACCATCACCCGCCTGTCCGCGGTCGAGGCGATGGCCGCCGCCAGGGCGGCGCTCACCGTGGTCTTCCCGACCCCGCCGCTCCCGCAGCAGATGACCACGTCGAGCCCGCCGAGCAGGTCTGCGAGGCGTTGCGGGCGGGCGTCGCGCGCCAGCTCCTCCGACGCTCTTCTCACCTCAGCCCGCGGCCTCCAGGGCGGCCGCGACCGCCCGGGTGGTCGCCAGTCCCGACCGGGCGGCGACGAGGGGGACGGCGACAACCGGGACGGACATGCGGGTGGAGAGCCGGCGCGCGAAGGGCTGGGCGAGGCGGCTCAGGTCGTCGGCAAGCCGGACCCCGGCCACCAGCCCGTCGACCCCCTCCCCGAGGATCGGCGCAGCCGCCCGCGCCGTGGCAGGGTCGGCGAGCAGCTCCACCAGGCGCCGCTGCCGGGGCGCCGACAGCGGGGCGAGGCAGCGATTGAGGAAGCACGGACCGAGACCGATGTCGGTGTCCTGCACCACCTTGTCGTGAAGCTCGAGCGCCTCGGCGACGGGCATCTCCTCGGGGAGCGCGCAGATGCAGAGCGCGGTCTTGCGGTGGTCGGTGACCATGGCGTCGACGAAGTCCACCTGGGAGCGGAGCATCCCGCCCCGCAGCAGCCGCCGCATCGACCGGGCCGCGGTGAGCTGGGGCAGGATCTGGCCGCTGGAGGTCGCATCGACCACGATGAGGTCCCAGATCGGCTCGCCGTCCCCTTCCCGCCGCCGCTCCTCGTGCGCGATCTTGCCCACCATCAGCATGTCTCGCGGACCGGGCACCCCGGTGGCGACGAAATCGAAGACTCCGGCCAGGGGGGTGAGGCGCGTGAAGCGCGGGACCTTGAAGAAGATCGCCAGATACTCCTGAAACGAGTCCTCGGGATGGAGGGCGAGGACCGAGAGGTTGCGCTGGACGACGACCGGCTGGAAGCCGACGGCGGGATGGCCGAGCGCCTCGGGAAGGTCGCCCTTGGCGTCGACCTCGACGGCGAGGACCCGCATGCCGCGGCGGGCGGCAATCAGCGCCAGGGCCGCGGCTATGGTGGTCTTGCCCGTGCCCCCCTTGCCGGTGACAAAGATGACCCGCTTGCGGAGGAGGTCATCGAGACGGGTACGCCCACCCGCGCGCTGGGGCGGCGTCAGGGCGGCTCAGTCCTGGTCCGGGGCGCCGTGGACGGCGGCGAGGACCTCGGTGGCGTGTCCCTGGGGTTGGACGTTTCGCCATTCGCGCTGGACCCTGCCGTCCGGTCCGACCAGGAAGGTGGAGCGTTCTACGCCCATGTAGCTGCGACCGTACCGCGTCTTGGTGATCCAGAGCTGAAAGTGGTCGATCAGGCGGTGATCGGGATCGCTGACCAGGGGGATGCCGAGGTCGCACTTGGCCGCGAAACGATCGTGGCTCTCGCCGGAGTCGGGCGACACCCCGTACACCAGCACGCCGGCACGTTCGAACTCGGGCAGCAGCCCGGTGAACTCCCGGCCCTCCAGGGTGCAGCCGGGCGTGTCGTCCTTGGGATAGAAGTAGAGGACGGCACGGCCGCCCTGGAGGTCGGAGCGCCGGAGCCGTCCGCCCCCGCTCACGACCAGGTCGAAGTCGGGCAGCTCTGTCGTCGTCTCGCCCACCGGCACTCCTCCGAGTCGCAGGTACGTACCGCCTACTCTACGAGCCGGATCGTCCCGCCTGGCGTTTGGCGGGTCCACTCAGCGTCAGTTCAGGAAGGAGCGGAGCCTCCCCACCACCTCGTTGACGTGCCCCCGGTCCGAGGCGTCCGGTGACGCGCGGGCGAGGTAGTCGCCGAGGTCCTGGAGCGCCCCCTGGGGCCGCCCCATCTGCCAGAGCAGGAGCCCCCTGTCCCGGCGCTCGCCGGGCTCGTCGGGGAGGAGGTCGACGCAGCGATCGGCGGCCTGGAGCGCCAGCGGCCAGTTCTCCAGGCTCGCGTAGCAGCCCCGGAGGTTGCGGGACATGCGGGCCAGGATGCGCCGCGGCGAGGCCGGCTCCAGCCACCGCGGCTCGACCCTCTCCGGCTCACGGCCGAGGTGGCGCGCCGCGGCCTGGCGGAGATCGTCGTCCTCGAGCGGCTCCCCGGAGCAGGCGTCGACCACCAGTCCCTCAACCCGCACCGCGAAGTGACCGGGGAGAGCGATGCCCTCGACCCGTATGCCGGCCCGCCGGCCGATCCCCATCCAGATCGCGCCGCAGGCGATCGGGGTGCCCGCCCCGCGCTCCAGGACCGAGTTCAGGTAGTGGGTTCGGGGGTCGCCACCACCGGCCCCCCGCAGGTTGAGGCGGGATCGGAGGAGGGAGGCGACGGCGTCGGACGGCCGCACCGCCGCACTGCGGTCCAGGTGGCCGGCGAGGTCGTCGAGCAGACCCAGCCAGAGCCACGGGTCGACGGAGGGGGAATCCTCGACGGCGATCCAGAGGGCCGCCTCGGCGATGTCGGAGGCGGGGTCCTCCGCGGCGGCGAGGACGAGGCTGCGGGCGTCTGCGCGCTTCATGGCCGGGTATGATGCCCGGCCGGGCACCCCGCACCGCCCGGAAGGCGGGATCAGAGCGAATACACTGGGGTAGGGATGCTGCTTGACGAGATCACCTGTCCCGACGACCTGCGCGGCCTCAGCCCCCAGGACCTGAACCGGCTATGCGCCGAGATCCGCGAATTCCTGGTGGCCGCCGTCGCCCGCACCGGGGGCCACCTGGGGCCCAACCTGGGGGTCGTGGAGCTGACCGTCGCCCTCCACCGCACCTTCCACTCGCCGCGCGATGCCCTGATCTTCGACACCGGGCACCAGACCTACGTTCACAAGATGCTGACCGGGCGGCTGGCGTCCTTCGACCGGCTTCGCCAGCGAGGCGGTCTCTCCGGGTACCCCAACCGCGCCGAGTCCGAGCACGACATCGTCGAGAACTCCCACGCCTCCACGGGCCTCAGCTACGCCCTGGCCCTGGCCACGGCCCGCCAGCTGACCGGGGAACCGGGCAAGGTGGTCTGCGTGGTCGGTGACGGCGCGCTGACCGGCGGCATGGCCTACGAGGCGCTCAACAACATCGGCCACCTCCAGCCCGAGCTGATCATCATCCTGAACGACAACGGGCGCTCCTACGCCCCGACCATCGGCGGGATCGCCGCCAACCTGGGGCAGCTCCGCCTCTCCCCCACCTATGAGGCGGCCAAGGACGCCACCAGCCGCACCCTCCGCCATCTCCCCCTGGTCGGCGACTCCGCCTACCAGGCGGCCAAGCGGGTCAAGGAATCGCTCAAGCAGCTGGTCTCCACCACCTCGCTCTTCGAGACCCTCGGGCTCAAGTACGGCGGCCCCATCGACGGGCACGACGTGCTCGCCCTGGAACGCGCTCTCCGTGACGCCGCCGCCTACCGGGGACCGGTCGTGATCCACGTCGTCACCAACAAGGGCAACGGTTATGCCCCTGCAGTTCAGGACGATATCGACAAATACCACGGCGTGTCCACCTTCGACCCCAGGGACGGGAGCTTCGCCACCAAGGCCCCATCCTGGACCGACCTCTTCGGCGAGGCCCTGCTGGAGGCGGCCGAGGAGGACTCGCGGATCGTCGCCATCACGGCGGCGATGGCGTCATCCACCGGCCTGCTCGCCTTCGCGGAGCGTTTCCCAGACCGCTTCTTCGACGTCGGCATCGCCGAGCAGCACGCCGTCACCTTCGCCGCCGGCCTGGCGATGAAGGGGCTCCGGCCCGTGGTCTGCATCTATTCGTCATTCCTGCAGCGTGCCTTTGACCAGATCGCGTGCGACGCCTGCCTCCATCGCCTCCCGGTCACCTTCGTCATCGACCGTGCCGGGATCACCGGGGACGACGGGCCGTCCCACCACGGGATGCTCGACCTCGCCTTTCTTCGCTGCATCCCCAACCTGGTGGTGGCGGCGCCGAGCAGCCCGGACGAGATGCGCAGGATGCTCGCCACCGCGCTGGCCCACGACGGGCCCTTCGCCTTCCGCTACCCGCGGGGGACGGCGCCGGCCGCCGGGACGGCTCTCCTCGAGCCGCTCATCATCGGGCGGGCGGCTGTCCGGCGCGAGGGGACGGACATCGCCATCATGGCCGTGGGAAAGATGGTCCGGGTGGCCCTCGAGGCGGCCGCCCAGCTCCATAAGGAGGGCGTCAGCGCCACGGTGGTTGACGCCCGCTTCGTCAAGCCGATCGACCCCCACCTCGCCGACATCGCCGCCGCGCACCGCGCCGTCCTGACCGTCGAGGACGGAACGAGGGTGGGAGCGTTCGGGAGCGCCGTCGCCGAGCTGCTGGGGGACTCCGGGGTGATGGTGCCCCTGCACCGGCTGGGCATCCCCGACCGCTTCGTCGAGCACGGGGGCCAGGCGCTCCTGCTCGCCGAGCTGGGACTGGACGCAGACGGCGTCGCCAGGTCGGCGCGTGAGCTGCTGGCCACGGTGCGGCCCGCCCACGCCCTGACCTGAGCGGAACAGGGCCCCATGGGCGCCGTGCTCGTCACTGTCGCAGGTCCGAACTCGCGAATGGACCTCTCCCTCCCCACCGACGCCCCGGTCGGAGAGATCGTCCCGGCCCTGGTGGAGCGCTGCGCGCCCGAACCGAAGCCCTGGAGCCGCTGGGCGCTCGGGCCGGCGGGCGGCGCACCGTTCGCCCCCCAGCGGACGCTCGCCGAGCTGGGTGTGGTCGATGGGTCGGAGCTGCAGCTGTGCGACATGGTCGCCACCGGTGACGCCACGGGTGTGACGCCGGACAGCGTGCCGGCCGGAGCAGCCGCGGAGGCGGAACGGCGGCGGCGGAGCATCTGCGACCTGACCGAGCGCCTGATTGACGACATCGCCCGCATCCGTGCAGGGAAGAACCCGCTCCTCGAATACACGGCCCCAGAGGCCCGGCGCCGTCTCCGAGCCCTGGCTCCCGGGCCCTTCGACCGCGCGGCGGAGGGCGGCGCCTCCGATCTCAGCCTGGCGGTGNNCCAGGCGGCTCACGACGCGGTCCCGCCTCCAGCGCGACGCCGGTCCGGCGGGTGAGCGTCAGGATGACCGTCGACACTCACTGCCGCCACCTTCTCGACGTCAGCTTCGCGGCGGACCCGCCTTCGCGCTGAGGAGCGCCGTGCGCTCGGACGAACCTCAGGTCACCTGGACCGGCGCGCTGTCCGGGATGGACACGCGCTCCTGGCCCGAGTCGCCGAGCACCTGGACACCGACCGGGTAGGTGCCGTTTGCCCCGGCAGAGGAGAGCACCTTGGCGTCGAAGCTGATGGTCAGCTTGCCGGGGCTGGATCCGCTCTCCGCGGGGACCTCGAAGCCGTCGAAGAAGGGGAGCGCGGAGCCGTCCACCGGGTCGGTGCCGCCGCTCCGGCCGGAGTTCCCGGTGATCGACACCGAACCGTCGAAGATGAAGACGGGCGGCAGGGTGACCAGCACGCTGACGCCGCCAGCCGGGCCGGTGCCCTGGTTGATGACGCTTACCCTGTAGGTCACGTCCTGGCCGGGAACTGCCACGCTGGGGCTCACCGTGACCAGCGCCGAGAGCTGAGGTGCGGGGGTCAGCTTGAGGAGCACTCCGGTGCTCTGGGTGGTCGACGCCGTCGATGCGGAGGCGCTCGCTGTCATGGTGTACTGGCCCGGGTTCCCGAGGGCGAGAGCGTCGAACACGATCTTCACGTCGTCCGTGTTGCCGCTCAGCTCCCAGACCCCCCAGGTCGGCTGCTGGCTCTGCCCCTGGGCGTCCACCGGCGAGGTTCGCACCGCACTTCCGCTCAGTCCTTGGGTATCCGTGTAGCGGAAGTCCGCCGGCAGGTTGGCGATGACGGTGAGCCCGGCAGTGCCCGCGGTCCCGGTATCGGTGACCGTGATCACGAAAGTGATCGTCTGGTTGGCGGCGACAACCGAACTCTCGCCCAGCGGCAGTCCCAGGGTGACGCTCAGCGAGGTGTGGCCCGCTCCGCAGCCGGCCGAGGCCATCGCGCCGAGGATGGCGGGCAGGACGAGCAGCCCGGAGAGCTTCCGCAGCCGCGGGGCACACCCGCCGCCGGCCGCACCACGCCCCCGGCCGGCCGGTGCCGGATCCACCTCGGAGGTCACCCGGCCCTGCGAGACCCGCAGGCCCACACCGGGGCGGGTCACACCCTCTGGGCGGCGCGCATGGGCGCCAGCGGACGGCGCTCGCGTCGCGGCGGCGTCAGGGGGACATCGGTGGCTCTGGGAAGGGGATCGGGGTAGCCGGCCTCAGCGAGCAGGCGCAGGGTGAGGGCGACATCCAGCCCGACGACCGTGTCGACCCGTCCGCTCACCGCCTCGACGAGGTCTCCCCCGGCTCCCTGCACCGCGTACGCGCCGGCCTTGTCGAGGGGCTCGCCGCTCGCGACGTAGGTGATCAGATCCTGGTCGGAGAAGTCGCGCATCTTGACCAGCGACCGCGAGACCGCGAGCGCCTCCACGTCCGTTCCGGCCCGCAGGACGCACACCCCGGTGAGGACGGTGTGGCGCCGGCCCCGCAGCTCGGCGAGCATCCGCATTGCGGCCTCGGGCGTGCCCGGCTTGCCGAGTGGCCCGCGCGGCCCCACCACGACGGTGTCGGCCGCCACCACGAAACTGCCGGGCTCGACGCGCTCCGCGATCTCCACCGCCTTCTGGCGGGCGATGAGCTGGCAGCCGAGGTCGGCACACATCCCAGGGGGAAGTGGCGGATCCGGTGAGGGCTCGACGACGGCGAAGCGGATCCCGGCCCGGACCAGCAACTCGCGCCGGCGGGGGCTGGAGGAGGCGAGGACGATGCGGACGGGCGGTGCGCTCGGCACCCGGGGCTCGCCGCGCCGGAACGGGGACGCCGCCCGAACGCCGGGAAGTTGCTCGTCTGAGTCGGTCATGCGCCCCTCAGCAACGTGCGTGATGTCTCGGTCCTCTCCCCCGCGTGCGACCCCACCCACGAACGATCCTACCATCGTCTGGGGGGTGAGCCGAACCCGAGCGTCTCGATTGCGCTGATTGAATCGCTAATTCTGCCACTCTTCCCCCCGGAGCTGCAGGCTCAGTGGAGCGCGATCCCGAGGGAGACCGCGGCGGGCACGAGGGCGAGGAGTCCCATTGCCGGCCCGGCTACCACCAGCAGGCGGCGGCCAACGCCGATCAGACCGGCGTAGGCGAGCACGGCGAGGGCACCGAGAGCGGCCACCGCGGGGGCGGAGAAACTCGCGAGGGGCGCGAAGCCGGCCAGGGAGAAGCAGGCCAGGCCGATCGCGGCAACCAGCGCGGCCCGGCCCACCCGGGCGGCGTGGGGGTCGAACGGACGGACCAAGGCGGGGACCGCCAGCAGGATGGCGGCGACGGCCCAGGGCCGGGCTGCGCCCACCGAGCCACCCGCGGCCGCGATGGTGCGCAGGTCCAGCGTCATCGCCGCCGAGGCAAGTCCGAGGAGCGGAGCGACCGCGGCGACGCCGGCTGCCAGCCGCTGCCAGGGCCACCTCTCCGCGCTGCCCCAGGCGATGCCCGCGGCGAGGGCTGTGACAAACACCACCAGGCTCACGCCGGTGGGCAGGCCAAAGAGGGGCGAGCCCGGGAACACGAGCAGGCCGCAGGCGGCGCTGACTCCGACGGCCACCATCAACTCGTCGAGCTGGGCGGGGCGGAGCCCGGCGGGGATGCGGCCGGCGACGGCAACCAGCGCCGCCACCAGGCCCGCGTAGGCCGCGCCGGGGAAGATGGCCACACCAACGACGGCACTGAGCACCGCCAGCGGGTTCATGCGCCAGGACCGAAGACGAGGTGAACGGCACCCATGGGAAGAAGGCCGACGGCCAGCACAACCGCGGCGATCACCCAGGCGGCGAGCACCCGGTGGTACGGCGCCCGTGCCCCCTCCCCCGGCTCTCCCTGAGCGACGGTCAGGACCGCCGTCACCGTCACTAGCCCCCCGGCAACCAGGCAGGGGGCGGCGACCCCGGGGCTGACGGCGACGCACGCCTGGAGGATCAGGAACCGTCCCCAGAACGCCGGGGAGGGTGGAAGCCCGCAGATTGCGAGCCAGACCACGCGGCGGGGGGCGCCCAGGCCCGGTCGCGGCCTCTGCAGGAGGATGGGGGCAACGACCAGGTGGGTGAGGATGAGCAGCAGGCCGCCGACCACGGCGGCCGCCTCCCCGGTCCCGACACCGGCGGCCACCAAGCCGAGGTCAGCGAGGGCGACCCGGCCGTAGCGGGTGGCCGGACCGACACGGAGGCTCATCACCCCGGCCCAGACCGCACTGATCAGACCGCAGGTGAGGATGGTGTGCTCGAAGGCGAGCCTCGCGAGAAGCGGGAGCGGGCCGGGGATGGCGAAGGCGCTGAGCAGGACGGCTGGCGCGAGCAGGACCAGCCAGGTGGCGATCTCGGGAACGGGCACGTCGGCGAGGGCACCGACCGCCCATCCACCGAGCGGCACCACCGCTGCCAGGGCGAGCACGCCGACCACCAGGAGGCCTCCCACCATGCCGGGCTGGCCGGCGGGGGAGACGGCTGGCAGGAGCAGGCTGACCGCGATCAACGCGGCCGCCCCAGTGCCGGCCACCCGGGCGCCGGCGAGGCTGGCTCGCCCCGGCGCCACCGAGATCCAGCGAAGGCTGAGGGCGGCGACGGCGAGCATGGCCGCGACCCCGAAGAGGAGGGGTGACCCCGTCGAGAGGAGGAGCACCACAGCCCCCCCGACAGTCCCGATCCCGATCAGCTCCCGGCCGTCCAGGCGGTCGGCCAGGAGCAGGCAGAGCCAGAGGGCGGCTGCGGACGCGGAGAGGAAGCCGGCCGCCTCGCGGGGCAACGCCAGACCCCCACCGCCCAGCTCGTCCGGGCGCGCGCCGCCCTGCACCGTGGCGAGGCTGAGAGCGACGAGCAGGAGTGGCGCGATCAGGGCGACGGGACGGCGGAGGCGCGCCGGGCCGAGCCCAGCGATGACCCCGATACCGGCCCAGGCGGCGGCCAGCCAGACGACGTTCATGGACGCGCCGCGGAAGCCGGAGGACGGCGCCGAGCGGCCAGCCAGCCCTCCACCGCCCCCGCGACGGGGACGATGGCGATGACGCCGGCCGCATCCGGGAGCGGGCCGCTACCTGCCCGGAGCAGCCAGCCCACGCTCACCGCCAGTCCGATGGCGACCACGCCGACGGAGAGGTCGGTGACGGTGCGGGCGAGGAAGATGCGGAGCACCCCGCAGGTGAAGATGAAGGCGACCGGGAAGAGCGCGCCCTGGACTGGGGCGACCGAACCCACGGGCACGTTGAAGCTGACCCACGAGGCCGCGATCAGGGCGATGACGCCGGCAGCNNCCGGGACGGGGGCGCATCCGCGGGGCGATGGACCCGGCCAGCGGGCCGGCGACGGCACCGGCCGCGCCGGCTCCGAGGACGACGACCGCCGCCCAGCCCCCACCGTAGATCGCGGCCGCGGGAGCCAGACCCAGAGCGACCGCGATGCAGGTGACCAAGACAGCACGCCGCCGGTCGACCATGACGGCGACAGCCCCGGCCGCGAAGGCGATGAGGTCCAGGAGTGGCTGGTTCACAGGTAGTGGAAACCGATGAGTGCGGCGAGCGCCACGACCACGGTGAAGACGAGACCGGGCTGGGTCACCATCCAGGCGTCGAGGCGGGCCAGCCCGCGCCCGAGCCCGAGGGCGGGAGGTCCGAGAGCCCGGCGGGCCCCAACGACGGCGATCCAGGCCGGCCGCGGCCGCGGCCCCCGCTCACCGTGCGCAGGGTGGGGGAAGGGGAGCCCGAGGGCCAGTCCGGCGCTCACGACCCCGAGCAGGACCACCAGGAGCGCGAGGCTGAGGTAGCCGCCGGGCCATGGGCCTCCGGGCCCGTGAAGGGTGGCGGCGTCGATGGCGACGGGGGCGGCGCTGCCCACCAGGGGACCCAGAAGCACCGCGCCCACGACCCCCGGCAGCAGCGCCGCGGCAGCCCCCACAGCAAGAGCCACCGCGGCATCGGGCCGTGGCAGCACCGCGCGCCGGAGCAGCCCGGGAGGCGCTGCCCCCTCTCCGCCGGGGGGGCTCTCGCGGAGCGGTGACACCTCCCCGTCGCCGGATGGCGTGGGGGCCGCCGCGGCCTGCCGCGACGGGAGGGCGGCGAGCCCGATGGCCTGCCGGGCCGCGACCACCCCCCCACCGGCCGCGACCACGGCGGCCATCCCCAAGGCGAGCAGGAGCGGCGCGTAGGGACGGCCAAGGGAGGCGACCGCGCCGAGCTCGAGAACGATGGCCGTGGTCCCGAATCCGATGGGCAGCCCACCCGCGGCAGCCAGCGCGGTCGCGGCGAGGGCACGGCCGCCGCGGCTGGGCAGGGTCGGCCTGCTCCAGGCGGGCGCCGCCAGAAGGGCGAGCTCGAGGGCGACCACCCCGGCCGCAAAGCCGCCGGAGCCGCCGGGAAGCCCGGCGATGGCGACCAGGGTGCCGGCGGAGGCGGTGAGGAGGGCCCTGCCCGCGCGGCGCGACTCGTGCTTCCACCTCCAGGCGGCGACGGCACCCCAGAGAGCCGCGGCGGTCCCGAGGGTGGCGAGAACAACTGTCAAGCCGGGGTCGAAAGCACCCCCGGTGGCCGCTCCCAGCCGGAGCAGAACCGCCGCACCACAGGGGACCGCGCCGATGGCGAGCCAGCTCCTGGTCGACCGCCCCCCGGCAGCCCCCGGCCACCACCCCGCGGCGAGCAGGCGTCCGGCACCGGCCAGGCCCCAGGGCAGCGCCACCGCGAGGCCGACCGCGCCCGAGGGAACCGCATAGGGATCGCTCGTCCCGGTGGTCACGATGAGCTGGACGGCGGCCACCAGCAGGCCGAGCGCAAAGACGTGCTGGATCGTGAAGGCGACGGCCGCTCCCCGGCTGACGCGCTCTCGGGCCGCCGTCGCCAGCAGAAGTCCGCCGAGGCTGGCGATCTCCGCGCCGGCGAAGAGCATCACCGCATTGCCGGCCAGGGCGGCGAGCGCCGCACCGGCGGCCGTGACCAGGAGGGCCGCCTCCTCGCCGGGCCGGCGGTCCGCCGCACCGAGGGCAAAGAAGGTGGCCACGAGGGCGATCAAGACCAGGGCCAGACCGGTCTGGTCAGCGCGGAGAGTCAGCGGGACCCCCGATACCGCCTGTCCGAACGTTGTGACAATCGGGCCGTTCGTGGTGATCGCGGCGATGCTCAGGGCTGCCCACCCGGCCAGGACCAGAACCCCCCCGCTGAGCAGCCGGCGCGTCCGCCGCCACGGAGCCGGCAGGAGGTAGGCGATGAGCGCCCCGGCGAGGAGTAGGGCGAGGACCAGGGCGGACCGGTTCCCCACGCTCAGCAACGGCGCAGTCTCCCGTCAGGGTCCCGCAGGGCACGCACTAGTGCGGGGCAGGCGCCCTGGGGGGAGCCGCGGACAGCGCGTGGGCGCCGACCTCGGTGGCGCAGTACGGGCAGACCGGCCAGCCCAGCCGCAGCCTCCGCTCGCAGACAGTGCACCTGCGAGCGAACTGGGTGCGGCAGTACGGGCAGATGACGAAGTCCTCCTCGATGTCACGCCCGCAGGTCGGGCAGGGGCGGGTCTCCGGCGTGCCGGAGACGGGCTCCTCGAGGATCTGCTGCTCGAGAGCCAGGGAGCGCTCCTCGGCGAGCGTTCTCGGGGGACGGATCACCAGGTAGATGAGGGCCCCCAGGAAGGGAGGTACGAACGCGAGCAGGAAAGCGAAGATCGCGAAGGGGATCGAGGTGGAACGCCGCCGGGCGTCCCGCACCACGTTGTAGGCCAGCGCCACGAGGAGCAGTGCCACGTAGAGGATGAGCAGGAGGACGCCGAGGAAGATGAGCGAGGCGCTGGTGTCGGCGAGAAGCTTCATTCGGAGATCCCTAAGCGACGGCGCAGGGTCTGCGCCTGCAGCTCCGCCTCGCGGAGCTGGTCGGTGGCCTTCTGGACGACGCTCTCAGGAGCACGCTCCCGGAACGCGGTGTTGGCGAGCTGCGCACGGTGCCGGGCAATCTGTCGCTCGACGTCGTCGAGCTGGCGGCGCAGCCTCTCCTCCCCTCCTCCCGCGAGGCGCAGCTCGGCCTCGAAGCTGCCGGCTATCACCAGCTGGGCCTCGCCCCCGTCGTCGCCGGCGACGACCCGAACGCGGACCAGGGCCTCGAGGATGCGACGGCGGTCGCCGGCCGAGAGGGACGGCCTGCCGCCCCGGATGACGACCGGGTGGCGGGTCTTGTCGGCCGCGCTGATGCCCCCCTCCTGGAGCCGAGCGCGGAGCTGTCCCACCAGCGCCAGCAGCTCGTCGACACCCTCACGGTCGCCGGCCCGGCCCGGGTCGCCCCACTCGGGCAGGACGGCGGGCCAGGAGCGGTGCTGGAGGCTCGGAGCAGGGTCGGGCAGCCGCTGCGCGCACTCCTCGGTCACGAAGGGCATGAAGGGGTGGAGGAGGCGCAGCGCGGAGTCGAGGACGGTGACCGCCGTCGCAGCCGCCGCCTCCTTCCCCTGCCCGTCCTCGCCGCTCCGAAGCCGCACCTTCACGATCTCCATGTAGTCGGAGCAGAAATCCTGCCAGATCACGCTGTACAGGCGGTCCATGGCGTCATGGAAGCGGTACTGGGTCATCGCCTGATCGACGGTGGCCACCGCATCGGCGAGGCGTCCGAGGATCCAGTGGTCCTCGGCCAGCAGTGCCGGGGCCGGGACCGCCGGCGGACGCACCGCGATCCGGTCGCCGTCGCCGATGGCAGTGGCCAGGAGACGGGTGACATTCCAGAGCTTGTTGGCGAATCGCTGGTAGCTGGCGACCCGCTCCTCGTCGTAGCGGACGTCCTGACCGCTCGTGCCCACCGCCCCGGCCCAGGCACGGATGGCGTCGGCGCCATAGCGCTCGATGATGTCCAGGGGGTCGACGACGTTGCCGCGCGACTTGGACATCCGCGTCCCGTCGCGGGCCATGATGGTCGAGGTGATGATCACGTTGTCGAAGGGCTTCTGTCCCGTGAACCTGAGGCCGGTCATGATCATCCGGGCCACCCAGAGGTAGATGATCTCGCGCGCGGTGACCAGGACCTGGGTGGGATAGAAGCGCCGCAGGTCGCCGGTATCCTCGGGCCAGCCGAAGATCGCGAACGGCCAGAGGCCGCTCGAGAACCAGGTGTCGAGCACATCGGGGTCGTGCTCCAGCCGGTCGGTGCCGCAGCTGGGACAGTGGTGGGGGGTCTCCACCCAGGCGAAGCGATGGCCGTTGCCGCACCTGCTCACCGGGATGGCGTGGCCGAGCCAGATCTGGCGGCTGATGCACCAATCCCGGATGCCGCGCATCCAGGTCAGGTACTGGTCCCGATACCGCTCCGGATGGAAGGCGACATCGCCCCTCTCGACCGCTGCGATGGCGGGCTCGGCGAGACTGGGCATGCGCACCCACCACTGCTCGCTCACCAGCGGCTCGATCACGTGGTGACAGCGGTCACAGTGGCTGACCTCGTGGACGTAGGGCTCCTCGCCGACCACCACCCCCTGCTCACGGAGGGCCTCGGTGACCTCGCGACGAGCGTCCTCCACGGTGAGGCCGTGGAAACGGGGGAGATCGGGAACGTCCATGGTCCCGTCCAGACCGATCACGTTGATGATCGCGAGACCGTGGCGGACGCCGATCTCGTAGTCGGTGGGATCGTGGCCGGGGGTGACCTTGAGTGCACCGCTGCCAAAGGCCACCTCAACCGCCGCGTCTGCGACGATCGGGACCCGCCGGCCGGTGAGGGGAAGGATGACGTGCCCGCCCACCAGGTCCCGATAGCGGCGGTCGTCGGAATTGACCGCCACCGCGGTGTCGCCCAGCATCGTCTCGGGACGGACCGTGGCCACGACCACCTCGCCGCCGCCCTCCACGGGGTAGCGCAGGCGGGTGAGGGTGTCGTGGTGCTCGATCCATTCGACCTCCTCATCGCTGATGGCGCTGCGATCGTGGGGGCACCAATTGACGATGCGGGGGCCCCGATAGATCAGTCCCTCGTCGAAGAGGGCCTTGAAGACGGTGCGGATGGCGCGGACGTAGGCCTCGTCGAGGGTGAATCGCGAGCGCGACCAATCGCAGGTGAAGCCGAGCCGGCGCATCTGCTCGTAGATGCGGCTGCCGCATTCCTCATACCAGGCGTCGACGCGGGTCTGGAAGGCGGCGCGTCCGATCGCCTCGCGGCTGGTGCCCTCGGCGACCAATTGGCGCTCGATCACCGCGTTGGTGGCGATGGCGGCGTGATCGGTGCCCGGACACCACTCGACCTCGGCGCCACGCATCCGCCAGTGGCGGGCCAGGATGTCCTGGACGGAGAACCCCATGGCGTGGCCCATGTGCAGCGGGGCGGTGATGTTGGGAGGCGGCAGGGCGATGGTGAAGCTGGGACGGTCCGACTCGGCGTCCGCCCGGCCCACCCCCAGCTCCTCCCAGCGGAGGCGCCAGCGAGGCTCGACCTCCGCCGGCTCGAACTTCGATTCCATGGGTGGCCCGAAGTATACGGGCCGCGCTCGGGGCCCCACGCCCCGGCCGGAAACCGGCCGGCGCCCAGGGCGCTCAGATCAAGGAAACGCGCCGCCGTTAGGCGGTCTTGTCGGCGACGGCCGCCTCCCCCCCCTCGGCGTCCGCGTGGCGCGGCTCCTCGGTCAGCAGCAGAGGCTCCACGCCATCCTGGATCGACTGCTCGGTGATCACGCAGCGCTTGATGTCGGGACGGCTCGGAACCTCGAACATGCTGTTCAGGAGCACGTCCTCGATGATCGACTTCAGGCCGCGCGCCCCCGTCCCGCGGGCCAGGGCTCGCTTGGCGATCGCCCGCAAGGCCCCCTCATGGAAGGCGAGCTCCACGTCGTCTAGGGCAAAGAACTTCTGGTACTGCATGACGAAGGCGTTCTTGGGCTCGGTGAGGATGC
>PLXL01000239.1 GCA_003153215.1 Candidatus Dormiibacterota bacterium
CGGCTCCACGCCATGCAGCTCGGCTCCGAGGTGGTCATCGCGGTGAGCGACGACGGCAGCGGCATCGACGTCGCCCGGGTCCGGGAGGCCGCCGGTCGCACCGACCGCAGCGCAATCGAGATGGACGACGAGGCCGCCCTCTATCTCATCTTCCGGTCGGGCCTCACCACCGCCACCAAGGTCACCGACGTCTCCGGCCGAGGGGTCGGGCTCGACGCGGTGCGGGCCAGTCTCAATGCGGTGCGCGGGCGTATCGAGGTGCGATCGGACCCAGGGATAGGCACGGAGTTCCGGATCGCCGTGCCCATCACGATGGCGACGCTCCGCTGCTTGGTGATCACGGCGGGCGGGCAGGCCTACGCCATTCCGCTGCATTCGGTCCGGGCGGTGCTGCCGCCCCAGCCCTCGGCGCAGGTGGGCGGGCGGGCTATGACCATGCTGGACGGCCGTCCGGTCCCGATCAGCAGCCTCGCCGCGGTGCTCGGCACCGGCAACGGCGCCGTCGGCCCCTCCGTGGTCGTGGCCGGCCTCACCCGGAGCCACGCCTTCAGGGTCGACGACCTCGTCGACCAGCGCGACGTCGTCGTCAAGGGTCTCGGCGAGCTCGTCCCCCGGCTGCCCGCGGTGGCCGGGGCCGGCGTCCAGCCCGATGGCAGCATCCTCCTGGTGCTCGAGGCCGCGGGCCTGATCGAGCGGGCCCGCCGCATGGACAACGGCGACCGGTCGCAGGAGGCGGCCGGCGGAGGGGGCCACGAGGAGACCGTCCCGCAGCGCGCCGCCTCCATCCTGGTGGTCGACGATGCGCTCACCGTCCGCGAGCTGCAGCGCTCCATCTTCGAGAACGCCGGCTACAGCGTGCGAGTGGCCGTCAACGGCGAGGAGGCCCTGGTCGAGATCTCCCACGAGCGCCCCGACCTGGTCCTCACCGACGTGCAGATGCCGAGGATGGACGGTTTCGAGCTGACCGAAGCGATCCGGAAGCAACCCGCGCTTGCCTCGCTGCCGGTGATCATCCTCACCTCTCGCGGGAGCGACGAGGATCGCCGCCGCGGCCTGGATGTCGGCGCTGACGGCTATATCGTCAAGAGCGGCTTTGACCAGGCCGCGCTGCTCTCCGCGGTGGAACGGCTGCTGGGGGCAGAGCGGTGACGCTGGCATTCGAAGGCCGCGCGTTGAGGCGGGCCGCCCTCAGCCGCGCGTTGCGCCGGGCGGCCATGGATCGCGCGCTGGAGCACGCCGCGATGCAGCGCGCACTGAGGCGGGCATCCGGGCGCGGCCCCGCCGCAGCCGGCGTCCCGGCCAACGAATGGCCGGCGAGGTGCGCGCCGTGCCGGTGAAGGACGTCCTGCGCGTGCTGATCATCACCGAGCAGACCGGCCCCTGGGCCGTCCAGCTCTCGCGGGCCGTCGAGGCCGATCGCGACGCCAGCGTCGTGGGCCAGGTTCCCCCTACCCAGGCCGTGACCTACGTCGGCCGGGATCACCCCGACATCGTGAGCCTCGACATGTCCGGGCTCTCCGGCAACGGCCAGGCTGCCGGCCTCGTCCGGGAGATCCTCGCTCTCGCCCCTGTGCCCATTCTTCTCATGGTCCCGTCCGACCAGCGCCGCGACACTTCCATGGCGGCGGTTGTCGCCGGCGCCGTGGAGGTGATGACCTACCCCGCCAAGTGGGATCTCGCGGTCGGAGCGGAGTTGCGCAAGCGGCTCCGTGCCCTCGGCCACCTCTCGCAGCGCCGCCGCGAGCGGCTCCGGCGACTGGTGATCCGGGAGCCGCGCCCCGCCGTCGCTGGCGCGAAGCGCAGCTCCGATGGCGTGGTCGGACTGGCGGCCTCCACCGGCGGCCCCCCTGCCCTGGCCCGGGTTCTCTCCGGCCTGGTTGGTCTGGAGCGCCCGGTCATCGTCGTCCAGCACCTGCAGTCCGGCTTCGTGGACGGCTTCCTCGGTTGGATGCGCCGCGAGTCCGCCCTCGAGGTCGAGCTCGCCGTCGACGGCGCCCAGCTCCGGCCCGGGGTGGTCCTGGTGGCGCCGCCCGGGCTGCATGCCATCGTGCGGCGGGGCCGCCGGCTGTCGCTGCTCGACGAGCCCGTGACCCTCCACCGTCCGTCCGCCGACGTCCTCTTCCACAGCATGGCCGAGTGCGGCGGCGAGGGCGGGATCGGCGTGATCCTCACCGGGATGGGGGACGACGGGGCGTCCGGCCTGCTCGCCCTTCGGCGCAGCGGCGCGACCACCATCGCCCAGGATCAGGAGTCCTCGGCCGTCTACGGCATGCCCAAGGCGGCCCATGACAACGGCGGTGCCGCCTGGGTGCTGCCCCTCTCCGAGATCGCTGCCGCGGTGCTTCGCGCNNGCCCAGCGGTACCGGCTCGACTACTGGCTCCACCACACCGCGGCGCAGCGGGGCGTGCCGGACGCCACGATCGTCGAGGAGATCGCCGCCGAGGGGCCGGCGCTCCAGGCCTGCCTCGACGAGCTCACCGTCCAGGAGACCTCATTCTTCCGCGACCCCGCCCAGGTCGCCGCCTTGCGCCGCGACGTCGTGCCCACCCTGCACTCCCCGCTCACCGTCTGGAGCGCCGGCTGTGCCTGGGGACACGAGCCCTACACCATCGCCATGGTGCTGGCCGAGAGCGGCATCGCGAATTGGCACGTGGTCGCCTCCGACATCTCCTCCCGCGCCCTCCGCCAGGCCGCCAGCGGGCGTTACGAGGAGCGGCAGCTCACCGGGCTCGGCGAGACGGAGCGCAGCCGGTACCTCCGCCGAGCCGGCGACCAGTGGGAGATCGTCCCCGAGCTCCGGTCGAAGGTGACGGTCTTCCGGCACAACCTGATCCGCGACCCGGCTCCGGCGCAGGCGCTCGGCGCGGAGGTGGTCTTCTGCCGCAACGTGCTCATCTACTTCGACCGCCCCGACGTGCTGGCGGCACTGGAGCGGATCCGCACCACGATGGACCCGCGCGGATGGGTCTTCCTCGGCTACTCGGAGTCGCTCTGGCAGGTCACCGAGAGCTTCCACCTGGTCCGGGTCGGCACCGCCTTCGCGTACCGGCAGCCCGACTGCGTGCCAGCGGCCCCGGCCGCCCAGGTCCTTCCCGTCCCCGACTCTCCGAGCCACCCTCGCGGCCCCGCCAAGCGGATCAAGTCCCCTGCCCCGCGGGAGGCGGTCCTCGACTCCGGTCCAAGCAACGGCGCCCGCTCTGCGGCGCACGCCGAGGCCCGGGGAGGCTCCCGCCCCTCCGTGCCCGCCGGGACCAAGCCGGGCTCCGCCCACGCCCCCGCACCGCCACCGTCGCCCGCACCGCCCGCGCC
>PLXL01000201.1 GCA_003153215.1 Candidatus Dormiibacterota bacterium
CGAGGGAGGTCGAGCCGAGCCGGAAACCCGGGTCCATCCCGCAGCGCGCGAGCATGTGGATGAGGAGCGCCGAGGTGGTCGTCTTGCCGTGGGTGCCGCAGACCGAGAGACGGAGACGTGACCCGGTCAGAGAGACGAAGAACTCGACCTCGCTGCTGAGTGGCAGACCGCGCCGCCTGGCCTCCAGCCACTCCTCATTGAGGGGCCGGACCTGATTGCCCACGACCACCAGGTCGGGGACGCCCCAGCGGTCGAGGTTGCGCGGGTCGTGCCCGTTCTCCCACTGGATGCCCGCCGCGGTGACGATGTCGGAGACCGGCGGGTAGGCGTGCTCGTCGCTGCCGGTGACCAGGTCGCCCATCTGCTGGGCGAGGATGGCGGCGCCGCTCACCGCGTAGCCGCAGATCCCCAGGAAGTGGACGTGGCGGGGGCGCGGCTCAGGCGGCACGGGGTGTCCCCCGGGCCCGGCCGGCCCCCGCCAGGCGCCGGACGATCGCCGCCACGCTGGCGGTCGCCTCCGGCCTCCCCATGGACCGGCTCCTCTCGGCCATCTCCCGCCAGCGCCCGGGATCGCCGAGGACCTCCTCGAGGACGCCGCGCAGGCGCTCCCCGTCGCACTCGGCGTCGGTGACCAGCAGGGCGGCACCGGCCTCAACGTAGGGGACCGCATTGTGCCGCTGATGGTCGCCGGCGTGGGGGTAGGGGACCAGGATCATGGGGCGGCCGAGGGCGCTCACCTCGGCGAGCGACGAGCCGCCCGCGCGCATCAGCACCAGGTCGGCGGCGGCCACCCGGGCGGCGGCGTCGCCGTAGAAGGCGGCCACCTCCCAGCGGCGCTGCAATTCGGGGTCGAGGGTGGCGCGGGCGGCGAGCACCTCGGCCTCGTCGAGCTGGCCGCATTGGTGGGTGATCTCCAGCTCGGGATGGTCACGGAGCAGGCGGGGAGCGCAGTCGCAGAGCGCCCGATTGATCCGCCGCGCCCCCTGCGAGCCGCCCCACGCCAGTAGACGCTGGGGGCGGTCGCGCAGCGGCGGTGCCCCATCGCGGAACTCCCGTCGGATCGGGTTGCCGGTCACCTCCACCCCCCGTCCGCGCAGGAGCCGGGCGGTCCCGGGAAAGGAGACGGCGACGGCGTCGGCCCGGCGGGCGAGGAAGCGGGTGGCCCGGCCGGGGAGCGCATTCTGCTCGAGGAGGAGGACGGGCACCCGCTCGCGCCGGGCGGCCAGCACCACCGGCACCGAGACGTACCCCGCCGCCCCCACCACCACGTCCGGCCGGAATCGGCGGATCAGGCGGCGCGCCTCCCTCACGGACCGGCTCAGGCGAAGCCCAAAGCCGGCGACCGTCGCCGGGTGGGCGAAATCGAGGCCGCGGATCTCCAGGGTCTCCAGGGGGATCCCGGTGCGCTCGACGAGCGCCTCGGCGACCCCGCCCCGCCTGCCGACCAGGAGCACGGCGCCCTCCGGGTCAGCGGCGCGCAACTCGTCTGCGACCGCCAGCGCCGGGATCAGGTGCCCACCCGTCCCGCCCCCGGCGATCAACGTTCGCACGACTGAGAGCCCCCTGACGTACCACCCCAGAGAAGCTGCGCTTCTCCAGGGACCCCGGGCGCCGGCCCTGCGCCGACACGTTGCAGAGTATCCCCACCGCGGCCAGGTTCATCACCAGGGCGGTGCCCCCGTAGCTGATGAAGGGGAGCGGGATGCCGGTGGTCGGGATCAGCACGGTCACCGCGGCGACGTTGACGAAGGCCTGTATGCAGATCCAGGCGGTGATCCCGCCGGAGAGCAGCGTCCCGAAGCGGTCGGGAGCGCGCAGCGACGCCCGGATCCCCCGCCAGGCCAGAAAGGTGAAGGCGAGCACCAGCGCCCCCGTTCCGATCAGGCCCAGCTCCTCGCCGATGATCGCGAAGATGAAGTCGGTGTGGGCCTCGGGGAGCCAGGCGTACTTCAGAATGGAGTTGCCCAGCCCGACCCCGGTGAGACCGCCCCGCCCCAGCCCGAAGAGAGCCTGGGTGCCCTGCCAGCAGGTGCCCAGCGAGGTGTCGCTCACCGACTGGCCGAAGCAGGTGATCCGGCTGAGCCGGTAGGGCTCGGCGAGGACGGTGAGCCAGCCGACACCCCCCCCGATGGCCAGCAGGGTGATCAGGTGCCGGTAGCGGGCGCCGGCCAGGAAGAGCAGGATGCCGCCCACGGCGGCGATGACCACGGTGCTCCCCAGGTCCTTCTCGGCGAGGATCAGCGCGACCGGGATGCTGAGCAGGATGACGTAGTCGCGGATCCCCCGCCAGCTCCGGACCAGCGTGCCCCGATCGCTCAGCCACCGGCCCAGGACGACGATCGCCGCGAGCGCCGCCACCGCCGACGGCTGCAGCTCGATGATCCCGAGGTTGAACCAGCGCCGGGCTCCATTGATCTGGATGCCGATGTGGGGCACCAGCACGGCGAGCAGCATCAGCACCGTGATCAGCCCGATGGCGCGGGAGAAGCGAAGGAGGTGGTGATAGTCGAGCCGGGCGAGCACCAGCATCCCGGCCAGGCCCACCACCATGTAGGCGACCTGGCGCTCGAAGTAGTAGCTGGGATTGCCGGTCTGCTGATAGGCGAGCACTTCGGAGGCGCTGTAGACCATCACCAGGCCAAAGGCGCAGATGGCGGCGATGACGACGTACAGCCATCCATCGACGGCTGCGAGCCCCCGCGTCGCCGGCGTGAGTTCGACCCTGGCCCTGCGAATGGGCAGGTCGAGACTGCGCGTCGGGGACGTCTGGACGGCCATGCGGCTCCTGCGGTGCGGTGACGTGGGGGGGACGGTTGCGGGAATCAGGCCAGGCGGACATTGTTACGCACGCGGCGGCTTTGTGGCGAAGCATTGCGACGTCAGTGCTGCGCGCGCTCGACGAGCAGCCCAGGTCACGCGACGACGTGCACCGTCAGCAGGGTGAGGGTCAATGCGACCGCGGCTCCGGCCGCGAAGAGCAGCACCAGGCGCTCCTCGCGGATACCCATCTTCTCGAAGTGATGGTGGAGCGGGCTGGCCCGGAACACGCGGCGATGGAAGCGAGTGATGGCGGTGACGTTGACGATGACGCTGGCCGTCTCCACCGCGAAGACGATGCCGAGCAGGGGCAGCAGCCAGAGCAGGTGGGCCTCGACGCAGATCGCGGTCAGGGCGGCTCCGAGACCGAGGGCCCCGGTGTCGCCCATGAAGATCCGGGCGGGGTGCCAGTTGTAGAGGAGGAAGGCGGCGATGGTCCCGAGGAGGGCGGCGGCGAGGGCGGCGGCGCTCCCCGCACCGAGCCAGAGGGAGGCGACGATGGCGCCGACCAGGGCGATGGCGACACAGGTGCCGGCCAGGCCGTCCACCCCGTCGGTCAGGTTGACCGCGTTGGTGGTGGCCACCACCGCGATGGCGGAGAGCGGGACGATCGCCCAGCCGAGACTGACCATCCCGGCCAGGGGGAGGGCCTGAGCGGTGGCGCCGACGGCGTGCAGGCCGAATCCGACCGCGACCCCGACCACGATCTGAAGGACCAGCTTCTGCCGGACCCGCAGGCCCAATGAGCCGAGCCCGCGGACGTTGGCGAGGTCGTCGAGGAATCCCACCGCCGCCCCGCCGACGAGCGCGAAGGCGATCACGAAGCCGGCCTGGGTGCGGTCGGTGGCCAGCCACACCGCGACGGCGATGAGGCAGAAGAGGATGCCGCCCATGGTCGGTGTCCCCGCCTTTGCCCGATGGGTCGAGGGGTTGTACGCCTGCACCATCTGTCCCGCCCCGGCACGGGCCAGGATGGTGATCAGCACCGGGTAGAGGGCGACGCCGGCGACGAAGCAGACGGCGGCGACGATGATGGCGTGGCTCATGCCAAAAGGCGCTTCACGACCCGTTCGAGCCCGATCCCGCGGCTTCCCTTGACCAGGACCACCGAGCCGGGGCGGAGGAGCGGGAGGGCGAGTTCGGCCGCACCATCCGCGTCCGCCGCCTGGGCGACCGCGGCCGCGGGCATTCCGGCGGCGACCGCGGCGGCGGCGACCACCTCGGCCTGCTCTCCGACGGCGATCAGCCGGGTGGCGGCCCCGGCGGCGTGACGCCCGGCCTCGCGGTGGGCGGACAGGGTGCGGTCGCCCAACTCCAACATGTCGCCAATGATGGCGAGCCGCTCGGGGGCCCCGCTGACCCGGAGCCCCTCGAGGGCGGCCGCGAGGGAGGTGGGGCTGCTGTTGTAGCTGTCGTCGACGAGGGTGGAGCCCCGGAGGCCGGCCATCACCTCGCCACGGTGCTCGGCCGGAGCGAACTCGCCGATCCTCCTGGCGGCCTCGGCGATGCCGACCCCGAAGCAGGATGCGACGGCAGCCGCGGCGGCGGCGTCCAAGAGGAGGTGGCGCCCCGGAGCCCGCAGGCGGATCGGGGCCCGCCCGTCGGGACCGACCAGGACGGCCCGGCTGCCCAGCGCGCCATCGGGGGCGATGTCCTCCACCCGCCAGGTGGCCTCGGAGCTCTCCTCCCCGAACCAGCGGATGGGGGCCGGGCTCTGCGCCGCGACGCCGACCACCCGCGGATCGTCGGCGTTGAGGATGGCGGCGCCCTGCAAGGGGAGCGCCGCGAGCAGCTCCGCCTTGGCCTGGGCGATCGCCTCCTCGGAGCCGAGCTGGCCGATGTGGGCCTGGCCGACGTTGAGCAGCACCCCGTAGGTGGGATGGGTGAAGCCGGCCAGATCGGCGATCTCGCCGGGAGCGGTCATCGCCATCTCGACCACCAGCCGCTCCACCGGCGGCTCCAGCCGGAGCACGTGGAGCGGGATCTGGGTCCAGGTGTTGAGATTCCCCGGGGTCCTGGCCGTCGGCCGCCCGGAGAGGGCCAGCGCGCACATCTCCTTGGCGGTGGTCTTGCCCACCGAACCGGTCACCCCCACCACCGTGGCCCCGAGCTGGGAGATGCGGCGGGAGCAGGCGGCGCGGAGCGCGGCGGCGGTGTCGGCGACCCGGATGAGGAGGGGCGGCGCCTCCGGCCCCGGCCGGAAGGTCTGCCCCACCACCGCGAGGGCCGCGCCCCGGCGGGCGGCATCGGCCACAAAGGCGTGGCCGTCCATCGCCTCACCGGGCAGGGCGACGAAGCCGGCGCCGGGGGTCACCTTCCGCGAGTCGCTGACCAGGTCGGAGATCTCGAGGCTGGCGCCCGGCGGGGCCTCGAGCCGGCCGCCGAGGAGGTCGGCGAGCGAATCGGCGAGGAGCACCGCCGGATGGTGCCACAGCCGGGGCGAGCGCGGAGAAGGTGCGAGGCTCAGGGGGTGAGGTGGTAGTAGTCGATCATCTGCTCGGCCATCTGCCGCCACACCGGGGCGGCCAGCAGGGAGCCGAAGTCGTCCGCGGCCGGGACCTGCGGCTCGTTGAT
>PLXL01000184.1 GCA_003153215.1 Candidatus Dormiibacterota bacterium
GCCAGACATCCTCTGCCTGGGCAAGGGACTGACCGGCGGGTACCTCCCGCTCTCCGCGGTGCTCACCACCGAGGAGCTCTTTGACCGCTTCACGGCCCCCTACGCCGAGCACCGCACCCTCTATTACGGCCACACCTACACCGGCAACCCGGTGGCCTGCGCCGTCGCCCGCGCCTCACTGCGGCTCTTCGAGGAGGAGGACACCCTGAGATCGGCGCGGCGGCTGGCGGCCAAGCTGGCCGGGCTGCTCAACGAGCGGGTGGCTCCGCTGCCGGGCGTGTTCGAGATCCGGAGCAGGGGGGTGATGACGGGCATCGAGCTCCGGGACGGAGGGACGCCCCTCGACCCGGCGCTCCGGACCGGCCNNCTCACCATGACCGACGCCGAGGCGGAGATCCTCGTCGCGGCCGTGGCCGGGGCGATCGCGGAGGTGACCGCCGGCGCCGGGTGACCGGGTGACGGGCGGAGTGACGAGCCAGGCCGAGTGACCCGGGTGGCGTAGGTTCCCTCGGCCATAACAGCGATGGCGGAGTCGCGGGGGGGGCGACCCTCGGCGGCTTCACGAAGAATTCACCCTGGCGTCATCTCTCGTGCCCGCCACGTCCATACGATCGGTGGAAGGACTGGTCACAGACGGGTGGAGAGCGGCTGGGCTCGAGCCTGAGTGGCCGGAGGTATGGCGTTGTCAGGACGGGTCGCGGCCGCGGAGCGGTACCTGCCCGCGCGCCTGCTGACCACCGCCCTGAGCCGGGCCCGAGCGTGGGGTCGATCCCGCGGGCGGCTGGGTGACGAGGCGCGGTTCGGGGAGTCACTGGCGGGGGCGATGGGTGACCTCGGGCAGGGCTTGGTGGTCCTGGAGGGGGGCCGCCCGGTGAAGGTCAACGCCGCATGGGCCGCCACCACGGGGTACGAGCCGCACGAGCTGCTCGCCATGGATTCGCTCGCCCCCCTGCTCCCGCCAGAGGAGCGTGAGGCGGGAGTGGCGCGCCTGACCGCTGTCATCGGTACCACCGGCGGGCGGAGCTTCCCCCTGCGCATGGTCGCCAAGGACGGCCGCCCGCTCTCTCTCGAGATCGCGACCCGGACCGTGCGCGTGCGGAGGAGGCCGCGCGTGGTGCTCCTCGTCCGTGACATCAGCGCCAGGCGGCTCTCCGACGAGCTGCGGGCCATGCAGGTCGCGATCGCCCGCATCCTCAACTCCGCGCCGAACTTCGAGGCGGGCGCCCCGCGCATCCTCGAGACCGTGGCGCGGTCCCTGGGGATGTGGGGCGGAGAGGCGTGGCTGCTGGACCGCGATGGCGGCGTGCTCGTCCGGCGTGCCGCCTGGTGGGCCCCGGCGACGGAGCTGGGTGACTTCCACCGGGAGCGCTGGGACCTCGAGCTGGGGCTCGGCAGCGACCTGCCCGGGCGGGTCTGGTCGGCCGCGGCGCCGGTGATCATCGGCGACCTCGCGGCTGACNNGTCGGGGTCATCGACGTCTTCGGCCCCAGCGCGGCGGCGCTCCGGCCCGCGGTCGTCGAGGTCATGGTCGACTTTGGCCGCCAGCTCGGGCACGTCCTGGAGCGGCGGCGGACCGAGGCGGCGCTCCGCGAGAGCATGGCCCGGCTGGCCGACGTCGCCGCCACCGATCCCCTCACCGGGCTGCGCAACCGGCGTGAGTTCGACCGGCTGCTGGCGACCATCCCCCGCCAGCGCTTCGCCGTCTGCGCCGTCGACGTCGACGGCCTCAAGAACGTCAACGACGAATTCGGCCATGAGGCGGGAGACGCGATGCTCCGGGCCGTGGGGCAGACGCTCAGCTCCAGCCTGCGCGGCTGGGACGTGGTGGCACGCGTCGGGGGGGACGAGTTTGCGGCGCTCATGGTCGGCATCGGCTCCGACGAGACCGCGGCGGCGGCGGAACGGCTGCGCAACGCCGTGCATGCCATCTCGGTCCCCCACGGACAGGCGCGGGTCAGCGTGGGCTGGGCGGCCGGCGAACCCGGCGACGACCCGCGAGGGGTGGCGCGTCTCGCCGACTCCCACCTCTACCGGGCCAAGGAGGCGGGGCGGGACCGGGTCTCCGGCGGCACCATCGACCTCGTCCCTGGGCCCTCACGCCGCTCGGAGTGGGCGGCCCGAGTCGACCGCGCCATCCGCCATCACGACCTGCGGATCGTCTACCAGCCGATCTGCCGCCTGGACGACGGGAGTGTGATCGGGCACGAGGCGCTCGCCCGTCCCCCCGAGATGCGGGCCGGAGAGAGCGTCGAGGACCTCTTCGCGGAGGCGCAGCGGAGCGGGCGGATACGCGACCTGGATTGGCTCTGCAGGAGGCTCGCCATCGCCGGTGCCCCNNGAGGCGGCGGGGGGTCGGCCCGATCAGCTGGTGTTGGAGATCACCGAGCGGGAGATCATCAGCGATCTCGCCCGGGTGCGCCAGGTCCTCGCCACCTACCGCAACCACGGGGTGCGCTTTGCCCTCGACGACGTGGGCGAGGGGCACTCGACGCTGGAGCTGCTCACCGCCGCAAACCCCGAGTTCATCAAGATCGCCCGGAGCCTGACCATGACCGCATCCCACGCGGGGTCGCGGGCGGCGATCAAGGCGGTGGTCTCCTTCGCACGCGCGAGCGGGGCATCCGTCATCGCCGAGGGCATCGAGAACGAGCTGGCGGCCCGCCAGACCCGGGACCTGGGCGCAGAGCTGGGTCAGGGATGGTGGCTCGCCCGGCCCACGGAGGCAGGCGTGCTGGAAGTGACCGGCACCCGGCCGATGGGACGGCGCAGCCCGGGGCTCACGACGAGCTGAGGGTTCGCGGCCGGGCCCGGCGACTCCGGCCGCCTCCGGCCGACCATCAGCCCTCCCTGCCCCCCCAGGAAGGGACCACAGCCCGGTCGTAGTGCATTTGCGTCGGCCGCGGTAGTGCAGGCGTATCCCTCCGCCGTGCCAGCAGTCGGTGCACTGACAGACGGCAGCAAATTCGAGTGCATTCGCTCGCCCAATTGGGGACATCGGCGTCTATGCCGTTTCGCGCTCCGGAATGACCATGGGTGGCGCAGACCGCAGAGGCCGCACACGCAAACGGCAGGCTCACGACAGGGACCCGGCCGTCGCGTGTCCAGAAGAGCGAGAGGTATGCGACGTGTTCAACGGCTGGAGCTGATCCACAGAAATTCCTCATCCCCTTCGGGCGGGCGCCGCAGGGCGACCTACATCCGGCGTCCGCCCACCTTCCCCTTGCCGGCGCCGGGGAGCCCGGGCCTCGACCGATAGGGTCGGGCCCGGAAAGGGCTGCCGGCAACGAACGGACCGAGATACAGATGTCGACTGTTCCCGCCGCGCGGCCGGAGCGTCCGGCCGGTAGGCCCCAGATGTGGCCCCGAGCGGCCACCCGTTTCGTGGCCGGCCGCACCATCTCCAACTGCGGCGATTGGCTCACCACGGTGGCGGTCGCAGTCGCCCTCTACACCCTCACCCGCAGCCTCGCCGCCCCCGCCATGGCGATCCTCTTCCGGGTGGCGCCGCGGCCGGTGGGGACGCTGGCCGGCGGGCACCTCGCAGACCGCTTCGGCCCCGTGCCGACGCTCGTCGCCCTCAACGTCTTCAGGGCATGCATCACCGGCGCGCTGGCGGTGGCACTCCGCGCCGACGCGATTCCGCTGGTCCTGGCGCTCCTGGCTCTCACCCAGGCCGCCGGCGGGGCCGCTCAACCCGCCGGCCAGGCGGCGATCCCGCGGCTGGTGCCGGCGGCGGGACTGGCCCGGCTCAACGCCGCGGTCGGCACCGTGGACTCAGTGGCCCTCGTCGTCGGTCCCGGGATCGCCGCCGGACTCCTCGGCCTCCTCGGGACAGGCTCGGCCGCCTGGCTGGTAACCGCCGACGCCCTCACCTTCCTGGCCCTGGCCGCCCTCCTCGCGGGCCTGCCCCGCCTCGGCCAAGCCACCACGACGGAGCAGGAGGACGGTGGGGCTGGTCCCTGGGCCGGGATCGGGCTGGTGCTGCATCGACCCTTCCTCCGTCAGCTGGCGCTCGCCCAGCTCGGCATCTTCGCCACCATCACGTGTCTCCAGGCGGTCCTCCCCGCGGCGGCGCAGGAGCGCTTCGGCAGTGCGGCGTCAGCCGGCTGGGTGTACGCGGCGATCGGGGCCGGCAACATGATCGGCGCCCTGGCGCTCCTCCGGACCCGGAAGCGGGGGCTGGGATCGCGGACCATGGCCCTGCTGACCCTCGGCGAGCTGATCCCGCTCGGAGCCTTCGCCCTGGTCGGGTCTGCGTGGGTCGACGTCGGACTGGCTGGGCTGAGCGGCCTCGCGTCGGCCCCCTACGAGATCCTGGCGATGACCGAGATGGCCCGCATCGTCTCGTCGCACCGACTCGGCCAGGCGAGTGGCGCGGTGTGGCTCTTCGGCTACGCCGGGATGCTGGCGGGCGGTCTGCTCGCCGTCGCCGCCGCCCCACGGCTCGGCTGGATGCCGACCCTGCTGCTGGCCTGCGCCGGCGGGACCGCTGTGCTGGTCGCCGGCTGGCTGCGGCCGCGGCAGCCCCGCCGGCCCATCCTGGCCGTCCTCGTCGGCCGTCCCCAGAGCGGCAGCCGGCACCCGGAACCCGAGGGCGTGCGCGCCGGCGCCGCGGCCCCGCAGCACGGCT